>JAMXLJ010000150.1 GCA_024281095.1 Acidimicrobiia bacterium | reverse complement strand
GCATTTCGGCACCGCGTGGGTCGGCAACGTCGGTAGCGGTGACATGAAGGACTTCACCGCACTCGGCGATGTCGTGAACCTCGCGTCGCGCTTGCAGGGATGCGCCGCACCGGGCCAGATCGTGATGTCTGATGACGCGTTCGCCCAGTTGCACACCCCGATCGACGCGACGACCAAGTCCTTCACGGTGAAGGGCAAGCAAGACACCGTTCCCGCTCACGTAGTCGCTGTCGGATCCCAGCTCTAGGCTGCGCCCGCGCCAACCACGGCCGATCCGCGCTCGCAACGCGCTCGACGCACGGATCGCGGCCGGGTACCGGTCAGGGCAACGTTGGGTCACCTCGGACCGACTGTCGCCGCCACACAGCGCTACCGTGCGGCGCCACGGTCTGGATCACTTCGCGGTATCGCAGACAGGCCATGAGTGGTGTGTCGCTCAAACAGCGCGGTGGGTTCGGGCACGGGAACGCTGGGCGCTGGCGATAACAAGCGGCGAGCGGGACAATATGGGCGCCGCATTGCGGAGGAGGCCTGTTTCGGGATGACACATTCTCGGTGGGCGTTGGTGGGCGATGCGAGTGTGGCGTTCAAGGCGCGGGGGGTGGGACCGAACGTTGTCGAGGTGCCCAATGGCGCGGGTCTCGTTTGGAGTGAGCACCCTCTAACGCGCGGGTGGCCGGAACGTGTGCAGGAGTTCGCGCGGTTCGTTTCCTACGACAGTCTTGGTGCGGGGCATTCGGATCCGCTCCCCGCGGGTGCTCCAAGTATCGAAAGCAGGGTCGGTGAAGCGATCGCTGTGATGGACGCGGCCGAGGTTGAGAGCGCGTTCGTCGTCGCTTGGTACTCGGCGGCACCCATTGCGCTCGCGCTCGCGGCGAGTCATCGGGGGCGGGTCCGCGGGCTGGTCATCGTGAACGGTTTCGCCCGGCTGATCCAGGACGTTGATTTCCCTGATGGTCTCCCGAAATCCGTGCGGGAAGGGTTTGAGCGCACCATCGCTGAGCGCTACGGAAGCGGCCGAATCGTCGAGCGGTGGATGCCTGAGCTGTCGGATCGTCCGGAAGTACGCGCGTTCATGGAGCAGTATGAGCAGGCGCTCTCCAGACGTGGCGAGATCCTGAGGCTCGCGAGGTTCGTCACTCTGCTTGATGTGCGAGATCGGCTGCACGCGATCGACGTCCCGGTGACCATCGTGCATGCGCGAGATGACATTGTCGTTCCTCCTGCGCTGGGCGCCGACCTCCATACACGACTCGCGAGATCTGACTACGTCGTGGTGCCGACGTCGAATCACTTGTTCGCAGTGCCGCCGATGCTCGACGCGGTGATCGAGCAGACCCGGTTGATGGTCACGGGTGACCCTGGGAGCGTCAAGCGGTCCTCTTTGGTCGCACTCGTGATGACCGACATCGTCGGATCGACCGAGCGGCTCGCGGCGTTGCGCGATAGGGCGTGGACGGCGCTACTCGGCGATTACCACAACCGAAGCGCCGAGGCCGTGCAACGGTTCGGTGGTCACCGGATCAGTACGACCGGCGACGGATGCGTCGCGACGTTCGACAGCGCAACCGCGGCGCTCCGGTGCGCGACAGCGATCGCAAAAAGAGCACGCGAACTCGGTATCGAGAGTCGTACCGCGGTCCATGTCGGTGACGTCGAAGTGATTGACGACGACATCGCGGGCCTTTCGGTGCACATCACAGCCCGGCTTCTCGATCACGCGTCGCCCGGAGATGTCATCCTCAGTGAGGCTGCCGCCCAGGCGGCGATCGGCGCCGCCATTTCGACGACCGATATGGGAATCAAGAAACTCCGTGGTGTCCCGGGTCGATGGCGACTCTCGACGCTCAACCTCGATCCGTAATCAATCAAAGCTACTTCGGACAAGATCCGCTCGATCAGGCGCGCCGCACCGCCGAAGCGAGCGAGAGGTGGCGCGTCGAGGCGACGCCCTGTAAACGGAGGCCCTGATGATCGACTCCGGTGATGGACCCGTGGAGAAGATGTTCGAGTGCCTCATGGCCCAGGACTGGGAGTCCCTCGGGCAGCGTGAAGTTTCTGACGACGATGGACAGCGAACCTCTTGGGACATCCACTGCGTCGCCTACACCGATGACCGACGTAGCGACGCCGACGCCGATTCGGCATCAACCGTGGGTACACTTCGCCTCAGGCGATAGCGGCGGTGACGATGAGCATGCGCACGCTCGACTGGTCCCGGCCAGGCAAGGGATACACGGTCGGCGGTTCGCTCGCGGTCCTGGGCTTCGGCGTAGCGGCGATCGCGGCGGTGATGTTCTGGCTCGCGTCGATGATGCCGAATCCAGTCGCCGTCTACGAGGACGTCGTGATCAAGCCGCAAACGGCCGTCGTGAAGGCGAGGATTGACGTACTCGTCCAGGAGTGCCGGGCCGAACAAGCGGCCGTCGACCTGAAGACGTCGCCGACGACGCGGGCCGAATGCCAACCCTTCGAGTCATTCATCCGTTCGGGACAGGGCGGCAGTCCGCTGCTGGACGGTCCTTAGCCGGCCTCGATCCTCACCGGCCGAGCCTTCGCCACGATCGCCGTCGCGACGACGAGACGGCCGAGAAGTACGTCGTCGGGATTGACATCGTCGTCGTGCGCCTCGCCGTCTTCGTTCCACGCGGCCGCGAAGAGCAGGCGGGATGTATCGGGCTTCAGGCGTGCGCCCGAACGCCGTGGGGACGCGACCGACGGCGGTCGTGACGCGGGCCCCAGCGTGGCCGCCCGATTCCGGCCGCCGCGGGGTCCCACTCCGTTCACCGGCGCCCGACCGCGGCCGCCCGCCGCGACGTACTCACGCTCCTCTTCGGTTCCGTGCCCGGCGACCCACTCGACGTACGCGTCCCAGCGGAGCCAGTACGGCTCGGCTGACGCTTCGCGCCAGAGCCACTTGACCGTCGGCTACCGGCGCATCGACCCGCTCGGCCTCTTCGTGCCGGTCCTCGGCACCGTCTGGGTCGCCTGAAAAGCTAGGGCCCGACCGCAACCACAATCAGCTCGCGAGCGCTTGGTGTCGCCGGCCGACCGTCCCAGGCGCCGTAGATACGCTCGACGTCGAAGCCATGACGCGGGTGCCGCCGGGCCCGCTCGCAGGACCGACGAGAACCGCGGGCGGGCGCAGCAGCAGGCGCGCAGACGGGCGGGAGATAAACGAGCTTCACTCCCTCCGGCAGCTCGAGCTCAGCGCGGTCCTCGACGGTGAGCTCGTCCCGAACGCTGGCCGCGCGGGCGACTTCTACTGTGTCCCCCGGCGGTCGCCGCGCGTCGGCGCGGGTCGCTCACCGTCGTGGTGTTCGATCTGCTGTGGCTCGACGACCGGCTCCTTATCGATGAGACGTACGAGAGTCGCCGTGCGCGCCTCGACGCGGTCGACCTCGGTCAGCCCGTCGCGGTGGTGCCGAGCTGGGATGGCATGACGGCGCCGTACTTATTCGCCGCGCGCAAAGAACATGGCGTCGAAGGCATCGTCCTAAAGCGGCGCACGTCGACGTATCGCCCGGTGAGCGGTCGCAGGAGTGGCGGAAGGTGAAAACGCGCCACTGGTTCGAGCGCCACGCCCTGCACCCGAAGTAATCCGGCGACGGCTCGGGGCGAACCGCTGCCGGATGGGCGTTGCACGACACCCGCACCCGGAAGGGGCGGTTCTTGCGACATGGTGCCCCGATTGTCACAAGGGGGGCGAGGGTTCGTCCTGTGCGTAGTACCCCGGCCGAGAGTAGGTTTTGACATTGCTTCGGTACGGAGGGTGCGGCGTGCTGAGACGTCCGGTCCTGCGGGCGACCGTACCGGTCAGAGAGTGCAGTCGACGGCACAGTCTTCGCCGCAAGCGCGGTCCCGTCAGCCGCAAGCGGGGGCAACCTCATCGCCTTTCGGCCCGGATAAGCGATCAAGCCTCCCCGCACCCCGACGCCTTGTTGTGGCATCTGTGCATTTCTATGCAACGCCCACGGGAGGTCATCTCGGTGCCGCTGATCGATGTGACCTACGACAGCTCGGTCTCCGCCGACGCGTTGCAGCGACTCGCCGAGATCCTTCCGGGCATCGTCTCCGAGGCGGTCGACTGCCCCGAGGACCCCTGGGTCGGCTCCCCGGGCGAGGGGGATATCGAGATTCGCTTCCACCCGAAGAGTCCGTTCGACGTTGGCTTACTCAACTGCGTGGTCGAGGTGCGCACGAAGCTGTTCGCGAGCCGTGAACGAGACAAGAGCCAACGCGTCAAACTCATCCGCGACCGCGTCGTATCGTCCGTCGAAGTCGGCAAATTCGGCGTGTGGCTGATCCTTGCCGAAGGCGCCTGGGCGCAACATGGGGATGCAGGGAACTGACGCCCGAGTGGCGCACTAAAGCCTGGCGTTTGGTTTCGCGAAGCACGCGCACCACCGAATGACCAAAGTAGTAGCCCGGGTCATATCCACACTCACCGACGCGCACGGGTGCATGATGCGACGCGTTGCACGACGCGGATCAGGTCGACATGCTCGCCGAGCTCCTGAACCCAGCCGGAGTAGCACGAGCAGCACGACGGTCGCACTACCCGCGCGGACGAGTCCTCCCGTAGTCACACCGACGCGCGCCCTGGGTTCACGAGACGCCTTCAGTGGGACGTGGAAACGAGTCAGTCACCGCGTTGCCGTCGACCGACGCGACGCGCCGTCGATTCCCTGTACAGCGCCGGGACGACGAAGTAGACCGTGCTCCGACGGCGCTGCGTGGGGGCGCTGAATATGAGACGTCGGGCGTGTCACTCTGGCCCGATGCGGTACGGGGGTTGTCGGGAATGCGGCGGTGTCTCGTTCTCATTCTTGCGATCGGGATCGTTCCGTTCGGACTCTCGGGATGCGATTGGGCGCAGCCGAGATTCGGTCCCGACCATGGCAACGTGAACCCGTCGGAGCCGGCGCTCACGGAGACGTCGGTTCAGCACCTGAAGGTCGCGTGGTCCGTGCCGTGTTCGTGCAGCCAGCCGCTCGTGGCGAAGGGCCTCGTCTACACGACGGACACCCGCCGGGTCGGCAACGTCTACGACTCGACGCTGCGCGTGTTCGACGCCTCGACCGGTACACCGAAGTGGTCGGTGGACTTTGGTGCGACCGCCGTCGTCGCAGCCGTCGCGAATGGTCTGGTGTATGTGACGATCAACCACGCCACGACCGAAGGCG
>JAMXLJ010000149.1 GCA_024281095.1 Acidimicrobiia bacterium | reverse complement strand
GGGGCGACGAGTCCCGGCCGACGAGAGCAAGTGGAACCGGATCACCCGTTGCCGGCATCACACTCGTCAGGTGTTGCCAGTGCAGACGTGTGCGGTCACGAACCCATGCCGGGCCGTCCCGGCCCGGAAGCTTCAGGGCGACGAGAAACTGCAGCAATACCGGCGCATTGATGTCGAGCGCCGCGACAGTGCGACCCCAGAGGTAGTCGCGCAGCACGCGTCCGGTCGGCGTGGCACGTGACGGCTGGTCGTCGGGACCGTTGCCGCGCGGCACGACCCAGTTGACGGCGCGGTAATCGAGCACGCTCGCGACCATGCCGCCGCTCAGCCCGTGCGCACCGCCCCCTTCGAGGCGCGCCGCCTGCGCGAATTGGTCGGCGAGGTCGCGGGCCGCCTCGAGCAGCAGCTCACCGGTCAACTCGGGAGGCAAGGGCTCGGTCTCCGGCGCGGCCAACACCGGGTCCACGAGCGGCGCCGGTTCCGCTGCGGACTGGAGTGCGTCATCGTCGAGCGCCTGGGCGAAGAGATCATGAACGGCCTCCCGCTCCTCCTCGGTCCACGCGAAGCGGTTCGCGAACGCGAACGCGTCGATCGACGGATCGAACGTCGTGCGAAACGAATCCACCGCGCTCCTTTCCTATGGACGGGGCAGGAGGCGCGCGTAGTCCGCCGGGAGCTGTGACCTCACGTCGAAGAACTCCTCGCCGATCGCGCCGGCCAACTCGGAGAACACCGCGCGCACGTGCTCCGCCGCCTCGTCGGGCGGTACGCCTTCGCGTGCACCGACCCGCTGCACAAACTCGTCCATCGACATCCGTCGCGACGTCGAACTGCTCTCGTTGCGCCCGCGCTTCAACACTCGGTGCAGCTCGAAGGGCATGCGCGCGACGAGATCGGCGACCTCACCCTCGGGCAGACGTTCGGCGAGCGTCTCGAGCACCGCTTCCAGCGCGCGTCGCGCGCCGGGCGGATCGAGCCCGGTGCGCAGCTGGACGCCGAGCACGAGGTCGTCGAGCGGGATGATCTCGACGTCGCCGAGGACCGGAGCGAAGTCCTGTGGCAGCGCGGCCTTCAACCGCGCAAAGGCCTCGTCCCCCATGGCGGCGCGCAGCGCGAAGAACACTGCGTTGGCATGACGCAGTGCGTCCTTCACGTCGACGCCTTCGCGTTCGGCCACGCGGTGCACGAACTCGTCCACCGAGAATGGTCGGGCCCGGTCGAGCGTCGTGAGCGCGCCCAGAAGCTCCGGCGGGAGCAGCCGCGCGAACGACCGCGCCTCCTCGCTCGACAGCCGTTCGGCGAGCGTCTCGAGCGTCGCGCGGGTCGCTGCCTCGGCCGTGCCCCGGTCGAGATCGCCGGCTTGCTCGATGATCGAGAGAAAGCGGTCGTAGTCCATGACCGGTTTCTCCCCAGGGTGGAGTGAAGGATCACCCACGCGCGGGTAGGCCGCGACCGAGGGCGCCCTGGATGCCCGCGCCGGCGCGCGCCCGAAGCGTTCGAAGGAGGGAGGGGCGATGGCGACCGGACAGGCCGAGGAGGTATGGCCGATACGACAGGAGCGCAGGACGCCGTTCACCGGCCGGCGCGCAGTGCCCCACGATCCCGAGTACCTCGACGAGTTGCGCAAGACCTACGTCGCGTGGACGAGCGGCGTCGACGCGCTGGTGGGGATCTGGCTCGTCGTCGCGCCATGGGTTCTCGGCTACAGCGACGTGACGAGCGCGATGTGGACCAACGTCAGCGTGGGCTCGACGATCATGCTCGTCGCGCTGCTGCGGGTCACCAACCCCGACCAGACAATGCCGATCGGGTGGATCAACGTCGCCCTCGGCGCATGGCTCATCGCGGCGCCGTTCGTGCTGCCGTACGCGGCCGGCGCCCACACGCACCCGGTCTACTGGAACGACATACTTTCCGGCGTCGGCGTGTTCTGGTTCGCGCTCTGGAGCATGGCCGCCGCACCCTGACCGTGACGGCCCGAATGGTGACGCCCGAATGGTGACGCCCGAATGGTGACGGCGTATGCGATGCGGCGCGCCGGCCGACCGGCGCGCCGTCGCTCTGCGGAGAGCGTCGCTATGCGGAGAGCTCGGTCGGGATCTCCCCGAGGATCTCCACGTCGTCCGGCGCCTCGCCGTCGTGGATCAACACCGCGACGACGTCCGACACGTCGGCGAACACCAACTGCGGCCCACCCTTCTTGGGTTGGAACTCGATGGCCCGCAGGTCATTGCCCGTCCGGTGCAGGAACAGGTGCTCGAACTCGAGGTTGATGGTCTGACCGCTGCGCAAGAGAAGGTCCACGTTCTGTGCCATGTCCGCGATCTACCCCTGCAATGCGCAAACCGTCGCGCTCGATCGCGATTTCGCGAAAAATCCGTGCCGGTCGGTGTCAGCGCGTTCTTCGTCCGGCGCACCGGATGCAGGTGCGGGCGTCGGGGCGCGCCTGCAGGCGTTCGGGCGCGATCGGCTCGCCGCACCGCTCGCACCGCCCGTAGCTGCCCTCCGCGAGACGCTCGAGGGCGCGATCGAGCTCGACGAGGTGATCGCGCGCCTGGTCGATCAGCGCCGCGGTCTGCGCCCGCTCGAAACCAAGCGTCGAGCCTTCCGGATCGTGCTCGTCGTCGGGTACCGCGAGCGAGGCCGACTCGACGATCGCGTCGAACTGATGACGAAGCTCCTCCATGCGCGCCGTGGTGCGTTCGCGATCGGCCCGCAGCCGTTGCTCGAGCGCGCGGTCGTCCTCACCGGCTCGGGGATTGCCGTCGGGCATCACCGGCATCTCCTACCCCGTTCGGCGTCCACCCCGCTCGAGGGTGAAGGGATCGGTGGACGGCCCCCGTGGGTAGGGCGCACGGTGATGGACCGGCCGGCGGACGCGCGCGCACCCGCACGCTCGGCGCGCGCCCCCGATGCGCTCGGCGTGGATGTCGCGCGCCACCCGCTGCGGTTCGTCCGCATGTTGGGCCCGGGCCTCGTCGCAGGAGCGTCCGACGTCGACCCCACAACGGTCGCGACGGTCGCGCTCATCGGCGCGACGACGGTGTTCGCGTTGTCATGGTTGACCGTGCTCGTGTTGCCGATCCTCGCGGTCGTGCTCGTCATCAGCTCCCGGGTCGGTGTCGTCGCGGGGGAGGACCTGCAGACACTGGTACGCATGCGCTTCGGCCGCGGCTCGCAGCTGCTCTTCCTCGGTTCCATTCTCGTCGTCACCATGTTGACGCTGGCGGCGGATCTCGAGGCCGGCGCGGCGGCCGCGGGGTTGCTGCTCCACATGGCGTGGGAGCCGCTCGTCGCACCGGTCGCGGCGGTAGTGGTCGGAATGCTCCTGCTCGGCACCTTCGACGAGCTCCAGGTGGCGCTGAAGTACGTGATGCTGGTGCTCCTCGCGTACGTGGCATCCGCGTTCGTCGCCCACGTCAACTGGGGTGACGTGATGCGGCACACGTTGGTGCCGACCATCTCGCTCGGGAAGGACTACGTCGCGGGTGCGCTCGCACTGCTCGGCACGACGCTCACGAGCTACGTCTACGTGTGGCACACGATCGAGCTCGCCGAGGAGAAACCCGCACTCGACTGGCTCCGGCCGAAAGAGGCGGACGCGCTCGTCGGCATCTTCTTCGCGGTGGTCGTGTTCTGGTTCATCCTCGTCACGACGGGCGCGACGCTCGGCGTGCACCATCGCCAGATCCAGACCGCGCAAGATGCCGCGGCGGCGCTGAAGCCCATCGCCGGCAGCGCGGCCAGCACCATCTTCGGCATCGGCCTGCTCGGTTCCGCCCTTCTCGCGTTGCCGGTGCTGATGGGCACCGTCGCATACGTGGTCGGGGCCGAGTTCGACTGGCGGCGGGGACTCTCGGAGAAAGTGCGGAACGCGCCGGCGTTCTACGCCGTCATCGCGGCGTCCACGGTGCTCGGCGCCGGCATCGCCTACAGCGGGATCTCGCCGATCCGGCTGTTGTTCTACGCGTCGATCGTGGGCGGCATCGGCACACCGGTCACGCTGGTGTTCCTGCTGCTCGTCGCGGCGGACCGCTCGCTGATGCGGGGCCTGCCGATCGCCCGCGGCCTCAGGATCGCGGGCTGGGCGGTCACCGCCCTGGTCGCGGCCGTCAGCGTGATCTTCCTGCTCGACGGCGGCGGCTGAGCGCACCACGTGGCGCGGGGTCGATGTCACAGCCCGGTGCGAAGATGAGACGTGCCGTTTCCGGGTCCTGCCGCGCTCGGTCGGGGCGTGGTGACCCGGTCGGGGTGCCCGCCGCCCTCAGCCTGGGCCGGCGCGCCCGTCGTCACCATCGACGACGAGGCGGTGCAGGATCCGGGCCCGATCGTGCACACGCTGCACGAGCTCTGGGCGCATCGATCCCCCGTGGTCGTCGCACTCGCGATCGACGCGGCCCATTTCCGTGAGCCCCGGTCGTTCGTGGTCGAGCCGTGGACGCTCGACGCGTCCTTCGAGGCCTGGTTCGACCGGCTGCACTTCGTCGTCTGGGCCAACAACTACGACGCCCGCGACGGTGAGCCGGTCTGGTGGTGGGCTCGCAAAGCGGAGCGCCTCGGCGCGTCGGCCACACCCGAAGGCCCGGGCGACGTGCGACTGCCGTCGGGCGAGGACGCGTGGATCGACGGCGGTCCACGCGGGCCGCTGCCCCCGATCGAGCGCCCGATCGAGCAACCGGACGGGCTCGCGGACGGGTTCGCCGGCGCTGTCGTCCACCGCGAGTCGGTGGACCTCGGGCGGCTGACGATCGTGCCGCCGGCGCGGGCCCCGCACGCCGACCTCGCCGCCGACCAGCTCGCGGCCGTGGCGCACGGCGCCGGGCCCGCCCGCGTCGTCGCGCCGGCCGGGTCGGGCAAGACCCGCGTGCTCACCGAGCGCCTTCGTCATCTCGTGGTGGACCGGGCCGTCGAGCGCGAGACCGTGCTCGCGGTCGCGTACAACCGCCAAGCCCAGGAGGAGCTCGAGGCGCGCACCGCCGCCTTCGCTCCCCGCGCCCGGACGCTGAACTCGCTCGGCTACTGGATCGTCAGTCGAGCGCGCGGCCGCACGCCACGCGTGCTCGACGAGCGCGAGACGCGCGCGCTGGTCGACCGCTTCGCACCGTCCGGCCCGGCGCGGCTCAACACCGACCGCATCGGCCCGTACGTCGAGGCACTGTCCGAGGTACGCCTCGCGCTGCGCGACCCGGTCGCCGTCGAGGAGTCGCGCGACGACGTGCCGGGCCTGGCCGAGATGTTCGTCCCGTACCGGGCCGCCTTGCGCGACGGGGGCGTGGTCGACTTCGACGAACAGATCTACGGCGCGATCGAGGCCTTGCTGCACGACGGCCGGCTGCGCCAGGCGGTGCAGGCGACCGCCCGCCATCTGCTGGTCGACGAATTCCAGGACCTCACGCCGGCGCACGTGCTGATGCTCCGGCTGGTCGCCGGTCCCGCGCTCGACGTGTTCGGCGTGGGCGACGACGACCAGGTGATCTACGGGCACGCGGGCGCCGACCCGCGATTCCTCGTCGAGTTCGACTCGCTGTTCCCGGCCGCCGCCCATCACCCGCTCGAGGTGAACTACCGCTGCCCTGTCGCCGTCGTCGAGGCGGCCACGCACCTGCTCTCCTACAACGACCGCCGGGTCGCGAAGGTCATCAGGCCCGGGCCGGACGCGGCCACCGGCGACGACGCGCTGCGTGTCGTGCGTCACCATGGCAACGGCGGCGCGGAAGCGCTCGTCGACGTCGTGCACGGATGGCTCGCGGGCGGCGCCGCGCCCGCCGACGTCGCGGTGCTGACCCGAGTCAACTCCTTGCTGCTCGCGCCGCACGTCGCGCTGGCGGAGGCGGGCGTCGCCGTCGACTCGGTGCTGCGCCCCGAGGTGCTCGAGCGCACCGGTCTGCGCGCCGCGCTCGCGTATCTCCGCATCGGTGCCGACCCCGCGTCGCTGTCGCGCGCCGATCTCGCCGAGGTCTACCGCCGTCCGTCGCGCGGGCTGCCGCGGTGGATCGAGAAGTGGCTCCGCAACGGCATGAGCGTCGACGACCTGCGCGCGGTCGCGGCGAAGCTCGACGACGTCAAGGTCGCGGCCAAGGTGGAGTCGTTCGCCGACGATCTCGACGTCGTCGCATCGGTGGTGGCGAACGGCACGACGGCCGACGCGCTCGCGGCGATCCGCGACCGCGTGGGCCTCGGCGACGCGATGGGGTTGCTCGACTCCACCTCCGGCGAAGGCAGCAGCCACCTCGACGATCTCGAGGCGCTCATCCAGGTCGCCGCGCTGCATCCCGAGCCGTCGACGTTCGGCGCCTGGCTGCGTTCCGTGTTCCACCGTGAAGCCGCTCCCGGCGGGATCACGCTGTCCACGGTGCACCGGGTGAAGGGTCGTGAGTGGGATCGCGTCGCCGTCTTCGGCGTCACCGCGGGCATCGTCCCCCATCGCCTCGCCGACGATGTCGAGGAGGAGCGCCGGGTGCTCCACGTCGCCATCACGCGGGCCCGACGCTCGGCCGTCGTCCTGACGGATGCCTCGCGCCCGTCACGGTTCCTCGACGAGCTCGCCGGTGTCGCGCCGAAGCAGTCCGATCCCGTGCCGCCCGCGTCGACCGATGACCCTTCGCGTCGGCGTGTCGGGCCGGCGAGGCCCGCGGTCGCCCGCGACACCTCGCCGGCCGCGGTTGCGGCCGAGGCCGCGCTCCGGCAGTGGCGCCTCCAGCGCTCCAAGCGCGACGGCGTGCCCGCGTACGTCGTCTTCCACGACGCGACGCTCCTCGAGATCGCCCGCCGGCGCCCCACGACACTCGCCGGTCTGCGGACGATTCCCGGCATCGGGCCCACCAAGCTCGAGCGGTACGGCGACGACGTCATCGCGGTCATCGAGTCGGCGCTCGCGGGCTGACCCGGGCTCCTCGCGAAACGTCGGGCAGGTGTGTGCTGCTCGAACCGCGCGGGTAGTGCGCGTGCATTCGACGGTCGGAGGGAACACATGAACGCAGTCGTCGACGACCTGCGACACCAATCGAGCAGCGCCAACGGCAACGGCAACGGCAGCGGCGCGCGCTCGGAGAGCACCGCGATCGTGCCGCGCGAGGACGCGGTCGATCCCAACACGCAGCGTCTGGCCACCGGTCTCGGATGGTTCAGTTTCGGTCTCGGTGTCGCGCAGCTCGTCGCGCCCGGCGCGTTGTGCCGGCTCATCGGCGTCAACGACAACGTGCGCAACCGATGGATCATGCGTTCGGTCGGGGCGCGCGAGCTCGCGGCGTGGTGGGGCATCATCGGCAACGGTCGCACGGAGCGATGGCTGTGGGCGCGAGTCGCCGGTGACGTCAAGGACCTGAGCCTTCTCGGCGCCGCGCTCGCGAACCCCGACAACGACCGCGGCCGTGTCGCGGCGGCGTTCGGCAACGTCGCCGGCGTGACTGCGCTGGACCTGCTCGCAAGTGTGCGGATGACCCGCGCCACGAAAGCCCCGGAGGAGCGCCCGATGCATGCCAAGGCGGCGGTGACCGTGAAGCGACCGACCGACGAGGTCTACAGGTTCTGGCACGACTTCGAGAACCTGCCCCGCTTCATGACCCATGTCGAGTCCGTGCGCACCGCAGGCAACGGTCGCTCACACTGGGTCGCGAGCAGCCCTCTTCTTCCGAAGCAGCTCGAGTGGGACGCCGAGATCGTCGAGGACGAGCCGAACCGGTTCATCTCGTGGCGCACTGTCGACGGCGGGACCCTTCCGAACTCGGGATCGGTTCGATTCGCGCCGGCGCCGGGGGGTCGGGGCACCGAGGTCACCGTCGAGCTCGACTTCGACGTGCCGGGGGGCAAGGTCGCCGAAGTCGTCGCGAAGGTGTTCGGCGAGGAGCCGGTGCTCGAGATCAAGGACGACCTGCGGCGGTTCAAGCAGGTGATGGAGACCGGCGAGATCATCCGGTCCGAAGGCAGCCCGGACGGCCCGAAGCCGCACATCAAGCAGCGCCCGGCCCAGCCGCTCCCGTGAAAGGACTCGCAACATGAAAGCGAACTGCTGGATGGGGACGAACGTCGTCGAGGTCACCGACGTCCCCGACCCGAAGATCTTGAACAACCGCGACGCGATCGTGCGCATCACGTCGGCGGCGATCTGCGGATCTGACCTCCACCTCTACAACCACTACGTGCCGACGATGGAGAAGGGCGACATCCTCGGTCACGAGTTCATGGGTGAGGTCGTCGAGGTCGGGCCCGAGGTCGACAATCTCGACGTCGGCGACCGCGTGGTCGTGCCGTTCCCGATCGCCTGCGGCCGTTGCAACGCGTGTGAACGAGGCCTGTACTCGGTGTGCGAGAACTCGAACCCCAACGCGCGCATGGCCGAGAAGATGTGGGGCTTCCCCGCCGCCGGCATCTACGGCTATTCACACCTCACGGGCGGATACGCGGGCGGGCAAGCCCAATACGCGCGTGTGCCCTTCGCGGACGTCGGCCCGCTCAAGATCGACAACGATCTGTCCGACGAGAAGCTGCTCTTCCTCTCCGACATCCTGCCGACCGGATACATGGGCGCGGACGTGTGCGACATCAAGGGCGGCGACGTCGTCGCGGTCTGGGGCTGCGGGCCGGTGGGCCAGTTCGCGATCGCGAGCGCGCTGCTGCTCGGCGCGTACCGCGTCATCGCCATCGACCGGTTCCCGTACCGGCTCGAGATGGCGCGCACCAAGGCCGGCGCGACCGACATCATCAACTACGAGGAGACCGACGTCACCGAGGCCCTCAGGGAGATGACCGGTGGCCGCGGCCCCGACGCGTGCATCGACGCGGTCGGCATGGAGGCCCACCATGGTTCGCCGCCGATGGAGCTGTACGACAAGGCGAAGCAGCTCACGCGGCAGGAGACCGACCGGCCGCACGCCTTGCGCCAGGCCATCCGGAGCTGTCGCAGCGGCGGCGTCGTGTCGGTGATGGGCGCGTACGGCGGCTTCGTCGACAAGTTCCCGATGGGAACGGTGATGAACCGGTCGCTCACCATCAAGAGCGGGCAGTGCCACGTACAGCGCTACATGCGGCCGCTGCTCGACAGGATCGAGGCCGGCGAGATCGACCCGAGCTTCGTCATCACCCACGAGCTGCCGCTGTCCGAGGCGCCGAAGGGCTACGACATGTTCGAGCACAAGCGCGAAAACTGCGAGAAGGTCGTGCTCAAGCCGTAGCCGGCGCAACCCCGCACCGAGTTGGGACGGTTTCACGTCACGCGCGCGTGAATACCGTCCCAACTGCGGTCACGGTGCGGACGTCTCGTCGAGGCGGCGGGTCAGGTAGTCGCGCTCGGCGTCGGTCGTCACGAGCGCGAGTGCCTCGCGGTACGCGTCCGCGGCCTCGGCGCGTCGCCCGAGCCGGCGCAACAGGTCAGCGCGCGTCGCGGGCAACAGGTGGTACCCGGCGAGTTCCCCGCTCGCCTCGATGGACGCGACCACGGCCAAGCCGGCTTCGGGCCCGTGGGCCATCGCCACCGCGACGGCCCGGTTCAGCTCGACGACCGCGGACGGCACCATCCGCGCGAGTGTTCCGTACAGCGCGGCGATCTCGCGCCAGTCGGTCGCCCCCGCGTCGGTCGCGTCGGCGTGGCACGCTGCGATCGCGGCCTGCACCTGGTACGGGCCGGGCCGGCCGCGGCGGAGCGCGGCGTCGAGCAGGTCGTGTCCTTCGCTGATCGAGCGAGCGTCCCATCGAGCACGGTCCTGGTCCCCGAGCGCGATCAGGCTTCCGCTTTCATCGACGCGCGCCGCGCGCCGCGAGTCGTGGAGGAGCATGAGCGCGAGCAGACCGAGGGCCTCGGGCTCGTCGGGCATCAACTCCGCGAGCGTGCGCGCGAGCCGGATCGCCTCGCCACACAGCCCCCGGCGCACCAACTCGGCGCCGGACGTGGCGGCATATCCCTCGTTGAACAAGAGGTACAGCACCGCGAGCACCGCGTTCAGCCGCTCCGGCAACATGTAGCCGGGCGGCACGCGATACGGGATCCCGGCGTTTCGGATCTTGCGTTTGGCGCGCACGAGGCGTTGGGCCATCGTCGCCTCGGGAACGAGGAACGCTCGCGCGATCTCGACGGTGGTGAGCCCGGCGAGCGTTCGCAGCGTCAACGCGACCTGGGCCTCCATGGACAACGCCGGATGGCAGCAGGTGAAGATCAGACGGAGCCTCTCGTCGCCGACGCCGCTCGGGTCGGCGTCACCGGGCTCGTCGGGCCCCGACAGCACTGCGGCCTCCTGGAGCTTCGTGGCGCCGGTCGCATCCCGGCGGAGCCGATCGATCGCGCGATGGCGCGCCGTCGTCGTGAGCCACGCGCCGGGTGTGCGCGGGACGCCGTCACGTGGCCACCGTTGCAGGGCCAACGCGAAAGCGTCCTGCGCACACTCCTCGGCGAGGTCCCAGTCGCCTGTCACCCGGATCAACGTCGCGACGACGCGACCCCACTCGTCGCGAAAGGCGCGGGCGACCGATTCCTCGACGTCGCGTCCTACATCTCCCAGATCGGCCTCACTTCGATCGAGCCCTGGCGCGCGCCCGGGATCTTCGCCGCGATCTCGATCGCTTCGTCGAGGTCCTTGCAGTCGACCGCGAAGTAGCCGCCGATCTGCTCCTTGGTCTCGGCGAACGGCCCGTCCGAGGTCAACAGCTCGCCGTCGCGGACACGTACTGTCGTGGCGTCGGTGGTGGGCCGGAGCCGCTCGCCGCCCTGCAGCACACCGCGCTGGCTCATCTCCTCCATGAATTTGCCGTACTCGCCGAACCTCGCCGCCGACTCCTCGGGGCTCATGGCCGTGTCGGCGCTCTCGTCGGTGCAGATCAGGAGCATGTATCGCATCGGGTCCTCCTTGCCGGGTGTGTTCCACCCCCACGACGAACGGG
>JAMXLJ010000148.1 GCA_024281095.1 Acidimicrobiia bacterium | reverse complement strand
GGTCGACCATCGCGGGGACGTCGCGCTCGTACAGAATCTCGATGACCATGCCGCCCACCCCCGGGCCGGCCGCCCGCGGGCCGGCCGCATGCGTGCCCGCGGCGCGAACCGGCCCTTCGAGGACCATTTGCACGCCGTCGCCGCGGAAGATCTGCTCCCATGCTGCGGGAACCTCGACGCCGCGCCGGAAGAGCACCGCGGCGTGACCGGCCCCGATGAGCGCGCGCAGGTCGTCCCATGCCTCGGGGGTCGGCTCGTCGGGGAGAGCGGCGAACGGCGCGACCTGCGGCTGGTAACGGGCCGCGAGCGGCAGACGCTCGGCTAGCGTTTCCTGCGGGCCCTGAAGCGCCCGCCACGCTGCGTTGTCGAGCGGATGCACGCCTGATCCTGGCACGAGGGAGACGATATGACCGTCACCGTGCTCGACGATTCCGCCGTCGCCGCGCACCTCGCGCGTATCGACGACGAGGGCTACACCATCGTCGACGACGCGATCGAGCCCGACCTGGTCGCCGACCTTCGCGAGACGATCCGCCGGCTCGAACGCGATCTCGGCGTACAACCGCGCGACACGGCTGCGGAAGGTCACTCGACCCTGCGGATGTACAACCTGCTCGCCAAGGACCCGGTGTTTCAGGCGATGCCCGTGCACCCGAACGTGTTGCCCATCGTCGAGGGCATGCTCGACCGGGGTTGCCTGCTGTCGGGAATGACCGCGATCGACATCGGGCCCGGCGAGGATCCGCAACCGCTGCACGGCGACGACGTCGTGATGGCGCGTCACCTGCCGCGGCCGCACGCGCCGATGATGGTCACGAGCATGTGGGCGCTCACCGACTTCACCGCCGAGAACGGCGGCACCTTGTTCGTGCCCGGCTCGCACCGCTTCACCGGTGAGCCCGGATCGAGCGAATGGATCGGCGAGACGGCCACCGGCGTCGCGGGTTCCGTCGAGGCGCAGGCACTCGAGATGGCCGCGGGCTCGGTGATGGTGTTCCACGGCAGCTTGTGGCACGGCGGCGGCGCCAACACCACTGCGGACGTCTGGCGACTGGGAGTCAACGTGCAGTACTGCCCCGGCTTCGTCCGCCAGCAGCAGAACCCCTACCTCGGCATCCCCGCGTCCGTCGCGGCCACGTTCTCCGACCGGCTGCTGGAGCTTCTCGGGTACCGGCTGTACAAGGGGATCATGGGGCACGTCGACGGTCGCAGCCCGGGCGAGGTCCTGTTCGGCGACCGCTTCGCCGAGACCGCGTACCGCGACGTCGAGCAACGCCGGAACCGCTGACCAACGGCGTGACTGACGCGGGTTCGTGGTGCCGTCAGCGGGGCGCGTCGAAGTGGCGCGGCGCCCGGTAGGAGCCGCCGACTTCGGGGCGCCCGCGCCGCGACGTCCACCGCCACTGGGCCGAGATGCGGCCCGGCACCGCCGCGCTGACCTTCGGCACCGAGTGCTCCCAGTCGCGCTGGCAGCGGCCGCCCATCACGAGCAGATCGCCGCTGCCCGGTGCGACGTCGTACGTCGCGCCGCCCTGCGGTGCGATCCACTTGTCGCGCCGCAGGCGCGGCCGGAGCAGGAACGGCCGCGGGCCGCCGAAGGTGAGAATCGCGATGACGGTGTCCTCACAGAATCGCAGCTCGCGGTCACGGTGGAACGCGACGCTGTCGCGGCCGTCGCGGTACCAGGCCAGGGCCAGGCCGTCGAACATGACGCGGTAACGCGACTGCAGCACCCGCTGCGCGTCGACAAGGGCCGGATGCGGGAACGGACCGGCGCCGAACCAGTGGTGGAGGCGCGGCTCCTCGACCCATCGCTCGTAACGCCAGAGGCGGGCCGGCTGGAAGTCGACGGTGTCGAGGAGGGCCCGGTACACCACGTCGGCGCCGGCGACGAAGCCGCGGACGACGTCGACCCACGACGTGTCGTCGAGCATGATGCGTTCGCATCGCGCGTCGAGATCCACGGCGCCCAGGCCGGTCTCCACGCCGGCGCGCTGCTGGTGCTCGGCCATCGGTTCAGGGTACCGACCTGGTGCGCCGGCGGTTCCGCTCATTTCCGCTCGACGAGCTCGATCGCGTTGCCGTCGGGATCCTCCACGATCGCAACCCGGATCCCGGCCCTGACATCGACGGGCTCGAGCTGGAACCGGGCGCCGGCCCGCCGGCACCGCTGCAGGATGCCGTCGAGATCGACCACGTCCAGGGTGAGCCAGCGAATCCCCGCCGCGTCCGCGTACGGCACCCTCGGCGCGCGGCCGGGCGGCGACCCGGCGACCTCGAGCAGCTTCACGGTCGCGGATCCGAGCGCGAAGACGTGCAGCGTGCGGCCTTCGAGGGCGGGCCGGGCACCGGCATACGCGAGGCCGAGCGTGTCGCGGTAGAACTCGAGAGACGCCGCGAGGTCGTGCGGAACGATCCCGACCTGCAGCCGGTCCGGAAGCGGACCGTCCTTCACCGCTTCATCGCACGATTGCTGAGGCAACGTGGAACCGGCACGACGCATCCTGGCACGCCGTTGCCCGGGGCTACAGTGCCCGCCATTCCTCGCGATCGCCAGCATTCCACCCGGGCAGTGGACGCTTCCTCGCAGAGGCCTCGCCTCCGGTACGCCGGCGTAGGCGCCGGGATCCTGCTGTGCCTCCTCGGAGCGCTGCTCTTCTTCGTCGTCCCGTTCGACGCGAACGTCCACGACCCGACCGTTCACGACAAGGCGTGCGGGACGCCGGTAGGGATGTGGACGCGAGCCGACGCCCGGGTGACGCTGAGGAAGGTCGCGAGCCTGCCGCCCCCTCGAGGGGCTGCGAGCCCGGCGGAGCAGCGGGCACAGCTCGCACGCGTCGACCGGGTGGTGGAGGCGGCCAAACGGTACGTGCCCTGCCGGGAGGCCATGCGGCCGAGAACCATCGCCGCGGGTGTTCTCGTGTTTCTCGGCGCGGTCACCGTGGTGCTGTTCCTGGGGTTACGACGCGACCCGGTGACGTCGCAATGGAAGCTCGGCTTCGCGGCGTCGCTTGCGCTGATCGCTGTTTTCGCGGCGGGAATGCGCGTCTCGTTCTCTTTCTACAGCGCGCAATACCGCATCCTGGGATTCGACGCCGACTACTACAACAGAGGCTGGCACACGATCGGGGGCTCGTTCCCGAGCGCGCTCTTCCCACCCGCGTTCACGACGTACATCGCGGCTGTCTCTGCCGTCGGCATCCACGCCCGGCTGTGGCACATCGTGTTCTCGGGCCTGCTCGGCGTATCGCTCGTGGTGATGACGGCGTTGCTCGGGCGCCGGATCGGTGGCGAGCGCGTCGGGCTGACCGCGGGACTCATCGCCTCTGCGTATCCCGTGTTCATCAACGCCGACGGCGCGATCATGGCCGACTCGCTCTACGCGGCGTTCGTGGCGGCGACGCTCTTCGTGGCGTTCAAGGCGCGAGAACGGGCGTCGACCCGGACCTGGATCGTGCTGGGCGTGCTGGTCGGCCTCGCGACCCTGACGCGGGGTGAGGGACTTCTGCTGATCCCGTTCCTGCTCGTGCCGCTGGCGTTGAGCATCAAGGCCGAGATCCTCAAGCGGCGTCTGATGGCGCTCGGCACCGCCTGCCTCGTCGTGGTGGTGCTGCTGCTGCCGTGGACGATTCGGAATCTCGTCGTGATGCACCACTTCATCTGGGTGTCGAACAACTCGGCGACGGTCATCGCGGGGGCGAACTGCGACGAGACCTACTCCGGCCTCTCCAAGGGGTTCTGGCGCGTGGAGTGCCTGCAACGCGGGTACACGCCCGACTGGTCGGCGCAGGTCGCCAACCGGGTCTTCAACCGTGCGGGGCCGAAGTACGACGAGACCTACCAGAACAACCGGTCGCGGGCGGCCGCAGTGCGGTACGCGCGCTCGCACACGTCGCGGTTCCCGGCCGTCGTGACGGCGCGCGTGCTGAGGACGTGGGGGTTCTACGCGCCCTTCCGGCAGATGAAGATCGAGGCGGCCACGGAGACACGCACGGAGGAGTGGCAGTACGTGGGTTGGTATGTCTACCTGGCCATGCTGCCGTTCGCTGTGTACGGCGCCATCGCGCGCCGGCGCGAACGGAAGCCGATCTGGCCGTTCCTGTCGGTCATCGCGATGGTGACCTTCACGAGTGCCGTCACATACGGGAACCAACGATTCCGCATCGCGGCCGAGCCCGCGATCATCGTGCTCGCCGCCGTCGGGGTCACGACGTTCGCCGCGCAGTTGCGCCGGAGGCGTCGGTCAGGTCCTGCCGATCCCGTCGACGTCGAGCCGGTTCACGCGGTCACAGGCTCGTGAGGCGACCCCCGCTGACGACCAGTGTCTGCCCGGTGATGTAACGGGCGTCGTCACTGCACAGGAACACGGCCGCGGGCCCGATGTCGTGCTCGGGATCGCCGTAGCGTCGCAACGGCACGATCGAGCCGAGGCGGTCCTCCATCGCCGGGTCGGCGGCGAAGGCGCGTTCCAACGCAGGTGTTGCCGCGAGCGGCGCCAGGCCGTTGACCCGCACGCCCTGCGGCCCCCACTCGCGGGCCAGGCTCTTCACGAACGCGCGTTGGGCACCTTTGACGCCGGCGTAGAACGGCAACGTCGCCGAGCCGTTGATCCCCGCGGGTGACGTGAGCACGAGCAAGGCGCCCCCGCGGTCGCGGAGCGAGGCGAAGGCCGCGACCGCGCAACGGTACGCGCCACGTATCGACACCGCGACGTGCTCGTCCCACAATGCGATCGGAGATCGGGAAAGATCGTGCGGCTCGCTGGATCGGACGCTCACCGCGTTGTGCACCATCGCGTCGAGCGCACCGTATGACGACACCGCCGCGTCGATCGCGGCGTCGACGTCGGCCCGCACCGTGACGTCGCAGCGGGCGAACGTCGCCTCGGCACCGCGGCGGCGGATCTCTTCGACGACCGCGCGACCCGCTTCCTCGTCGCGGGCGGTCGCGACGACACGGGCACCGGCGGCGCCGAACGCGAGCGCCAGGCCGCGGCCGACGCCACGGTTCGCGCCCGTCACGACCACGACGCGCCCGTCGAGGACCGCCGTCATGGGGCCATGAGCGCGCCGCCGTCGACCGCGATGGTCGCTCCCGACAGCGGACGCGACGCGGGCGGTGCCGAGACGAGCAACGAGACGACGCCGGCCACCGCCTCGGCGCTGAACGATCCGGCGTCGAGCACGGGCGGGGTGCGGTCGGCGTCGGTACCGTCGACCGACGTCGCGCCATCGGCCGCGACGACGCCGAGACGTGGAGCCACGATGAGCACCGTGGGCCCGTCGGCGCCCCACTGACGGGCTGCGGACTTGGCGAGGAGCCGTTGCGCCTCCACCGCGGTCGTGTACGGCACGAGCCCCGCCGCGCCCTCTTGCGATGCAGTGGGCGCGACGAGCACGACGGTGGCATGCCGATCGGCCACGCGTGCGTGCACCGCCTGGAGCCATTGCAGGAACGCGCGTATCGGCGCTTCACACCATTCGGCGAACGTGTCCTCGTCGATCTGCACCAGCGGGCGTGACGTCAGCGAGTCGTGCGGGACGACCGCGTAGACGGCCACGTCGAGCCGACCGTCCTCGGTGTCGAGGTCGAATCCGTCGGCGGCGAGGCGGTCCGCGATCGCGCCGCCGACAGGAGTCGTGACGCCCGCGACGAGCGCGGTACGGGCCTGCTCCCTCACGTCAGACGATCCAGCCCGGTGTACCAGGCGCAGGGAGGCCGTCGACGCGGACGAACTCGAACCCCGCCGCGAGCGCGAAGTGCTCGTCGACGTCGGTGTCGCCGATGTGGACGTAGCGGTCGGCGGCGAAGCGCTCGCGCACGTCGCCGAGATGGTGCTTGCCACCCACGAACGCGACCTCGAGGCCGTGCCGGCTCCAGAGCGTCAGCTGCTCGCGGCGCGTGCGATCGGACGCGCATCCGATGACGTGGCCGAGCTCGACGACGCGGCGCGGAAGGTCGCGGCGCACCGGGCCCGCGGGATCACCGAACCACATCGTGCCGTCGATGTCGAAGCTGACGACGAGGCGCGCCGGAGCGCCCGCGACGGTCGCGTGCACCTTTGCGGCGTCGAACTCGGTTGTCACCGACGCTCCTTCGCTCGCTCAGTCGGGACGATTTCGTCGCTCTCCTGACGTGAGAATCGTCCCGACCGGTGCCGGGTGAGGTCAGGCGTTGACCGCGTTGAGGCGCTCGACTGCCTCGACGTACTCCTCGACGAGGCCGAGCACGACGTCGCGCGCTTTGCGCACCTGGTTCATCTGGCCGACGACCTGTCCGACCGGGTTGAACATCACGTCGAGCGCCTTCTCCGGATACGCGCTGCCGCGGCTGACGCACTCGCCCGACACCATGTACTGCAGCGGCATGGGCAACGGGTCGGGCGTGTCGGGGCGTTCCCACGCGTCGGTCCAATCGTTGCGCAGCATGCGGGCCGGTTTCCCGGTGAACGAACGCGAGCGCACCGTGTCGCGACTCGACGCGTCGAGCAGTTGCTGCTTCTGCGCGGGCGGCAGTGCGGATTCCTCGACGGTGAGCCACAGCGACCCTGTCCAGACGCCCTGGGCGCCCATCGCGAGGGCCGCCGCGATCTGCGCGCCGTTGCCGATGCCGCCCGCGGCAAGCACCGGCGTCGGCGCGACGGCCTGCACCACCTGCGGCCAGAGCACGACGGAACCGACCTCGCCGGTGTGGCCGCCGCCCTCACCGCCTTGCGCGATCACGATGTCGATCCCGGCGTCGCAGTGACGGCGGGCCTGATCAGGTGAGCCGCACAGCGCGGCGATGAACCGGCCGCTGCTCTTGATCTCGTCGACGATGTCGGCCGGCGGCGTTCCGAGCGCGTTGGCGATGAGCCGCATCTTCTCGTGGTTCAACGCGACGTCGACCTGCGGTGCGGCAGTGGCCGCGGTCCAACCGAGCAGGCGGAGCGCCCCGCTCTCGCCCGCGGGCAGCTCGGGCACGCCGTGATCCGCGAGGAGCTTGCGTGCGAACTCGAGATGGCCGGCGGGGACCATGTCGCGCAGTTGCTGCGCGAGCTTGCCCGGGTCGCTCTCGCCCATGCCTTCGTACTTGCCCGGGATCACGACGTCGACGCCGTAGGGATGGTCGCCCACGTGCTCGTCGATCCACGCGAGCTCGATCTCGAGCTGCTCCGGGTCGAATCCCACGGCACCGAGCACGCCGAACCCCCCGGCCCGGCTGACCGCGGCGACGACGTCGCGGCAATGCGTGAAGGCGAAGATCGGGAACTCGATGCCGAGTCGGTCGCAGAGCTCTGTGTGCACTCGCTGCGCTCCTGCTCGTGACCGGCCCACGATCGCCGGTCGCTTCGGATCAGGCGTGCCCGGGCGGCCCGTGCCCGACCGCCTGAAGGGGGACCTGATGGTACGTCAGACGAGTGGCCGGTGGCGCGGCCGGGCCTTGGCCGGCACGAAACACCGGTTGCTAGTTCTTCGTCACCGTTGCGGAGGCGCTGGCGTACACCGTGCCGGCCAGCGTCTGCGCGGCCAGCGTGTCGGACGTCCAATTGCCGTTCTGGGTCTTGAACGTGAACTGGGCGGTGGAGTCCGCCGTGCCGCTGCTCGCGATCGTCAACGTTACGGACGTCGTGTTCCCGGGCGTGAACACGCCGCCGCTGCCCGCGCCGCTGCTCGGTGTCGAGACGGTGACGGTGTGGCCGCTACCCAGATTGCTCACGGTGTTGCCCCACGTATCCGTGACGCTGACGTTGGCAGTGAACGTGTTGTTGTTGCCGAGCGCGGTGTCGGTACATGTGAACAGGCACGGGCTCGAAAGCGTCCCGCCCGCGGTCACGTGCGTCCACGCGAGCTTTGTGGCCGTACCGGTATTGACCGTGAAGGAGGCACTTGTTCCCGTGTGCGTCCCGTCGCTGACCGTCAGTGTCGTGGCCTGCGCCTTCGACAACGTAACGCTCGGGCTCGCCGTGCCAACACCGAACGAGACCGACGACGGGTAGCTCGGTGCGGTGCCGTTCGGGGCGCTGCCCGGGCCGCTGAACGTGAGCGATTTCGAGCCCGTGTAACCCGTGACGGTGTTGTTGTACAGGTCCTGCGCGGTGATGCTGAGGTTGAAGGCGGTGCCGGCGACCTGAGTCCCGGGGTTCGCGACCGCGAAGTGGTCGAGGCCCGCGGCGGAGACGGTGACACTCGTTGTTCCGGTCTTCGTCGTCTGTGACGTGTCCTTGACGTTCACGCTCTGACCGCCCGCGGTCTTGAGCGTGACGGCGCTGTTGAAGGCGTGGACGCCGTTGTCACCGGACACGAACGTGTAGTCGGATGGCAGCGTGGCCTGCGCGTCGCTACTCGTGAAGTGGACGGTGCCGGTGTAGCCCGCGATGGTGGCGTTGGATGCGTCCTTCGCCGTAACCGTCACATTGAACGCGGTGCCCGCAGTCGGCGCCGACGTGCTCGCGCTGACATTGAAGTGATCGAGAGTGGTGACCGTCACCGCGCTGCTGGAGCCGCTCTGGGCGGTCCACGAACGCCAGACCGACGTGACGGTGTAGGTGTAGGGCCCACCAACCGCGACGCTCGTGTCGTCACAGCTCTTCGCCCCGGTGCCGGCTGAGATCGGACTCGTCTTCGAACTGCCGCATACGTCGGTCGCCGTCGCGCCGTTGGAGCGGCGTACCCAGTAGCCAACCGCGGTCGAGCCGCGAGGGGGACCGACGCCGGTCCAGGTGACGTGCACCGGGGCCGCGGTCGGGGATGCATTCACGCCCGGGGCGGTCGGAGCGCTCAGCGTGCCGACCGAGGCGTTCGTACTGCCGGTTCCCATCGAGCTGAAGTAGGCCCAGGCGATTGCGGCGTTCGCGGTGACGACCAGCGTCGTGACGAGCACGACCGCTGCGCGGGTACGGAACCTCATGGCTTGCTTGCCGTCGCGGTGTAGCGGACGGGAAACACGGCGCCCTTGCACGAGTCCTGCGGCGTGGCGAGGTCGAGCATCGCGACGAGGGGCCACGATGCGGGGTCGACGCCGAGCTGTTGCAGGGTCCGGGTGCTGTTGGCCGGAACGTTCACGGGCACGAGCAGCCCGTGGTCGACGAGCAGGTTGGCCGACGGCGAACACGTGGGCCGGTTCGTGGAGCTCTGGATGCCGATCGACACGTCGGTGACCCGGATCGGGAAGTTGAACGGATTCTTTATCGTCAGATTCAGGGGCCGGTTGACCCCCGGGGCGAGCGCGACGACGTCGCCGGTGATGTCGAACCCGCCGCGGATGACGATGGTCCAGCACGACGAGACGGCCCTGCTGAGGTTGCCGGCAGGGTCGACCGCCTGCGCGCGCAGGCAGTGGTCCCCCACGGAAAGACCCGTGTAGACGGGCCTGCTCGAGCACTTGTTGGACGCGCCTCCGTCCAGCGCGCACTGGAAGGTGGCGCCACCGTCGGAATCCGACAGCGCGAACTGGGCGCTGGTCGCAGTGGTCGGGTCGTTCGGCGCGGTGGTGAAAGTCGGCGGAGGAGGTGGGACCGTGTCCACGGTCCATGTGCGCGCGGTCGCCGTGCTCATCGACCTGTTGGACGCCTGTGCACGCACCCGGAACGTGTGCGTGCCGTCGCCGAGGGCGGCGTAGGTCGTGGGGCTCTGACACGAAGCGAAGGTGCTCGCGTCGAACGCGCAGGAGAAGACCGCGCCAGGTGCGGTGTCGGTGAACGTGAATGCCGCGCTCGTCGCGCGTGTCGGCGTCGACGGAGCGCTGGTGATCGCAGGCGCAGGCGTCATGCTCGCCGGGCCACTGCCGGCGGCGAACAGCGCTGCGGCTGTACCGGCGGTCAAGGCGCCGGCGGCCACTACGGCGCCGGACTTCGCGGCGAGGGACAGGGTTCTGAAGGGGCGCATCGTGGCCTTGCAGTCAGGGAGGGGCGAGTGGGGGAAAGCACCGAGCAGCGCCACGTCGCGTGCCGCTCCTCGCTGCGCTCCGTCGAACGAACGGCCGCGGCGGAGAGGCGCGTGTGGCGCCTCTCCGCCGAAGAACGGTGATCAGTTGCTCGTGAGGTGCAGCGTGATCGTGCCTGCCTGGCAGGCGTCCTGGTTCCCGTTGTTCGCCATGGTGAGCGTGCCGGTCGCCGTGATCGCGATGCCGTTGCCCGATGCGACGTCTTGGTTGGCCGTGACGTCGGGCATGGTGAAGTCGGCGGCGCTGCAGCTCGCCGGCGTGTCGACGCTTGCGAGGTGGATCGTGCCGATGCGCTCGTGGCCGGGCGACGGGTTGTCGACCGTGAACGACACGGTGGAGCTCGTGCCCGGGTACAGCGTGGTCGGGGCGGAGGCGTGGATCGTGAGCGCCGAGGACGAACCGACCGACGCCGTGCCCGTGCCACTGCCCGTGCTGCTGAAGTACGCGTACGCGATCCCGCCGATCGCGAGCGTGACGACGACACCGCTCACGACGAGGAACTTGCGAGAGAGCTTGCCCATTGAGGCTCCTTGGAGTTCGAGAGACAGAACCGGGCGTCGGTTTCGCCTCTCGCTCCTCGCCGGCCCAGGCGACCACGTGTGGCCGGCGACTCATCGCGTCGCCCTGCGCCGCTCACTCCGGTGTGGCGACGCAAGCGCCACTATGAGGGTCACACAGCGTGCTCACAATGGGTCGGCCGACTCATTCTGACGGCCGCACGTGACCCGCGTGGCATCCCCGACGGGTCACGCCGGGTTGCGTGTTCATCGCCGGGAGGGCGGCGCCTCAACCGGCCGCGTTCACCGCCGCGAACGGGGAGACGATCTCGAGGTGCGCGGGTGCGTCGACCTCGTGGGGCACGAACGCGGTGGCGAGCGCGGTCTCGACGCTGATCGTGCCCGCCGCGACCAACTCGTTCAGCGACATCTCGAGCGTCTGGTTGCCGGAAGCGATGCCGAGCTGCATCGCGTTGCGGATCTGACGCGTCTTGCCCTCGCGGATCAGGTTGCGCACGCCCGACGTTGCGATCAACACCTCGAACGCCGCGACGAGCCCGCCGTGCACGCTCGGAACGAGCCGCTGCGCGACGACGCCCGACAGGACGCTCGCGAGCTGCAGCCGGATCTGTGCCTGCCGGTCGGCGGGGAAGACGTCGACGATGCGGTCGAGGGCCTGCGCGGCGTCGTTGGTGTGCAGCGACGACATGACGAGATGGCCGGTCTCCGCGAGCCGCAACGTGATCTCGATGCTCTCGAGGTCCCGCATCTCACCGACGAGGACGACGTCGGGGTCTTCGCGGAGCGCGGCGCGCAGCGCCCGGTCGAACGACTGTGCGTCGAGACCGATCTCCCGCTGGTGGACCACCGCTCGGCGGTCCCGGTGCAGGTACTCCACCGGGTCCTCGATCGTGATGATGTGGCACGGTCGAGTGGCGTTCACCGCGTCCACGAGCGTCGCGAGGCTCGTCGACTTGCCCGATCCGGTGGGCCCGGTGAACAGGATCAGGCCCTGGTGGAGCGACGCGAGCTCGCGCACCGAATGCGGGAGACCGATCTCGTCGAACGTCGGGATCTCGCGGTGCATGAGACGCAACGCGATCGCGAGCCGGCCGCGTTCGAAGAACGCGTTGGCACGGAAGCGCCCGTCGCCGAACGAGAACGCGAAGTCGAGGTCGCGGTCGGCCTCGAGCTGGGCCCGCTGGCCCTCGTCGGTCAGCGCAGACAGCATCTCGCGCATCTCGGGTTCGCCCAATGCGGGGAACTCGCCGGTTGCCTGCAGCACGCCGCCAATCCGCATCATCGGCTCCGAACCGGTCGTGAGCAGCATGTCGGTCGCATCGCACCGGATGACGGCGTCGAGGACCAGGTCGAGAAGCGGAAGCGTTGTCATCAGATCTCCTGATCAGTTCGTGACCGTGATGGTGTACGTCACCGTGGCGACGGAGCCCGCCGCGTCGGTGACACCGAGCGTGAAGTTGAACGTGCCGGTGCCGTTCGGTGCGGTCCCACTCACCAGACCGGTCGACGGGTTGAGTGCGACCCATCCCGGCTGGCCGGAGATCGACCACGTGAACGGCGTCGTGCCACCGGTCGTGCCGGGCGTGAAGCTGAACGCCTTGTTCTTCTTCACGCTCGTGTTGGTCGGTGTGATCGCCGGTGGCGCGTTGATCGTGAGCGTGTACGTCCTCGTTGCGCTGAACGGCGGCGAGGCGGTGTCGGTCACCTTGACCGTCACGGTGTAGGCGCCGGCCGTGGCCGGTGTGCCACCGATCACGCCCGTGGATGCGTTGATCGACATCCCCGTCGGCAGGCCGGTCGCCGACCAGCTGTAACTGCCGGTGCCGCCGGTCGCGGTCGCAGTCGTGGCGGGGTACGCACGCCCCGCGGTCCATGCGGGCGGGGAGGTTGGGCCCGTAATGCTCAGCTGCGGGTACAGCACGAGCGAGGCAGTGCCGGACGCGCCCGCACCCGAAGCGTCCGTGACACCCAGGTTGATCGTGTACGAACCGGTCGTCGTGGGCGTGCCCGAGATCACGCCGGTGCCCGAGTTCAGCGACAGGCCGTTCGGGAGGCCCGTGGCCGTCCAGGTGAACGGCGCGGTCCCACCGCTCGTCGCCAACGTCGCCGAATATGCCACGCTCTTCTCGCCGTTCGGCAGCGCAGTCGTGGCGATCGACGGCGTCGTGTTGATCGTCACGGTGTAACTCTTCGTCGCGGTTGCGCCGGTGCCGTCAGTCGCGACGACGGTCACATTCGACGTGCCGGGTGTCGTCGGCGTGCCGGAGATCACTCCGCTCGCCGGCGCGATCGACAGCCCGGCGGGCAGGCCGGTCGCAGACCACGTGACCGTCCCGGTGCCGCCGGTCGACGTCATCGACGTGTTCGGGTACACACGTCCCTTTGTCCACGACGGAAGCGTCGACGGCCCGGTGATGGTGACGGGCGGATTGATGGTGAGCGGGTAGGACTGCGTCGCCGTTGCGTTGAATGCGTCGGTGACCTTCACTTGCACGGTGAAGTTGCCCGAGGCCGTGGGCGTACCGGAGATCACGCCCGTGAGGGGGTCGATCGTGAGGCCGGCGGGCAGGCCGGTCTGGCTCCATGTGTAGGCGCCGTCACCGCCCGTCGCGGTCACGGTCGTGTTCGGGTACGGCGCGTTCTGGCTCGATGCGGGCAGGCCGGCCGGGCCCGTGATCGCGAGGGCCGGGGGCACGGTGCCGATCGACGTCCCGCCATTGCCGCCGCCGCTCCATGCGACCGCCAGCGCGACGAGCATCTTGATCGAGATGGTGCCGTTGTGAAGGTTGACGACCGCGCCCGGCGCGTACAGCGCGCCGTCGATCGAGGCGATGGTGTTGTTGCTGCAGCAGATGTTCATTGCCGTCGCGTTGCTCGCGGGCTGCCACACCGCGACGCCGGCGTACGCGTTACCGGACTGCGCCGAGCTCGCGAACGAACCGCCCGACACCGTCAGCGTGCCGCCGGCGAAGTAGAACAGCACGTTGTTCGCGACCACGTTGCCGCTCGTCGTGAGGCCGTGGCAGAACACGTACGTGCCGGCGCTGAACGTCGCGTTCCCCACGCTCAGCGCCTGCGGGTACGTGCCTGCCGGGTACACGCCGTTCTGCGGTGCCGGGTTCGCGCCCGAGCAGTTGACCGACGGCGGGGTGAGACCCGCGAACGGGTCCGCGATGGGTGTGGCGAACGTGTTGCAGGTCACTCCCTGACACGTGCCCGGCGAAAGCACGTACGTGCCGTCGGCGGCCTTGTAGTCGACCGAGCCTTGGAACGACACCGAGGGGCAGTTCGGGCTGTAGCCGCTCACCGCGGCCCCGCCGTGGATGCGAAGGGTCGAGGCGCCGCCGCCCTGGGCCGACATCGCGAGCGCCCCGCCGGCCGGGCACGAGGACCCGTTGGCGAGGAGGAGCAAGGGAACGCTGTTGTCCTCGCCCGAAGGCGGTGTCTGCGCCTGCGGGCGGAGGCTCGCGGTGAGTGTGTACGTGTACGGCGAAGGGGAGTTCAGTGGGTTGTTGCTCTCGCTGACGGTCAGGGAGACCGTGTTCGGCAGACCGGGGCAAGCGGACGACGGATTGCAACTCGCGGTGGGGGCGGCGGGATTGGTGCCGACGTGGCTGCCCAGGGTCATCGACGGACCCACGGACCCGTCGGTGCAGGTCACGCGCACCAGCTGAGCGGCAGCCGAGTTGAAGTAATACGCCGCGACCCGCAGGTGGGCGACCGTGCTCGAGCGGTCCTGCCACTTGAAGCGGACCACCATGGCGCCCGGCCCGGTGCAGCCGGCCGCATCCGTGAGCGAGACGCCGAGTGAGGTGTCGACCGAACCGGTCGCAGGGTTCGTCCCGCCCGCGGCCTGTGCGTCGCGCGTCAGGAACGCGGCGACGAGCTGCGCGTCACTCGACTCGCGCACCCGCTCGGCGCCGGCCTGGGTGCCGTTGATCGCGGTGAGGAAGACCGCGGTGAGCGCGCCCGTGACGAGCCCGAGGAGCGTGATCGCCACGAGCAGTTCGATGAGCGTGAAGCCGCGGTCTCCCGCGCGTCGAGCCACGGCCTTTCGAACGGCGCCGCGCCGGCTCATCGGTTCACGCTCCATGACTGCACGTAGGTGCGCGTGATGGTGGGGTTCGAGATCGAGGTGGCCTCGTAGTTGACCTGGGCCCGCACGATCGCGCTCGAGTCCGTGCAGAGCACGCCGGTGTCGATGCACGCGGTGAACACGACGTTGCGCTGGAGCGCGCCGCTCGTCGTGAGCGTCGGAACGTTCACGCAGTCGACGTGGATCGCAACCTTGTTGAGCGCCGGGTACGTGTAGGGGCCGCCGCACGGTCCGAGCCCCGGACTCGACACCGTGCGCACGTGCGCGATGGTCGCCTCGACCGCGCCGTCGGCGGCGTACTGGCGGTTGCGGACGGCGTCGAGGGTGGCCCGTCCGTTCACGCTCGTCGTGATGAGCGCCAGAGAAGTCGTCGCGATCAGGCCGATCACGACCATGACGCCGATTGCGAGCACGAGGGCCGCGCCCTGTTCCGAGCGCGTCTGAACCCGACGGGTCATGGCGCCCGGACCTCGCTGTCCAACGGCTTCACCGTGCCGGACGGCAAGGTGACCTGAAGGTGCACCACCGTGACGCTCGTGGTGGAGGGGCACGGCTGCGAAGTCGACGGAACGGGGCTCACGCCCAATCCGCTCGGGGCGGTGTACGACACGGTGTACGTGGCGCCGCTCGAGGTGCACGACGTACGCACGGCCGACTTCGTCGCTTCCGCGTAGTTGCGGAGCGCCGCGTCGGCGGTCACGAGGTCACGGTGCCCCTTCGAGCTCGTCGCCGAGGTGGCGATGGTCGCGAGCATCGCGGAGACGACGGCACCGAGGATCACGAGCGCGATCACGATCTCGATGAGGCTCTCTCCTGCTTCGTCACGAGTGCGCACGTGGTCCTCCTTTCATGTGCGTGGTTCGAACAAGTGCGGAGCCGGTGCGTTGGAGCCCCGGGCGCAGTGCGCGCCCGGGGCTCTGCCACCGGTCCTACGGGCACGCGGTGAACGTGTTCGGCGAGCTGCCGCCGCCGCCCATCGTCACCGACCAGTTGCTGCCGTTCTTGAGGGTGGTGCCGGTCGCGGTCACGCCCGACGCAACCTCGAACTCGGGAGCCGGCGTGGCGCCGGTCATCGCGTCGAAGGTCGTCGGCCACGAGCCGGTGTTGGCGTAGTGCACGGCAGAAGCAGCCTTCGCCGCGTCCACCGACGCCTGGCACGCGCTCGAGCTGCCTTTGTTCTGCAGACCACCGACGCCGACGATGGCCACGGCGGCCAGGATCGCGACGACGACGATGGAGACGAGCAGCTCGATGAGCGTGAATCCACGCTCATCCCTTTGCTGCGTCGGGTGCTCGGTCACTGTCATTGTTGGTATTCCTCCTGCCGAGTGTCCCTGTGGGACGGTGTGTTCAACGACGCACCCGACGTGAGTGCGCGCCTGATGCTTCAGGACTAGATCTTCACCTGGTGGTAGATGCTGTACATCGCCGAGATCTGTGCGATGGCGACGAACCCCACAGCACCGCCGACGGTGAGGACCACGATCGGTTCGAACATGTCGGTCAACCGCTTCAGCCGGTAGTTCAGCTCGCGCTCGTAGAAGGTTGCGGCCGCCTGCAACTGCGCGTCGAGCGAGCCCGTGCTCTCGCCGACGCGCATCATCTGGCGCGCCGCCGGAGGGAACAGACCCGTGGCGGTGATCGGCGCGGCCAGACCTTCACCTCGCATCATGCCTTCGCGGGCGGCCGCGAGCTTCGTCTGGTACAGCCGGTGGTTCGTGCTGTCGGCCGACACGCGCACCGCCTCGGGAAGCGACACGCCGGCGTCGACCAGTGCGGCGAGGACGCGGCAGAACCGCTCGATCACGATCAGCTGCACGAGCGGACCGATCCCGGGAACCTTGAGCACGAGGTTGTCGCGACGCTCCTTGCCGTGATCGCCGCCGAGGACGGCGTACGCGGCGATTCCCAGCCCGGCGGCGAGGCCGACGAGCAGGAACCACCAGTTGCCGATGAAGTCGGTGAAGCCGAGGAGCATGCGGGTGGGAAGCGGCAGGTGTGCGCCGAGTCCCTTGTAGAAGCCCTTGAACTTCGGCAGCACCCAGATCGCCATGATGAACACCGCGACGATCGCCATCGCGAACACGAAGCTCGGGTAGGTCAACGCGCTCTTGACCTGACGGCGAGCGGCGATGTCGCGCTCGAGATACGTTGCGAGCTGGTCGAGCGCGTCGTCGAGCCGGCCCGTGAGCTCCGACGCGCGCACGACCGCGATGTAGTAGCGGGGGAAGGCCCGGGGGTGCGCAGCGAGCGCGTCACCGAAGCTCGAACCGCCGCGAATTCGCCGCTGGAGGTCGTGGAGAACCTCCGTCATCTTCTTCGAGCCGTTCTCCTCGGCGACGATGCCGAGCGCGTCCAGAATCGGAACGCCGGCACGCAGGAACGAAGCGCCCTGGCGCGAGAAGTTCATGAGCTCGACGCTCTTGATCTCGCGACCGATCGCGATGCGCTGCTTGTACCAGGGAGTCGGCCGTTCGCGGTCGTCGCTCGGCGGTGCAACTGCCGGTCGTGCGGTCATGACGTCGGTCATTGCGAGCCCTCCGCTCCGAACACGTGACGAACCACCTCGTCCAGGGTCGTGACATTGGCGGCGACGAGCCGCAGCGCCTCCGTCTGGAGGCTGGACATCCCTTGCCGGACCGCGAGCTCGCGCGTCACCCGAGGAGGCGTGCCTTCTACGAGCGCTTGACGGATCTCGTCGGTGAGACTGAGCACCTCGAACACCCCGAGGCGCTCGAAGTAACCGGTGCCCGAGCAGAGGCTGCATCCCTCGCCGCGCACCCAGGAGTCCTTCGCGGCACCGCCCAGGTTGCGGAACAGCGCCTGCTCCTGAGCCGACGGGGTGTACGGACGGGCACACGACCGGCAGATCCTGCGGACCAGGCGCTGCGCCACGACACCGACGATCGCCGAGGTGACGCGGAAGGATTCGATTCCCATGTCGAGGAGCCGGTACAGCGCGGACACGGCGTCGATGGCGTGCACCGAGGAGAGCACGAGATGACCGGTGAGCGCGCTCTGCACGGCGATGCGTGCCGTCTCGACGTCGCGCACCTCGCCGACGAGGATGACGTCGGGGTCCTGGCGCAGGATCGACTTGAGCCCGGTCGCGAACGTGAGCCCCGCCTGCTCGCTGATCTGGATCTGGTTGATCTTGGGGAAGACGTACTCGACCGGGTCCTCGATGGTCATGACGTTCATGTCGGGCCGGTTGATCTCGGTCAAGGTCGCGTACAGCGTCGTCGTTTTCCCGCTTCCGGTCGGACCGGCGACAATCACCATCCCGAACGGCGAACCGACGATGCGCGAGAACCGCTCGCCTGAGCTCGGCGGCATCCCGAGGTCGCCCAGGCGCAGGAGTGAACGCTTGCGGTCGAGCAGCCGCAGCACGGCCTTCTCGCCCCAGATGGTCGTGGTCGTCGAGACGCGAACATCGAGCATGCGACCGTCGACCGTCATCTCGAACTGCCCGTCCTGAGGACGGCGTCGCTCGACGATGTTCATGTCGGCCATGATCTTGAGCCGGCTCACGAGCGCGGCCGCCATCTCGCCGGGCAGCGTGACGATCTCCTTCAGCGCGCCGTCGATACGGAAGCGCACGTTGACGCCTTCGTCGGTCGGCTCGATGTGCACGTCGGACGCGCGGTCGCGCAGGGCCTGTGTCACGATCTTGTTGACGACCTGGACGATCGGTGCATCCTGGTCCGTCGCGTCGTCCGCGACGGTCAGCTCGTCGGTCGTGCGCGCGCTCGAACGGAACGCGTCGATGTCGGTCTGGACTTCGGACAATGCGCGGTAGGTCTGGTTGACGCGGTTGCGCAGATGCGACGGCACGCCGAGCGCGACGTTCACCTGCTTCACCGGCAGCCGGCGGAGGTGATCGAGCAGCTCCCGGTTGAGCGGATCGGCGACCGCGACGTGCAGCACGCCCTCGTCGAGCGACACCGGGAGAACGTCGAATTGGTGGGCGTCGCTCTCGCTCACGAGCTCGGTCGCGGTCGGGGCGGGCTTCGCCTTGCGGAGATCGAGAACCGGCAGCCGGAAGTGCCGGGCCAGTGCGGCCGTCAATGCGATCTCGTCGAGGAGACCGTCCTCCAACAGCGCCGTTCCGAGGCGGGTTCCGCGAAGGCTCGCAGCGGCCGTCTCGACGGCGTCGCGTCCCACGCTGCCCGTCTCCACCAGCACATCACCGAGTCGTGCGCGGTCGACCGCTGCGTCGAGGTCCGGCACGAGCGTGGCCACGGGTACCGGCGCGCCTGCCGGCGCCTCCTCAGCGCGTCGCCGGCGCACCACTGGCCCCTTGCCCACGCGCCGGCGCTATACGCGCGACGCCAACGACCCCACACTGTCCGTGCAATGTCCACCCTGCCCTGGGTATGGAAGCTTGTTGCTTCCGGATAGGCGCACACGCTGCCCGGCGGTTGCCGACGGAGTTTCGCCCGTTGCCGGCACTCTAAAGAGGGGTGATGAAGATTGTTATGGGTCGCACGACTCATTTCGTATGCACGGTTCGAGACAGCCGGCCGCGGGCACGTGAGGCACAATCGCATCACCCATGAACCCACGTGATGAGACAGATCGCGACACGACCTCGGCCCGCGACGCGCGCCGGGAGGCCCAGGAGCTCGTGGGTCACGGGTATACGGCCCGGGTGTTGGAACCGTCTCCGCCGGCAGTCACGGATGAATGGTTCGCCGACGACCCGCTCGCATCGTCAGGTGCGACGGGGCGTTTGGTGACCCCGATCCCCGGTGCGGGAACGACGTGGGACGAATGGCTCGTCGACCATCCGCAGCAAACGACCTGGGTCCGGGCGCGGTGGCTCGGCGCATACGATCGCCTCGGTGAGCCGCCGCCGGGCTTTCGCGAGACACGTGAGGCGCTGCACCGTCTCGCCGTCTACGTGATCTCGCCGGCGCGACGACGTGCGAACGGCAAGATCGGATTGCGGTACACCTTCGGTGGGTTCGGCACACCGTTCTTCGGCCACGACGAGCAGGCGCGCGTGGCCGGTACGCAACTCGTGCGGCAGCGTGGTGACACCGCGCGCGCCGAACCCGTCACGACCTTGCGTCGCGCTGCGCAGCTCGTGCTCGACGGACCACCCGACGAACGCCCGGCCGGCGAGCTGGATGTGCCCGCGCTCGGCGACGCCGACGAGCAGTTGCCCGTCGATGCGGGCGCAACCGCCTTTCTCGCGGCGTGGTATGGATTCGCGTTCTCCGTGCTGGAGACGTTGCGTGCCGACGCGGCCTCGATCGACGGCAGCCGGGTCCAGCTGTGGCCGGAGCACTTCGATGCCGGCTTCGAATGTCTGCCCGACACGCAACGCCGACGGGCCACGTTCGGCGCCTCACCCGGCGACCGGGACCACCCCGATCCCTACCTCTATGTCACGCCGTGGTACATCGACGACGTGCCGGACGACGGTGCCTGGAACGCCACCGGCTTCCGCGGCGCGATCCTTTCGCTCCCGGATCTCGTGCGGGCCGACGACCAACGCGTACGGGCGCTCATGTTCTTCCGCGACCGCAGAGATGCCCTCGCCGGCTGAGGCCTCCGCGTGAGCAGCTCGATGGGCCGGTGTCTGGCGTCGTCGCCCGACAGCCCGAACACCGATCGGAACGTCAGTCGTGGGCCGTCCGCATCGTGGCGTGAACGGTGAACGCGGCCGTGAACGTGTCACCCGGATCGATGTTCGGATGCTGCCCGGTGACGAGCGCGTTGGTGGGTGCGGTCATGGGCTCGATGCACAGGAACCGCCGCCGCGGCGGCGCGAAGAGTTGCATGTAGGGGAAGCAGTCGTCGAACAAGAGCGTGATCGACATGTCTTCCGCGAGCAACGCGGTCACACGGTCGCCGGACAGCGCGAACAGATCGTCGAACGTGCGCCGGCCGAGGGGTCGCACCTCGGCGCCTTCGTCGCGGCGCTCGCCCGTCGGAATGCCGCGGTCGTCGAGCAGGAGATGTGCGCGATCCGGAACACGAAGGCGCCAGCGGTCCCGTGCCGTGCCGTGCAGCGAGAAGTAGGGGTGGTAGCCGAACGAGATCGGCACTCCGAGGTCGCCCGTCGCGGTGACCGCGGTGGCCAGCTCGAGGCGGCCGTCGTCCACGGTCGCGGTCACGTCGACGACATGCGGATAGGGAAACGAGCGCAGCAGGTCGGCCCGCGTCCCGAAGTCGAAGCGGGCCCGCAGTGCTGCGCTGCGGTCGTCGTGCTCCAAAGCGGTGATCTGCCAGCCCGGCTGTGCGGCCATCGTGCCGTGGATGGGCAGGCCGCTGCCATCGGTATGGAGCCGAACGTCGACGAGATCGACGTCGACTCCCATCGCGCGGTAGCGGCGTCCGGCGAGCCGGTTCGCCCACGGAGCGAGCAACGGAAGCCCGGTCACGTGTTGGTGCCGGTAGGCGCGCACTCCCCCCGGGAGCGCGAGCAGCTCACGGCCTGCATACCGCAGCGACACACCGAGCATGCCGAGGTTGGGGAGAAACGTCGCGGTGGTCTCGCCGGCCGTGAGCTTGACCGCGGCCTCGCCGTGCCAGACCTCGACGGCGACCCGCGGACGCGTCAACGCTGCGCCTGTGTCAGGGTGTCGCGGGCGTGGAGGTGAGGGTGATTTCGAGCTCGCGCAGGGTTGTTTCCGGGAACCACTTCCGCTTGCCCTTGTCTTCGCGCATGGCGCGGTTCTTGCGCGAGGGCAGGAGCAGATCCACCGAGGAGCCGGTCACCCGGTAGGGGAAGAACTCACGCGCGAGGAGGTTGCGGCGCGCCGCTTCGGGAGTGGTCCCGTAGCCGACGGCGACCTGCACGGTGCCCAGCCTGCCGTCGAGTGCGGTCGAGCCGGGAGCGGAGCTGGCGCCCGGTGGCACGAGCGTGAACTCGGTCTGGAAGTCGGCGCCGCCCGTGCCGTCGGTCGTGAGTGTGCGGAAGTCGGTGTGATCGCCCATCTTCAATGCGATCACGACACTCCGACGGTGCCGCGGGTTGGTGACGCGCGCGTGCAGGGTCACGGTGCTGGCGTGCAGCGTGCGCAGCGGCAGCAGGCGGATCTTCGGTGTGCGGGGATTGCCGTTCGGGAGCAGGTAGTCGGGAGGTATCGACAACATCTGCAGGTACGGCGTGTGGTCGGGTCGCGCCGCGATCAGATCGAAGTCCGCGCCACCGTTGTCGACCGCGTACAAGAGTCGGTCGTCGAGCTTGGCGCTGTTCATCGAATACGGGTTGAGATACAGGAGGAACGGCCCGGGCCCGTCGTTCCAGACGAAGACGAGCGCCTTGTCGCGCGCAATCGGTTCGACGCTCTTCTTCCACGCTCGTTGCGAGTCGCTGATACGGATGTTGTACAGGTATCGGGTGCCACCGAAGGGCACGGTCGCGAGTGCGAGCACGGCGACGACCGCGACGCCCTGTGCACGGCGACGGCGCCACGTGTCGACGAGCACGGCCGCGATGAGGATCGTGAGCGGCGCGTAGAGCGGTATGAAGTAGATCGGTCCGCTCAGGTTGGTGGTCTGGGCCGACACGGCGCTACCCCAGAACAGGATGTAGCCGAGCGGGAACACCAGGCCGAGCGCGAGCAGCGCGATGGTCGTGCGATCGCGACGGCGCAACCAGAGCCCGTACGCCGCGGCAGCCGCGCCGAGGTACCCCCCGATCATGAACAGCGGCAGATAGAAGATGTTCTTCGCCGTGCTCTTGAGAGCCTGCCCGGGCCCATAGCTGTAGGTGTTGAACGTCGGCATGATCTGGCGCACGCCGAACCCGAACTTGTCGAGCGGGTCCGCGACCGTGATCGGGAAGGTCGTCGCGCTGCCGGTGACGTGCTGGTTGTACGCGAGCGTCGCGAGGACGAGCGGCAGCGCGCCGAGCGCGAGCCAGCCGGCCCACGCCGCGATCCGTCGCCACTCGCGCCATCGCACGAACACGACGTATCCGCCGACCGCGATGCCCCAGAGGACCGCGTCGTAGGGACGGGTCATGAAGATCCACCCGAGGAGCACGCCGGCGCCCACGATCAACAGCGGCTTGCTCCGCCGCACGCCGGCCAGCACGCCGGCCGCGAACAGCAATCCGAGGCCGAGCGTGAACATGTAGCCGAGGTACACGCCGCCCTGGATCGGAAGGATCGGCGACAGCACCATCAGGCCCGTCGCGACGAGCGCGAGCACATGGTCACGGGTGAGCTCACGCGTGAACGTGTAGGTGCCGAGCACGACGAGCAGCCCCGCGAGGGCGAGCGCACCGTCGGGCGATCCGAAGGCCACGAGTGAACCGGCGAGCACGAGCGGCCACCCGAGCGTGTACTGGGAGAACAGCACGCCGTCCTTGGCGGCCGACAACCAGGGCCGGAAGAACGTCGGGAACCCGCCGTCGGGAGTGGTGAAGTACCCGTCGCGCAGCGCGTGCGCCTGCCAGAGGTAGATCGGCTCGTCCCGGTTCCACGAATACGCCGGGAACATCAAGTGCCGAGCCAGCAGCGGGATCGCGATGCCGGCGGCCGCGAGCACGAGCAGGACCCAGTACTGCTCGGCGGCGGCCCGCAACGAACCACGCGCGTTGAGCCCGGACGCGGGAAGCCCTGGTTCCGCTTCCTCGAGCACCGCCTCGCGACTCACCGCTGCACCCTCGCGACGAGCTGCAACTCTGCCCCGATCACCGCCTGATCACCGCCCCAAACCTACCCGTCGGGGTGCACCGCCCCGGGCACAGCAGGCCACGGTGGTGCGTTCTCCCGCCACCGCTGCTCACGCACCGTGCCCACGCGCACGAAGTCGTGGGGGCGGGTCCGATCGGCGGGCTACCGACCGGCGACGGCGCGAGAGGCGCGGACACGCTCGACGACCTGCCGGCTCGCCGCGCCGAGCGGCTGGCGGGTCAACACGAAGAAGGCCAGCCGGGCCGGGTAGCGCGGCCCGAAGAACTCGTCGTACGCGTCGTGGAGCGCGCTCTCGACGGCCACGTCGCGGTAGAGGCCGTGCGTCGCGAACCGCCGCAGCCACCATTCCGGCGGCGCCCAGATCAGGTGACCGTGCATCGGGTAGCCGTCGTCGTCGACCTGCAGCAACGAGAACCGCTCACCGCGCTCGGAAGCTTCGCGCCACTCCGGGACGAATGGATCGAACACCGTTCCGAACACCGGGTCGTGCCCGTACGTCGGCACGTTGACGAAGACGAAGCCGTGCGGGGCCAGGATGCTCTCGATCCGTTCGAGATACGTGTCGAGTCGGTTCGGGTTCAGGTGCTCGAAGATGTCGAGGCCGAACACGAGGTCGTATCTCGCCTCGGCTTCGAGGTCGAGGATGTCGCCCTGGTGAATGCGCGGTCGCACTTCGGGCACGGCCCGCTCGATCGCGCCGCGGCTGATCTCGATTCCTTCCGCCTCGAAACCAAGGTCGGCAAGCGCCTGGAGCACGGGGCCGCTCGCGCAGCCCAGCTCCAGCGCCCGCCGGGGCTCGAAGTTGGCGAGCATGCCCGCCATCGCGCGCTTGTCCTCGTCGAGTGAGAAGCCCCAAACGCCGGGGCGGTCGTAGTAGTCGTTCGCAAGGATCGACGACTCGAGCCAGTCGAAGTCCTCGTCGTCTTCGATGCGGAAGAACTGTTCGCGAGCGCCGGTCTCCGTCACGAGGCTGCGGTACCGGTCGGGACGCAACGCGCGGAGGTTTGGCAGCCGGTAGGCGCCGGCGACGACCCGATTCACGTGCTCGTCGGAACGCACCAAGCTCCGTACGACGTCGCACCGGGATGCACCGAGACCCAGTGCGTCGAGGAACGCGCGCCGGCCGTCGCGGTCCGGGTCGCGACGCAACGCCACCCGGTACGCCTCCTCGACGAACTCGGCGTCGGACGTCCGTTCGTCCACGAGCTCGCTCACGAGCTGCTCGACGTACTCGTCGGACGCCACGAGCGCCATCAGCAGCTCACCGAGCGTGGCACCGCGGTCGAGCGCGTCGTGGAGCTCCGAGCGCCGATCGGGGTCGATGCCGTGGCCGAGGAGGCTCTGGTGAGCCTCGTCGAGAATGGTCAGCTTCTGCACGATGGCGTCGCGGGTGCTCAAGTCATCCCCGGGTTCGTGCGGACGCGTGCCACGGTGCAAATGCACGAGCGGCACCCTGTGGCGGCCAACGTAGTCAGCGGGAGCCGCGCGCTGGTGGACCTCCGGCGGCTCCGCTCGCGGCCCGTGGCCGCGCGACGGCGCGTCGCCGACCGCGGTGCGGGGCAGAGGCGGCAGTAGCATTCGGCACCGAATGATGCGCACCATCGCGCCCTCCGCGCGACACGAACGATCGCGCGCGGGCGTGCTCGAGGTCGTCGGGCTCGCGCTCGTCGCCTACGTCCCGTTCTTCTTGTCGGCGCGTCATCTCGTCAGCAGCGACACGAAGCAGTACCTCTACACCGACCCGGGGCGCTTCCTCGCCCGCGCGCTGTTCATGTGGGACCCGCACGTGGGCGCCGGCACCGTGCCCCACCAGCAGATCGGCTACCTGTTCCCGATGGGGCCGTACTACTGGCTGATGGACCGTGTCGGCGTTCCGATCTGGATCGCCCAACGCATCTGGCTCGGGACCATCTCGCTGGCCGCGGCGCTCGGGGCACGCTGGCTCTTCCGCATGCTGGGAACCGGGCGGGCCGGCGCGCTCGCGGGTGCGCTCGTGTACATGCTCACGCCGCATCAGCTCTCGTTCACGGCCCGGATCTCCGTGCTGCTGCTGCCGTGGGCCGCGCTCCCATGGCTCGTGGGCCTCACGGTCCGTGCCACCCGTCGCGGCGGCTGGCGCGATCCGGCGCTGTTCGCGTTGATCGTCCTCGCGGTGGGCGGCGTGAACGCGTCTGCATTGCTCCTCGCGGGCGTCGCACCCATTCTCTGGTTGGTGCTGGAAGCCGTACAGGGCCGGGCCGCGGCGCGTGCGGCCGCGGGCGCGGCCGCACGGATCGGCGCGCTCAGTATCGGCGTGTCGTTGTGGTGGGCCGTCGGGCTCCGCCTGCAGGGCGCGTACGGCCTGCCCGTCCTGCAGCTCACCGAGAACGTCCGCACGGTGTCGAAGTCCTCGTCGCCCGGCGACCTGCTCCGCGGGCTCGGCGATTGGTTCTTCTACGGCACCGACCGGCTGGGGTACACCGTCGACCAGGCCCGCGCGTACGTCAACAACCACTGGTTCGCCGTCTCGTTCAGCTACCTCGTGCCTGTTGCCGCGCTCGTCGCTGCGGCGATCATGCGCTGGCGCTACCGCGCCTACTTCGTGTTGCTCGTCATCACCGGCACGCTCATCGGTGTGGGCGCATGGCCGTACGACGATTCGAGCCCGTACGGCGCGTTGTGGAAGCGCTTCGCCACCGACTCGTCGCTCGGCTTGGCGCTGCGCAACACCTCACGCGTCCACCCCGTGATCGTGCTCGGCCTCGCGGGTCTGCTCGCGGCCGCCGTGGGATCGATCCGCATCCGTCGTCACGAAGCAACGGCCGCGGTGATGGTCGGCGCGATCGCATTCGCCGCGCTGTCGCCGGTGTGGGAGGGCGGTGGCTTCCTGTCGAAGCAGGTGCTGCGGCCCGAGCAGCTGCCGGGGTACTGGCTCGACGCGGCGGCGGCGATGCAGCGCGGCGGCAACGCGACGCGTGTCCTCGAGATCCCGGGGGCGAACTTCGCCGCATACCGGTGGGGGAACGCCATCGAGCCGATCACGCCCGGGCTGATCGACCGTCCGTATGTCGCGCGCGAGGTGCTCCCGTACGGCTCGCCGCAGTCGGTCAACCTCCTCGACGCGATCGACCATCGAATCCAGGAAGGGACGTTCGAGCCCGCCTCGCTCGCGCCGATGGCGCGTCTGTTCGGGATCGGCACGATCGCGCTCCGATCCGACATGCAGTACGAGCGCTTCGAGATGCCGAGACCGCGCGCGTTGTGGGCGGAGCTGACGCAGCCGGTCCCGCCCGGCCTGAGCCCGCCACAAGGCTTCGGGCCGCCGGCGCCGAACGTGTCCTCACCACCGCTCGTCGACGAAGTCGCGCTGCGCACCCCCGACAACGCGCCGAACCCGCCACCCGTCGCCCTCTTCCAGGTGCAGGGCGCGGTCCCGATCGTGCACACCGCGCCTCTGCGTCAGCCCGTGGTGCTCGCGGGCGACGGCGAGGGCATCGTCGACAGCACCGCGGCAGGACTGCTCGACGGTGACGCCCAAGTGCTGGAGCTCGCCGCGCTCGACGGCACGCAGCTTCGTCAGGCGCTCGACAACGGTGCCGACCTCGTGCTCACCGATTCGAATCGGCGACGCATCGAGAACTGGTTCTATCAGATCATCTCGACGAAGGGCGCGACGGAACGCGCCGGGCAGACGCTGCCCGACCCGAACCACTACGACTTCCGTCTCGATCCGTTCCCGGGCTCCACCGACGCGAGCGGGTCGGTGGTCGAACAGATCGGTGGCCGCGTCGACGCGACGGGCGACGGCGGCGCGCCGCGCCCCGAAGACCGCGCGGTGCACGCATTCGATGGTGATCCCCGGACGTCGTGGCGCGTCGGCGGCGCCGATCCCCGCGGTCAGAGCATCACGTTGCGTACGGACCAACCGGTCCGCACGAACCAGGTGACACTCGTGCAACCGCAGGACGGGCCGCGCGACCGGTACCTCACGAGGGTGCGCCTCTCGTTCGACCATGGAAGTCCCGTGACGGTCGACCTCGGCCCCGAGTCATTCGATCCCGCCGGTCAGGTCGTGCGGTTCCCCGAACGCACGGTGAAGAAGCTCCGGATCACGCTGCTGCGCACCAACCCGGTTCCCGACCCCGAGCACGTGAACGCGGTCGGTTTCGCGGAGGTGCGCCTCGGCGATGTCCACGTGAGCGAGACCGTTCGGTTGCCGGTCGACTTCGCGCAGCGAACGGGTGGACTCGCCTCGGGCCATCGTCTCGACGTCGTGCTCACACGTCTGCGCTTCGACCCCGGTGTCGCGGGCAAGCAGGACGAGGAGCTCGCGCTCGACCGCAGGTTCGTCCTTCCCGACACGCGCACGTTCGCGCTGACCGGCACGGCACGCGTCGACGCACGTGCATCCGACGTGCAGATCGACGAGCTGCTCGGAACCACGGCTCCGGGCGTGGGCTACGCGGCCTCGGGTTATCTCACGGGCGACGTCGACGCGCGAGCTTCGCGCGCGTTCGACGGTGATCCGGCGACGGCGTGGACGGCGCCGCTCGGCCCGCAGGAGGGACAGTTCCTCGATCTCACCCTGCCGGCGCCGATCACGGTCGACCACGAGGACCTCACCGTGGTCGCCGACGGCCGGCATTCCGTGCCGACGCGGCTCCGCCTTCTGACTGACACCGGCGAGCAACGCGACGTCGACGTCCCGCCGATCGCGGACGGCACCCACGAAGGCGCGACGCAGACCGTGCACCTGTCGTTCCCGTCGCTGACCGCGCGTCACGTGCGGATCAGGATCGAGAAGGTCCGGCGTGTCACCGCGATCCCGGGCGACCCCGGCCCCGCCGCGACGCTGCCCGTGTCGATCGCGGAGGCCGGCGTGCCCGGCGTGCCGCGCCCCGCGGCGCCGTCCGAGCTGTCGGGCGCATGCCGAAGCGACCTGGTGCGGGTCGACGGCGCACCGATGTCGGTACGCCTCACCGGTACGGCCGCGGATGCCCGCACGGGGCTCGGCGTGGTGTCGTGCTCGCCGCCGCTGCGCTTGTCCGCGGGCAGTCACACCCTGCAGTCGGCGGTCGGCCTGTCCACCGCGGTCGACGTCGACCGGGTCGTGCTCTCGTCGGACCGCACCGGCGGTCCGGCCGCGATCGCGCCGCTCGGCGCGCCGCTGCAGACGTCCGGCGCGTCCGTGCGTGTCACTGCGAACCATGCGACGGCCGTCGACGTCAACGTGCGCACGGACGGTTCACCGTTCTGGTTGGTGCTGGGCCAGAGCTCGAGCAAGGGTTGGAAGGCCGGCGTTGCCGGCGGTACCGGCGGTTCAGTAGGGCCGCAGCAGCTCGTCGACGGCTACGCGAACGGCTGGCTGATCCGGCCCCGGAGCGCGGGCACGATGACCCTGCACCTGCGGTGGACGCCACAACGCCAGGTGTGGATCGCCTTCGGCCTGAGCGCACTCGCGGTGGCGGTGTGCATCGGCATCGTCGTGAACGCGACCCGGCGCCGGCGCCTGGCGGCCGCGAGCCCGGCACAACCCGCGCTCGCCGACAGGCCCGTCTCGACGTCGCCGCTGTGGTTCATCAGTGCCGGTGTGCCGTCGTGGACCTCGACGGTGGCGCTCGCGGGCGCACTCGGGCTGGTGACCTTCGCGTTCTCGCGGCTGTGGATCGGGATCGTCGCCGCGGCGGCGGCCGCCTTGGTCGCGCGTGTGCCGCGCGCCCGATGGCTGGTGACACTCGGCGCGCCGGTCGCGCTCGTCGCGAGCCGTCTCGCGCATGCCCCTGATCTCGCGTGGCTCACGCTGGCATTGCTCGCCGTCGATCTCGCGTGCGGAATGTTCCTCGAACGCCGCCGCGACGCCTGAGCCACTCCATCAGTCGGGACACTCGCGCCGATCGGAACGGGGCTGAACGTCCCAAGTGATTCATTCCTTGCTGCGGCTCCGGGAGCGCGTGCGGACGATCTCGACGACCGCGTCGGCGGCGAGCAGCACGATCGCGAGCCACGCGAGCTGGCTGAGGCGCGTGTAGCGCGCCGGCCACGCCAGGTCGCTGACCCAGCGGTGCCGGTACTGGTTGTACATGAGGTACAGCGTGACGAACGCGAGTGCAGCAGGCGCGGCGAACGTCAGCAACGGCCGCAGGCGCGGGCGCAGTGCGACGGCGGCAACGAGCGCGCCCGCGATCAAGCCGATCCACCAGCGCGCGACCACGAGCCCGACCGCGAACGTCACGACGGAAGCGCCGACTGCGACCGCGGTACGCGGCCGGGCGCCGAACGCGGTGAGCGGGTTCACGAGCCGCGGCACGCCGTCGAGCTCGTCGACCGCCTCGGGCAGCGCGGCATCTTCGTGCGCGGCCCCGAGGCCGGCGCGCGCTCGACGACGAGCGAGCACGATGCCGCCCAGCACGAGCACCGTGCAGAGCACCAGCACGGCCGCGGAGATCAGCAACGACGCCCACACCGCGCGTTGCGGTGTCCAGTGCATCGGCACGTCGAAGCTCGCCGACGTGGGATGCACCAGCCATCCGTTCGCGTAGCCATCGACGAGGCTCGAGCCCTTCACTCCGGCCCCGGGAAGGGTGGCCTTCCATCCTGCGTTCACGCTCTGGCCCAGCACCAGCCAGAACGGGCTGCCCGGTGTGGCGCCGTCGACGTGCACCCGGAGATCGGTACGGCCGTTCTTCGTGACCGTGATCCTCGGCGTCGCCGAGGATGCAGTCTGCGGCGTGGAAACGACCGAGCCGGGCAGCGCGCCGTGCGAACCGAGGGCCATCGCCGCGCCGCCGGCATCCGAGCCCAGCACCAACGAATCGACGTCGAGGCCGGTCACCGCGCCGGGTGCGGAACGCACGATGTGGTTTCCCGCCGCGAGGTTGATCACGGGCGCGGGGTCGTCGGGGTGCGCGGGATCGCACAGCGACACGTCGAGCGCCCGCAACGTCGTCGCGTCGGCCGTCGAACCGGTGACCCGGACGCCGAGCGGCGAGCCGTCGAGCGTGAGGAGATCTGTGCGACACGCGCCGGGCATTTGTGCGGGCAGCGGTCCGCGTCGCACACCGGGGATGCCGACGTCCGCGATGGCGACCGGCATCTCGGTCGGCTGGTTCTCGTAGTACTCGATCGTCGTCACCCGCCGGATGTCGGTGATCGTGACCCGGACGTCCTTGCCCGTAAGGGGTGCGAACCTCACCGGCACCGACACGACCGCGTTCTCCGCCTTCTGGTCCTGCACCGGCGGAACGGTGACGACGCGGCTCTGGCCGCCCGCGTCGATGCGCAATTGCGTCGGCACCGTATGGCGGCCGTCGGCGACGACCTGCAGGTCGAGATGGTCGAACGTCACCGGCGCGGGCAACGTGGCCTGCACCCATTGCCCGACCGTGTGCTGGAAGCCCGTGGTCCACGCCGTCGCGGGATCCCCGTCGAATGCCGACGACGCGCGCGCGTTCGGATCGCCCGGAAGCTGCAGTGACGACGTCGCGGTGATTCCACCGGCGGACACGTCGGGCGTGCCGAGCAGCGAGTCCATGAGCGCACCGGGCACGGTGGCGTTCATGCGGGCAGTGCCGCGCACACCGAAGGCGCGAGCGTCGGGAACGGAGAATTCCCGCACGACGGTGGGCTCGTCGGCGGAGCGCACCACAACAGTGCGCGATCGGCTCATGGAGAAGACCAACGGGTGACCCGCGGCGGAAGCGCCGGCCGCGCTCACGAGGTCGGTCGGCATGCGCACGATCTCGTCGGAGCGCACGTCCTGTGCGCCCGGGTGGTCGTCGCGTAGGCGGATCTCGGCCAGGCCGACACCGTTGTCGTACGGGGCGTAGACCTTGTTCCCGACGTTCGTGCCGGCGATCGTGAATTCGATCCGGTGGAAGGTGCGCTTGGGGAACGTCACGGTCTGTCCGGCCGCGGCGCGCGACGACCGTCCAAGACCAATGGTGCGCGCGTTGCCGCCGTCGAAGGTCACCGTCATCTTCGTGATGTAGCGGTTCATGACGCCGACGAGTGGTTGCACCAGGTTGACGTGGTCGGTGGTGACCGGTGTATCGAGATCGATGCGGATCCGCTCACCGATGACACGGTTGCGTTCGCCGGTGAGCCACATCGTGTTGGGATCGCCGTCGAGCGCGTGGTCGCCCCGCATCTCGGGCTCATACGTGTCGGGGTTGCCGTACGACGACGTCGACACGTGCACGCCGGGCGTCTGGATCACCGTATAGGCGTCCGTGCCGGCGGCGGGGAACACGACGAGGCGGTTGTCCTTCTCGTCGGTCGTCAGCGGCGTCTCGTCGGCCCGCTCGGTGGCCCCCATGTTCCATTTCACGCCGCTCCATCGCTCGCCGCGCTTGCGGTTCGAGTCGGTGACGACGAGCAGTGCGCCGGGCTGGTCGACCTGGGCCTTCAAGGCCTTCGGGTCGCCGGCGTACGAGCCGGAGTACAGGATCACGGAGTTGCCGAGCGCGCCCCCGCTCGCGACATCCACGACTCCCTCTCCGTCGCCCGACATGACGAGCGGTGCCGACGCGGCGCGGGCGTGCACGATGGGCTGCGCGTCCGGAACGGGAAACACCGAGACCGGCGGCGGGTCGCCCATGCCGGCCGGGAGCGCGAGCGCGATCGGGTCGATCTGCTTGAACGTGAGCGGTCGTCCGAGGCCGTTGCCGTACCCGGTGGGCGCATCGAGACCCGGAGGCACGGGCTTCGTGAGCAGCAGCCACAACGGCCGCGCGCGCACGAGGTCGAAACGGTCCGTCTCCAGGTCGGCCCGGTAGAGGACGTCGCCCGCGCTCATCAGCCGCGCGACCGGCGCGATCGCGGCCGGGTCGAGCACGCCTTCCTGCATGCGCCGGTCGAGCGCGTTCAGCAGGTTCGCCGACGCAGCGGATCCCCACGGGACGAGCTCACGCGCGACGTACGGACGGTCCATGAGGCCTGGAGTGATCGGGTCGACCGTCTGGCCCCAGCGGTACGCGGCGAAGTCGGCGCCGGGAATCTCGAGCACGCGCGTGTCGTGCGGCCGGCGGTCCAGCGCGGCGGCGGCCTGCGTCCAGTAGGCAGGAACGTTCTCGTCGCGCAGGAGGTTTCCGCCGTAGACCGTGCCGCGCCACAACGGCCAGATGTTCAGCAACGCGAGCATGCCGACGAGCGCGACGACGGCGGAACCTTGGAGCGTGAGCCCACGAGCCGACAGTGCGTCGAACACGGCGTTGACCCCAACGCCGACGAGCACTGCGACGCCGAGCGCGATGAGCGGTACCGCGCGACTCGTGCTGCGCAGCGCGAGGCCGAAGTTGGAGGAGTGCGCGAACGACTTGAACGTGCGGCCGAGCACCGATGGTTGCTCGTACGGAAATGCGCCGACCGCGACCGCGACCCCGACCAGCATCACGAGAATGAAGAACACACGGTGGCGCCAGCGGATCACTGCCGCCGACACCATGGCCAGGATCGGTATCCCGAAGCTGATCGCGATCAACCACGGATGTTGGGTGTAGGGGATGCTCGCAAGGGTCCACGGGCCGAGCTTGTCGATCCCGTAGAAGAACCAGTACCCGAGGCCGCGCATCACCTCGCTCGCGGACGACGCGAGCGACACCGTTTGCACCGTCTCGGTGAACTTCAAGATGTCGAGGCCGTAGCCGCTCTGAACCGAGAGCCCGGCGATCCACCAGAGCGACGCGAGCACTGTCAGGAGCCCCACCTTGCCGGCGACCTTCAGGGCCCGGCTCCAGGTGGCCTCGCGCGCGACGGTGACGGCGTAGATGATCCAGAGCACCGGCGCGATCCCGGCGAACACCAGTGCCGTCGCGTTGACGCTGCCGACGACCTGCACGACGATCGCGAACGCGGCCGCGTACCGCCAGCTGCGTTCGTCGCGCAGCGCCTTGATGACGAGCGCGAGCATCCACGGCAGCCCCGCCCAGGGCAGCAGGATGACGGAGAGCCGCGACGCGAAATCCAGGAGGTACGGCGTGAACATGAACACGAGCGCGGCGCAGACCACACCGGGCCCGCGCACGTGCAGCGTGCGCATCAGATACAGCATCCCGACACCGGCGAGGAACAAGATGCTGCCGAGCCACAGACGTTGCGAGACCCACGCCGGCGCGCCGAGCGCGTGCATCAGCCAGTAGTAGGGGCCCATCGGGAAGAGGTATCCGATGTTCTGGTGCGTGACCGTGCCGAAACCGATGTTCGGGTCCCACATCGACGACGCGCGGGCGAGCAGCCGGCTCGGGTCGAGGTAGAGGTAGGTCTTCGTGTCCGCGGAGACCTTGCCCGGCGCGGTGCGCAACAGCGGCACGTACGTGATCAGCGCCAGCAGCGCGTACCCGGCGGCGCGCAGCCGGCGGGTGGTGGGGAAGCCCGCTGCGCCGGACAGCGGGCGGGCGACCGGCTTGGCAACCGTGGTCGTCATCGTCGGGCGATGCTAGGTCAGGACCTCGGTCGCTCCGGGTGCGCTGCGACGGTCTTTCGCGTCAGTTGACGGTCAAGCATCCCGAGCAGGAGCCGAGGCTGCCGTAGTCGAGGCCGAGACCTCCCGGCACGGCGACGGTCACGCCGCCGGGGCCAGTCGGTGCGCCCGGAGCGACGTGCACGGTGACCTGCAAAGTGTTCGGGTCGACGAACGTGGTGGTGTCGACCGTGACGCCCGTCGGGGGTGTCACCACCGACCCCGCGGCGAAGAAGCTGCCGTTGATCGTGAGCACCAGGTTGCTCGCTCCGCGGGCGATGCTCGACGGCTTGACCGCCGAGACCACGGGCACCGGCTGTGTGGTCTGGGCGAACGCCTGGGCGACGTTGCCCGCGCCCGGTGCCGCATAGACGAAGTAGCCGCCGAAGTACGCGATCGTCGGCCCGTCCGATGCCGGATCGGTGACGGGCTGGATCGCGCGCGCGTGCCCGGCCGGGTCGGTACTGATCACCCGGGCTGCTCCCGTCGACATGGTGATGACCTCGGCGACCGGGGACACGCCCCCCGGACCCGTCGCCTGGATCGCGATCATGTTCCCGCCGACTTCCAGCGACCCACCCGCGGCCAGCGGGTCACCGGGCGCTATCGCTACAGACGTGGAACCGGTGCGGTCGCGTACGTACACACCGGCCACCGTGCACGACCCCGGACACGACGCCGAGTACGCGTCGAACGCGACGTGACGACCGTTGCCGTCGATCGACGTCGCGATCGACCCGTGCTGCGGAATGTGGCCCGCGGTGTCGTAGCCGACCAACGACGGGACCGTCGACGCGTCACAGCCGTTCGTGAGGGCGGCGTAGGCGTTCGGCGACGCATTCCCGGGGTCGACGGCGAAGTTGGTAGCCGTCGAGGTGAACGCCACCGTCTGACCGAATGTGTCGATGTGCGGCCGCGTGCTGTCGCCGTTTCCCGCCGTCTGCACCCCGCTGACGCAGCTCGCCCGGCTCACGAGCTGTGTCGGCCCGCCCGCCTGCCACGGCCGCACGTACACCTGATGACCGGACACGCCCGACACGATGTTGGTCGCGGTCGACTCGAACGCGATCCATTTGCCGTCCGCGCTGATCACCGGATGGGTGCTCGGACCGTTGGCCGGCCCTCCGTTGGCGGCCACGCTGACGAGCGTCGTCACCTTCGTCGTCTGGTTGTGCACGAACACGTCGGTAGTGCCGTTGGTGTCGCCGGGCACCAGGTTGCTCGCGTCCGACTCGAACACGATGAGGCCGCCGCAGCAGTCGATGTCGGGGTTGCGGCTCGGTCCGTTCCCTTCCGTCCCGTCGCTCGCGACACTCGGACGTTCCACATGGCCGCCGACGTTGTCGGCTTTGAACACGTCGGTGACGCCGTTGGTGTCGCCGTCGACCAGGTTCGACGCATCGGACTGGAACGTCAGGTAGTTGCCCGCACTGTCGAGGACGGCGTGGCCGCTCGCGCGGTTGCCGTCCGAGCCGTCGGGCGTGTGGCTCGCGACGGAGACCCAGGTGCATCCGCCGGCGAGCAGCACCGTCGTGACCACCGCGACGAGCGCGCCGATGCGACCGCTCCGGGCCCGTCCCGTCATGAGTCGCCCCCTGCCCCCGGCACCGTGGCCGCCGAACCTACCGCGGTTGCCCCTCGCACGAGCTCGGTTGGGACAACTCCGTTCAGCGGCCCTCTTCGCGGAGGTGCCGCCGCACGATCACGACCGACCGATCGGGGTGCTCCGGGTCGAGCAGGAGCCGGATCGGCCCGTCGTCGGGCCTGGTGGGCGCCTCGGTGACGATCGCCGGCTGCTCGCGCTTCTCGCGTCCTTCGAGCACGTCGGCGAGCCCGAACATCCCCGCGGCGAGCACCGACCCGACAGCACTCCGCCGAAATCGGTCAACCGGCCGGTCGAAGTGCGCCGCCCCAGGGTCCGCCTGCGCCACACCCTCGACGCTCTCAGCCGCCAACGGCCCGAGCGGGCGATCCTCGTGCTCCACGCCTACCAGGCTACGCCCGCGCCCAGGAGCGAAGAAGCTCGACGCGAAACCCGCCCGGGTTCCCCGGCGCTACCACCGACCCGCCGCTCCCTGCGCGCGTCAGCGCGCGGTGTTGCGAAGCCTTCCCCGTGTGGACGAGTCGAGGATCGCCTTGCGCAACCGGACGCTGGCCGGCGTCACTTCGACGCACTCGTCGTCGGCGATGAACTCGAGGGCCTGCTCGAGCGACATCGTGCGCGGCGGCGTGAGCCGCACGAGCTCTTCCGCGGTCGACGAGCGCATGTTGGTGAGCTTGCGCTCCTTGGTCGGGTTGACGTCCATCTCGTCGGCGCGCGCGTTCTCGCCGACGATCATGCCCTCGTAGACCTCCACGCCCGGGCCGACGAGCAGCTCGCCGCGCTCTTGCAGGTTGAGCAGCGCGTACGTGGTCGTGGCGCCCTGCCGGTCGGCGACGAGCGATCCGGCCCGCCGGGTGCGCAGCTCGCCCATCCACGGTTCGTAGCCCTCGAACACGTGGTGCAGGATTCCGGTGCCGCGGGTCTCGGTGAGGAACTCGGTGCGAAAGCCGATCAGGCCGCGCGCCGGCACGACGTACTCCATGCGTACCCAGCCGGTGCCGTGGTTCACGAGCTGCTCCATCCGGCCCTTGCGCAACGCGAGCAGCTGGGTGACGACGCCGAGGTAGTCCTCGGGGACGTCGATGGCGACCCGCTCCACCGGTTCGTGGCGCTTGCCGTCGATCTCGCGGGTGACGACCTGCGGCTTGCCGACGGTCAGCTCGAAGCCCTCGCGCCGCATCGTCTCGACGAGCACCGCGAGCTGGAGCTCGCCCCGCCCCTGCACCTCCCACGTGTCGGGCCGTGGAGTCGGCAACACCCGGAGCGACACGTTGCCGACGAGCTCCGCGTCGAGACGGTTCTTGAGCAGGCGCGCGGTGAGCTTCTTGCCCTCACGTCCGGCGAGCGGCGACGTGTTGATGCCGATGGTCATCGCGAGGCTCGGCTCGTCGATCGTCATGACCGGCAGAGGTCGCGGGTCGTCGGGATCGGCCAGGGTCTCGCCGATCGTGACGTCGGGCAGACCCGCGATCGCCACGATGTCGCCCGGGCCCGCCGACGAAGCGTCCACGCGCTCGAGTGCCTCGCTCACGTAGAGCTCGGTGACCCGGACACGCTCGATCGAGCCGTCGGCGCGGCACCACGCGACGTTCTGCCCCTTGGTGATCCTGCCGTGGTGGATGCGGCAGATCGCGAGGCGGCCGACGTAGGGCGACGCGTCCAGATTCGTCACGAGCGCCTGCAACGGGTGGTCGTCGTCGTAGGTCGGCGCGGGGATGCGGTCGAGCAGGAGCTCGAACAACGGCTTGAGATCTGCGCCGGGCACGTCGGGGTCGAGCGACGCCCACCCGGCGCGCGCGTTCGTGTAGACGATCGGGAAGTCGATCTGGGCTTCGTCCGCGTCGAGATCGAGGAAGAGCTCGTAGGTTTCGTCGACGACCTCGGCGATGCGGGCGTCGGGCCGGTCGACCTTGTTGACCACGAGAATCACTGGCAGGCGCGCTTCGAGCGCCTTGCGCAGGACGAAACGGGTCTGGGGCAGCGGGCCTTCGCTCGCGTCGACGAGCAGCAGCACCCCGTCGACCATCGTGAGGCCCCGCTCGACCTCGCCGCCGAAATCCGCGTGGCCGGGCGTGTCGACGATGTTGATCTTCACGTCGCCGTAGCGCACCGCCGTGTTCTTGGCGAGGATCGTGATGCCCTTCTCGCGCTCGAGGTCGTTGGAGTCGAGCACGCGCTCGGCGACGTCCTGGTTGGCGCGGAACGCGCCGGTCTGCCAGAGCATGGCGTCGACGAGCGTGGTCTTGCCGTGGTCGACGTGGGCGACGATCGCCACGTTGCGCAGGTCGGCGCGCGCGGACATGGGAGGGCCTTTCCGAAAGGGGGAGCTCCATTGTACGGGACACCCGGGCGCGTCCCGGCCCTCCGCTATTCCGCTTCGGTGAGCGCGATGTCGATGGCCTCGAGCTCGGCCGCGTCGCTCTCGGCCGCCTCCGGCGGGGCTCCGGGCGTCGCGTGCACCACACCGCGGTGCTGGAACGTCCAGACGAACAGCGAGTTCAAGAGGATCACGCCCGTCCCCAGCAGCATGGCGACGCCGAACGCGTGGGCGAACGTCTGCTGGGCCTCGTGGACGACCCGGTGCGCGCTCGCCGCGTCGAGCCCGCGGGCCGCGTTGAACGCGCCGGCCACCGAGGAACGGGCGGATTGGCGCACCGACGCCGGGAGGCCGGCGAGCTTGCCCGCGATGCGGCTGCGATAGACCGACGCCATCACCGAACCGAGCACGGCTATTCCGAGGGCACCGCCGAGCTCCCGTGAGAGGTCGTTCACCGCGGAGCCGACACCGGACTTGGCGCGCGGCACCGAGCCCATGATCAGGGCAGTCGACGGCGCGGTGGTCTGGCCGTTGCCCAGGCCGACGAGCGCGAACCCCACCAGGATGTAGAGCACCGAGGTCTCCGCCGTCACCCAACCGAGCAGGAACAGCCCCGTGCCGGAGACGAGCAGGCCGGTGCCCACCACGCGCCGGGGCCCGAAGCGGCCCACCATCCCGGCGCTCACGGGCGCGCCGATCATCGCGAACACACCGATCGGCAGGCCGATCAGCGCGGTCTGCAGCGTCGAATAGCCGTGCGCGAGCTGGAGATACTGGGCGAGCGCGAAGTACAGGCCGAACATCGCGAAGTACTGCAGGGTGATGGTCGACGAGCCGATCGCGAACGGCCGCACGCGGAAGAGGCGGACGTCGAGCATGGGATGACGGGCACGCAGCTCCCACGCGACGAACACCGCGAGGATGGCGAGGCCGGTGAGCATGGCGATGATCGTCGCCGGTTGCAGCCAGCCGTGGGTCGGCGCCTCGATGATCCCGTAGAGCAGCACGGTCAACCCGGCGACGACGAGCACGACGCCCGGCGGGTCGATCTGGGCCTCGGTCGGGTCCGACGAGTTCGGCACGAGCCAGAAGCCGGCCACGAGCGCGAGGAGCGCGATGGGCACGTTGACGAGGAAGGTCGAGCCCCAGAAGAAGTACTCGAGCAGAAAGCCGGACACGACGGTTCCGAGGGCGCCGCCCATGCCCGCGAACCCGGCCCAGATGCTGATGGCGCGGCGGCGCTCGACGGGGTCGTGGAAGACGTTGGCGAGAATCGACAGAGTGCCCGGCATGATGAACGCCGCGCCCACGCCCATGAGCGCCCGCAGCAGGATCAGGTGCCACGTCTCGGTGCCGAACGTCGCAACCAAGGCGCACGAGGCGAACAGCACGAGGCCGAACTGCAGCGCGGTCTTGCGTCCGAAGCGGTCGGCGAGCGCGCCGGCAGGGAGCAGCAGGCTCGCGAACACCAGGCTGTAGGCGTCGACGATCCATTCCAAGCCGCTCGGGCTGGAACCGAGCGACCGTTGAATGTCGGGCAAGGTCACGTTGAGCGACGAGTTCCCGGCGATGATCAGCAGCAGGCTGAGGCACAGCACCGAGAGGGTCCACCATCGCCGCGCGTGGATCCGCTCGTCGCTCATCTCGCTCCCTCGTCCGTGTCCCACGCCCCGATGCGCCGAGGGAGTCTGCCCGGGGCTGACCGCTTTCCCACCAACCGGGCGCCGCCGAAGCGGTCAGAGCATCGCCTGCACCGTTTCGATGGTGTCGGCATCGGCGGGGGAGCGGTCGGGCCGGTAGCGGCGGACCCGCGCGAATCGCAAGGCGACGCCGCCGGGGTAGCGCGGCGACACCTGTACGCCGTCGAGCGCGATCTCGACGACGAGCTCCGGCTTCACGTGCACGATGTGACCCTCCTGCCCGATCGCCAACTCCTGCAGCCGCGCGGTCTGCCAGGTGAGGAGCTGGTCCGTGAGGCCTTTGAAAGTCTTGCCCACCATCACGAAGCCGCCGCCGCCGTCGCGCGCGCCGAGGTGCAGGTTCGACAGCCACCCTCGGCGGCGGCCGTGTCCCCATTCCACCGCGAGGACGACGAGGTCGAGTGTGCGCACCGGCTTGACCTTGCGCCACGCGCCGCCGCGCCGGCCGGCGTCGTAGGCGGACTCCAGCGACTTCACCATGACGCCCTCGTGGCCGGCTGCGAGCGCGTCCTCGAGCACTGCGGCGGCCACGTCGGGGTCGTCGGTGGCAACGGACGGGATGCAGTGCCCTTCCGCCACCCGCGCGAGGACCTCGAGGCGGTCGCGCAACGGCGCTTCCAGCAGATCGGAGCCGTCAACGCGCAGGACGTCGAAGAACGAGGCGCGCAGCGCGCGCTCGTACTGCATCGTGTCCGCGCTGAACCGCCGCATCGTCTCCTGGAAGCGGTCGGGCCGCGCGTCCTCGCCCACGCCGATCGCCTCGCCGTCGAGCACGAGGTCGTCGACCGGCATCGCGCGCACGAGCTCGACGACGTCCGGCAGGCGTGCGGTGATGTCGTTGAGGTTCCGCGTGAAGATGCGCACGTCCTCGCCGGCCCGGTGGACCTGGATCCGTGCGCCGTCCAGCTTCCACTCGACCGAGGAACGGCCGGTGTGCTCGAGCGCGGCCGCGACACTCTCGGCCGTTCCCGCGAGCATGGGCAGCACGGGCCGCAGGACCTGCAGCTGCACCGCGTCCAGGCCGCTTCCGCCGGGCCCGAGGGCGAGGCCGGCCGCCTCGCCGAGATCGCCGGTGAGCATCGCGGCGCGACGCACACGCACGGCGGGCACGCCCGCGGCCTTGGCGATCGCGTCGCCCATCACGCCTTCGAGCGCGCCCTGGCGAAGCTCGCCCACGAAGAGCCGGCGGATGAAGTCGGCCTCACGTGCGGTCGCGCGCTCGAGCAGGCCCGCGACGAGGTCGCGGCGCGCGGCCGCCGACCGTGAGCCGCGGGTGCCGAGGACGCGGTCAATCGTCTCGTCGACCTCGAGCACGCTGATCGACGGCGCCGCGGCCGGTGTGCTGTCGATACCGGCGAGGGTGGCCCAACCGATGCCGACCTTGCCCTGTCGCGGCGCACCGGTGAGGAAGGCCACCGCGACCGGGATCTCCTCGGGCTGCAGGTCGCGCAGCACTTCTGCGAACGCGGCGATCTTCGCGGTGCGTGACGACGTCGACGCGACGGCATCGGACACGGCGACGAGATCGGCCAGCAGCACGCTCCCACCCTTCCTCAGTTGGGACGATTTTCAAGCTAGACCGGGAATTCGTCCCAAGTCGTCGTGGGTCAGGCGGCGTCGTGGAAGATGATGCCGAGCGTCACGCGGGTTCCGGACTTCAGCGTGCTCACGCCGTGACGCATCACGGTGCGGTGATATCCGCGGGTGCCGCGCACCGCGCGCTCGCGCGTCGGGAACACGAGCGCGTGACCCGCCGGAATCGTGATCGACGTGCCCCGTGACTGCGCGCGCGGGCGCTGCTCCACGAGGAGGTTCTCGCCGCCGGTGAAGTCCACGCCGGGCGTGGTCAACGCGACGGTGATCTGCAAGGGAAAGACGATGTCGCCGTAGAGGTCCTGGTGCAGCGCGTTCCAGCCGCCGGCCTCGTAGCGCAGCACCAAGGGTGTGGGCTTCTTCTGGCCCGCGTGGTGACAGCGGTCGAGGAACTCGTCCAGTGTGTTCGGGTAGCGGGTCTCGAGCCGCAGGCGTCGGGCCCATTCGTTCGCCAGGCCGGCGAGCGGTGCGTACGCGTCGCGACGCAGTGCGGCAACGGCATCGGGCAACGGGTATCGAAAATACCGGTAGGACCCTTCACCGAAGTTGTGACGCGCCATCACGACCGTGCTGCGGAAGTTGCTGTCGTCGTCGAACGTCTCGCACAACCCGGCCCGCTGCGCTTCGTCGAGCACCGGTGCGTGCGTGA
>JAMXLJ010000147.1 GCA_024281095.1 Acidimicrobiia bacterium | reverse complement strand
CAGAGTCGGGTGAACCGGTGCTCACGGTGCCGCCGGCCGACGTTGCGCTCGAGTGGCTCGCGGCCGCGGGTTGGACGGTGGCATCGATCGAGGACACCGCCGACCATGCTCCGGTGAGCCGTCGGGGCCGCCTGCTCGTGCACGCCCGACGCTGACCGACGCGTCCGAAAACGGCATCTCTACGGCCGCATCTGACTGGTGGAGACGATGGGACTCGAACCCACGACCCCCTGCTTGCAAAGCAGGTGCTCTAGCCAACTGAGCTACGTCCCCGTGTGGCTGCCCGGCCAATTTACCGGGGCCGCTCGACGGAGCTGACGGGCCCTATTCCTCGGCCGGAATCACCGTGGCGAGCTGGCGGCTCATCGCGACGAGGTCACCGTCGGCGTCCCAGAGCTCGCCATCCTCCTCGAGCAAGCCGTCGCGCAGGACCCGGGTCTGGAAGACGGCTCGTAACCAACCGGGCTTCGGATGCTTGCGCAGGTGCACGGTCAGCTCGAGCGTGGGGACCCACGCCGCCGGGATGACATCGAGGATCGGCGGCGGGAATGCGTCCGCGAACAACGCGAGCGAGAGCAGATCCGGTTCGCGGCCATCGCGGAAGCGGATCCAGCCGTCGAGTCGAGGCACCCCGCGCCGCTCGCCGCGGGGCCATCCGAGCGGCTCCGGCAGGCGGACGTCGAAGCGCCGCATGATCTCGGGCATGGTGGCGAGCGACTCCGCCGACCGGCCCTCGGTCATGTCGTGACACTGGTCGGGCGGCGGCAACTCCGGTGGGCGCGCGTCGATGCGTGTGGGGCCTTGTGCCGCGGTGAGGTCGCCGAAGGTGGCGATCGCACGCACGCGCTCACGTTCGCCTTGCACGAGCGCGGCGGTCGCGGTCGCGAAGCGCCGGCCGGAGCGCACGACGTCGACGCCGATCATGGCTTCACCGTGGTCGGGCGGGCGCAGGTAGTGCGCGGTGGCCGTCAGCGGATCGGGCAGTTCGACTGATCCGCGCACCGCGCGCAGCAACAGTGCGAGCACGTAGCCGCCGTTCGGATTCACGCCGACGTCCCAGCGGTCACTCACCGTCGCGCGCCACCGATCACCGGAGCGCTCGACGGCGGTGTCGGCGTCGAACACGCTCGTCCTTGCCGACAGCTCAGAGTCAGCGGCCATGCCGCATGCTAAGGAACCGCATGCCGACTCCTCTCACCGGGCTCTCATCGCGAGATCATTTTGCTGTGCGACGCACAACTCCCGCGAGAGCCACCTAGGGTGCGCGGGACCACACCCATGACCGCTCGCGCACACAACTCCCTCATCATCGCCGCCGTTGCCGCGCTCGTACTGCTCGGCGCGTGCTCGGGCGGAACCGGGAGCAACCACACGACCGGCCGCTCCACGCCGACGTCACGCACGGCGAGCGGGTCGGGCGCACCGTCGACGACGAGCAACGCAGCGCCGTTCAACGGCGACGTCTACGCGTTCACCCACGCGGGGATGATGAACCCCGCGGTCGCCGGGATCACGACGCGCGTGTACGTGCCCAACAGCGAGGCGAACACCCTCGACGTCATCGACCCGGCGACGTACAAGGTGATCGCGCACTATCCCGTGGGCGCGCTGCCGCAACACGTCACACCGGCGTGGGACCTGCGAACGCTCTACGTCGACAACGACAAGGGCAACTCGCTCACCCCCATCGATCCCCGCACCGGAACGCTGGGCACCCCGATCCCCGTCGAAGACCCGTACAACCTGTACTTCACGCCCGACGGCACGAAAGCGATCGTGGTCGCGGAGCGCCTGCAGCGGCTCGACTTCCGCGACCCGCACACCTGGAAGCTGATCAAGAGCGTGCACATCGCGCATCTGGGCGCGGACCACCTCGACTTCACCGTCGACGGGAACGAGCTCGTGGTGAGCTGCGAGTTCTCGGGCTGGGTCGTGCGCGTCAACGTGAACGACATGCGCGTCACCGGTGAGCTGCACCTCGGCGGCCAGCCCATCGACGTGAAGCTGTCTCCCGACGGCCGGTGGATGTACGTCGCGAACCAGAGCCGCAACGGCGTCTCCGTGATCGACCCGGCGACGATGACGGAGAAGGCCTTCATTCCGACCGGCGGCGGCGCGCATGGCTTGTACCCGAGCCGCGACGGCAAGCTGCTGTACGTCAGCAACCGCATCGTCGGGTCGGTGTCGGTGATCGACTTCGCGACGAATCGTGTCGTCGCGACGTGGCACATCGGCGGCACGCCCGACATGGGTGGTGTGACGGCCGACGGGAAGCAGTTGTGGCTCAGCGGGCGCTACACCGGCTCGGTATACGTGATCGACACGACGACGGGCGCGTTGTTGCACACGATCGCGGTGGGCGCGGGCCCGCACGGACTCGACATCTTCCCGCAGCCGGGCCGTTACAGCATCGGCCACACCGGCAACTACCGGTAGCGCCGCGCCCGCGCGGCGCCAACGACGCTTGGGGCATTCGTCAGACGGTCAACTGCACGACGTCGGCAACGGGCGTGCTCGGCGCGCGCTCGCCACCGAGAACGTACGCGGTATTGCCGACCACCGTGACCGCGCCATCGGAGACCGGTCGGGGCAGGTGACCGACCACGGTCAACGCGCCGGTCTTCGTGTCGAGGCGCGCGACCTGATCGCTCCAACGCCCGCCGACATGGCCGCCGATCACGTAGATCTGCCCGCCGAGGTTCACTGCGAGCGCATGCGACAACGTCGCAGGGAGATGGGTGAGCACGGATACGCGGCCGGTGCGCACGTCGATCTGTTGCACGACGTCGGTGTCGACGCCGGCACTCTCACCACCGCTCGTAGCCCCACCGACGACGTAGATGCTGTCGCCCGATGCGGCCACCGCCGGATACCGGACCGGCTGTTGCAGCCGGCCGACCACACGGAACTGCACGCCGTCGGACGTCGCGAGCACATCAGGGGTGAGCACGGAACCGTCGTACCCTCCGATCACGTACACCGTCGCGCCGACCTGCGCCGCGCTGTCGTCGGCACGACGCTGTGGGAGGTGGCCGATCACCTTGGTGACGCCACCGAGTTGCAGCATCTGCACCGCGTCGGTGGTCGCGGCTGCACCGCCGCCGAACAGCACCGGCCGGCCGTTGATCAAGCCCACCGCGGAGTCGTGCACCGGTGTCGCGAGAACGCCGTCGCGGCGGGCCTGCCCGGTCGCGGGGATGATCGCATCGGCGATCGAGGTGGTGCTGCCACCGCGAATTCCGCCGAGCACGACGATCTGGCCGCCGACCGTCGCCGCGACCTCGCGCGCCAGTGGCGCGGGCAACGACCACGGCGCGAGCGCGATCTGCGGCGCGGGTGCAGGCGCCGGCGACGACGCCGAGCCCGGGCCGGTGCCCGATGTCGCGCTCGTCGACGAGGCGCCCGCCTTTGTGTGACCGCCCCCGCTCGAGCATCCGACGACCGCGAACGCCATGAGCGCGAGCATGAGCGCGGCCGCTCCGAGGCGACGATGTTGGACAGTCACGTCGCGACGGGAACGCCTTCGAACACCGCCGCGCGCACGCCGCGGCTCGCGAGCTCGGCGAGGAACGGGATCGGTTCGACGAGCGTGGCGAGACCGTGCGCGCCGACCGGGCGCTCGGGCGTGAGCACGTCGAGCAGACCGGCCAGCGCGGCGGTGGTGACGGCGAGCACGGTGCCGGCCGCGGTGGACGTCTGCTCGATGACGCCGTAGACGATCGTCTCGCGAGTGCGACCGCGCGTGCCCCAGACCTCGACTCTCGCCGCGCCCCAACCGGAGTTGTTCGGGACCGGACGCAGCCATCGCAGCAACGGTCGTTCCTCGGGCGGCTCCGCGTACCGGACGGAGACGCGCGCCACGCCGGTGAAGCTCGCGGCCAGCAGCTCGACACCGTTGGCAACCAACTCGCATTCGAGCGCGCCGATCGGGTCGGGGAACCAGACGAGCTCCGCACCGACCCGCCGCCGCGACGCGATCAATTGGCCATCGCGCCATTCGAGCGCGTGATCGTGCCGGGCGCGGCGCATCGACGCGCTGCACGCGGGCCCGGCGGCGCCTGCCCGCGCGACGTGAATTTCGTCGACGGTCTCGAACGCACCTGCGGCGTGGCGGGCCAACACGTCTGCGAGGCCCGGTGCCAATCCACAGCCGGCGGCGATCGCGACACCGTGAGCCCGCGCGTCGTTGTCACGCGCCAGAAGGTCGTGCAGCACGCGCGTGTCGTCGGCAACGGACGCGAACGCCACCCCGTGGTCCAGCGCGCGGTCGGCGAGCACCGGATCGATGCCGCCACCGAGCGCGGACGCGACAGCGTCCACCCCGCTGAGCGGGGGCGCGCCATCGGCCCAGTCGAGCGCGTCGGTCCGGTCGCCGAGCGCCTCGGCGACCATCGCCGTGCGCTCGGCGTCGCGGTCCACGAGGAGCAACCGGTCGAGGCCCGGCGTGTCGGCGAGCTGGCGCGCGGCGCGGGTACCGACGGCACCGAGGCCGGCGAGCAGGATCGTGGTCATGGGCGGCGCGTCGCGCCCGTCACCGGAAATCGGGGCCTTGAAGCTCTCGCCAACCGCCGCTGCTGGGCGGTACCCCGCCCGTGCCCCGCAGTCGGATGAAACCGCCGACCAGAGCGGCGATCATGGCCACGAGGAGCCCACGTCGAAAGAACCTCACGGGCGGCAGTGTACCGAGACGCCCCGCGACTCCCCGGGGCACCCTCTCAGGGCGCGACCGCGGAGATTCCGATGCCACCCCGGGTCGTCGCGCCGTACCGCTGTTTCTCGCGTGCGATGTCGAGCGGACGGATCTGCTTGCGCCCGGCGAGTGCCTCGTCGGTGAGCAGATCTTTCGGAACGACCCACGCGACCTCGAACTCGATCCCGTCGGGATCGTGGGCGTAGAGGCTCTTCGTGGTGCTGTGGTCGGACGCGCCGACGAGCGCCCCAGCCTCGCTCAACCGTTGGGCGAGTCGCTCGAGCTCGTCGAGCGTGTCGACCTCCCATGCGAGGTGGTACAGGCCGACGGTGGAGCGCCCGGCGGGCGACGGCCCCGCGGCGGCGCCGATCTCGAACAGCCCGAGATCGTGGTCGTTGGTGGACCCCGGCGCCTGCAGGAACGCGGCGCCGCGAAAGCCATCGGGCGTCATGGCGATCGGCCGGAAGCCGAGCACCTCGGTGTAGAACTCCACGCTGCGGTTCACGTCGCGCACGTAGAGCACGGCGTGGTTGAGACGGTTGATGGGCATCGCGGGCTCCCCATGCTCAGGTGGTGGAGCCCCGAGCGCGGGCTCCACCACTGGCGAATGGTGCTGACGTCACGAACGTGTGGATCACGCCTCCTGCGTGTCGAGGACGGCCTCCACCTCGATGGCGATCCTGACGCGGTCTCCGACCACGACGCCACCGCCCTCGAGCGGCGCATTGAAGGTGACCCCGAAGTCGTGACGGTCGATCTCACCCGACGCGGAAAACCCGACGCGGGTGCCGCCCCACGGGTCCTTGGCGAAGCCGTTCAACTCCAGCTTCAGAACGACGGGCTTGGTCACGCCCTTGAGCGTGAGATCACCCTCGAGGAGGTACTCGTCACCGTCGGGCCGAATGCCGGTCGAGCGGTAGATCATCGTGCGGTTCTGCTCGCTGTCGAAGAAATCCGCGCTGCGGATGTGATCGTCGCGCTGCGCGTTCCCCGTATCGATCGAGGCGAGATCGATCTCGGCTTCGACCGACGAGTCGAGCGGGTCGTCCCCGGTGACGATCCGGCCGTGGAACCCGGCGAACTTCCCCCGCACCTTGCTCACCATGAGATGGCGAACCGTGAACGAGATGTCGGTGTGGGTGGGGTCGATGTTCCAGGTGCCGGCGACGTAGCCGGGGATGTGGGTGGTGCTCGGCGTCGCGCTCATGTGGGGTCCTCCTCGGGGGAACGGTTGAATGTTCAACCATAGCTGAGGCTACCCAACCTGATTGAGGCCTCAACCATTCCCGGGAGCGCGACAAGGGGGTCAGGCGGGATGGTTCTCGACCGCCTGGAGCACGTCGACGAACTCGACATCGGGCGCGACCCCGTACAGACCGGTCACCCGCTCTCGCAGGGCATCGGAAAAGAAGCCCCGCGCCGCGTCCTCGGCGTCCCAGACGTAGAAGTTGGTTGCGCGGCGCCGGTCCTCGTCGATCGTGAAGTACTTGGCCCGCAGGCCCGGCATGCCTTCGAACATGGTTCGTGCTTCCTTCGCCACCGCCTCCACCCGGGCGCGGTCGAATTCCTCGCGGTACTCGAACGTGACGACGACACCGATCATCCCTGCCTCCTTCGAAAGACGCCTTCTCGCCGCAAGGCGTTTGTAGCCACTGTTTGCAGACCGGACAAGGCCGACCCCTTCGCGCCGAATCGCCCGTCGAATCGGCGCGATGGGGTGCGAGTGCGCAGGTGGCAAGGCGGTGGCGGGACCAGGGGCGCGGGGCGGGCCGGGGCGGGTCAGGCGTCCTCGACCGCGCCGTTGACGCCGGCCCAGAAGTCTTCGATGACGGGAGGAGGTGCGGGCGAGGTCGCCTGGCATTGCGTGAACAGGATGCCGGTCACGCCGCTACGCGGGTTCGAACGCCACGTCGTGCCAGTACCGCCATCCCAGCCGATACCGAAGGGGTGGGGCTGGTCGGGTGAACCCGCGGCCGGCACCGCCATACCGAGACCCCAACTCTCGTGCTCGCCGAGGAAGATGCCGGCCGCATCGTGCTGGGCGCGCGTGAGGCGGTCGGTCGTCATACGCCCGACCGTCG
>JAMXLJ010000146.1 GCA_024281095.1 Acidimicrobiia bacterium | reverse complement strand
CCCGAGATCGGCCGGGCGTTGGTCGGCGTCTACGAGCACAACGGAGTGGGGTGCGAGCTCCCCGAGGGCCTCGTCTGTTGCGGAATGCCGTGGCTCGACGCGGGCGACGTCGAACGCTTCGTGCAGGCCGCCGCGCACAACGTCGAGGTGCTGAAGGAACATGTCGACGAGGGGAGAAACGTCGTGGTGCCCCAACCGACGTGCGCGTACGTGCTGAAGAAGGAGTATCCCGACTACGTGGGCACCGAAGCGGCGCGTGCCGTGGCCGGCGCGACGCGCGACGCCGAGGAGTTCCTGGTCGAACGGCACCGAGCCGGCCGGCTCGACACGTCGTTCCCGGGGCAGTGTTACGACACGATCACGTGGCACGCCGCCTGTCACGGCCGCGCGCAGCACATGGGTGCGCCGGCACGCGAGCTTCTTGCGCTCACCGGCGCACGAGTCGACGTCGTCGAACGGTGCAGCGCGATCGACGGCACCTGGGGCCTGCGGGCGGAGAACGTCTCGCTCGCACGCAAGGTCGCGGCGCCGCTGTTCCACGCGATCGGCACGTCGGACGCGGAGCTCGTGGCCGGCGACTGCCACCTGGCGAACACCGCGATCGAGGAAGGGTCGGGGCGCCGCCCCGTGCATCCGCTGCAGGTCCTCGCGCGGGCCTACGGGATCGACGAAGCCGAGAAAGGTCTGTGATGAACAAGCTCACACTCGACGACATCAAGGACCATCGCGCGTACGAGCGTGAGCGGCCGGAGTTCCGGGCTCAGATCATCGCGATGAAGAAGCGTCGCCGGATCCCGCTCGGTGACCTCATCACGATCACGTTCGAGAACACCGACACGATGCGGTTCCAGGTGCAGGAGATGGCCCGCGTCGAGCGCATGCTCACCGACGAGCAGATCCAGCAGGAGATCGACACCTACAACGAGCTGATCCCGGGCCCGCGTCAGTTGTCCGCCACGATGTTCGTCGAGATCGACGACAAAGCCGGGCTGTACGAGTGGCTGCCGAAGCTCGTTGGTATCCAACGAGCGGTCAGCTTCTGGCTGCCGGACGGTTCCGTCGTGAGGGGGGAGCCACTGCACGAGGAGTACCTGACCCGCGAAGAGACGACGTCGACCGTGCACTACCTCCGCTTCTCGTTCACGCCCGAGCAGGTGGGTGTGTTCGGCGAGCCGGGCACCCGCATCGTGGTCGATCACGAGCACTACGACGCGGTGGTCGAGCTCGACGACGAACAGCGCGCCGAGCTGCTGCGCGATCTGGTGGGCTGATGCACGTTCGGATCACCCGGCTCGACCCGTCGTTGCCGCTGCCGGCCCAGCAGCACGAGGGCGACGCGGGCTACGACCTGCACGCCCGTGAGGACGTCGAGCTCGAGCCGAGGGGCGGGCGCGCGCTCGTGCCGACCGGGGTCGCGGTCGAGATTCCCGAGGGCCACGCAGGCTTCGTGCTCCCACGGTCGGGGCTGGCGTTGAAGCACGGCGTCACCTGCCTCAACACGCCTGGGCTCATCGACGCTCCGTATCGGGGCGAGCTCAAGGTGCTCCTCGTGAACACCGACCCGTCGCAGCCGTACCTCGTGCACCGCGGTGATCGCATCGCCCAACTGGTGGTGCAGCGGGTCGACCTCGTGGAGTGGGTCGAGGTGGGTGAGCTCGCGGTGAGCGACCGCGACATCTTCGGGTTCGGTTCCACCGGCCGTTAGAGGCGAGGCTCGCCTAGCCTCCCGGCATGGGACGCGACCACAAGTTCAGGTTCGGGGTGCAGTGCTCGGCCGCGACGTCGGCCACGGCCTGGCGGGAACAGGCCCGCAAGATGGAGGACCTCGGGTATTCGACGTTGTTCATGCCCGACCACTTCGCCGACACGGAGCTCGCGCCGATGGTCGGGATGTCTGTGGCCGCGGCGGCCACGACAACCTTGCGAATCGGGTCACTCGTGCTCGACAACGACTACAAGCACCCGGCGGTCGTCGCGAAGGAGGCAGCAACGCTGGATCTGCTGTCGGACGGGCGCCTCGAGCTCGGTGTCGGCGCCGGATGGCAGATCAGTGACTACGACCAGCTCGGAATCCCGTACGACCGCGCCGGTGTGCGCATCGACCGGCTCACAGAGGCGCTCCAGGTGATCCGGGGTGCGTGGAGCGCAGAGCCGTTCAGCTTCAAGGGCGAGCACTACACGATCACCGACTACACCGGGAAGCCCAAGCCGGTGCAGCAACCGCCGCCGATCCTCCTCGGCGGTGGTGGCCGCCGCATGCTGACGCTCGCGGGGCGAGAGGCCGACATCGTCGGCATCAACCCCAACCTGCGCGCCGGCGAGGTCCGTCCCGACGCGGTATGGGACGCGGTCGCCGACATGACCCGTCAGAAGCTCCAGTGGATCCGTGAAGGCGCGGGTGATCGGTTCGACGCGATCGAGCTGCAGGTGCGGTACTTCGTCGCCGCGGTCACCGACGACCGGCTCGGCCTCGCGCAACGGCTGTCTGCCGGTCTCGGGATTCCACCGGAAGACGCGCTCGAATCACACGTGGCCCTCGTCGGCACGATCGACGAGATCGTCGACAAGCTCGTCGAGCGACGCGAGACGTGGGGTGTCACGTACGTCGTCGTGGGCGCGGACTTGTACGAGGCGTTCGCTCCCGTCGTCGCGCGGCTGGCGGGCACCTGAGGCGCGGGCTCGGCGGGGGCGGGGCGGACGACGCTTGCGCTCCAGGCGCTACAAGAGCGAACGTTCCGCGCAAGCGTCATCCGCCCCCGCTGTCACATACACCCGTCGTCCTCTCGAGCACATTCGTCAGTTGGTGTCGTGTTTTGGTTTGTTCGTGGGGTGTCTCTGATCGTCGGGTGGGACCATTTCGCGGGTGCCTCGGCCTTCGACGAGGGCCCAGCCCTGCCGGGTCTTGAGGTCGTGGTGGTACTTGCACAAGGGGTCGAGGTTCTCGAGGCGAGTCTCGGGGTTGTTGGCGTAGGGCTCGCGGTGGTCGATCTCGCGGGCGGCGTGGCTGCACCCTGCGACGCTGCACATCGGTGATGACCACAACAGAGCGATCTTCTGGGCTGCGTTGGGGCCGCGGCCGAGGTGGGTGACGTTGAGGACGTCGACTCCCTTCGTGATGACGAGCTTGAGGATGCTCTCGCCGAGCAGTTCCCGTGCGCTGGTCGCGGAGATCGGGCCAAGGCCGGGGAGGTCGCAGGTGTCGCCGTCCTCCAGCGTGCCGCGGCGTAACGCGTCGAATTCGACGCGCACGATGGTGGTGAACCGCGCGCTCTGCTTGCCCGGCTGCGCGGCGGTCCGTTCGGCGAGGGTCATGACGGCGTCGAACGCGTAGGCCTCGCGCCGTTCGCAGCGTCCCTCGGCGCGGGCTTCGGCGAACCCCTCGTCGATCAGTGCCTTGAGCCGGGCCTCGAAACGGGCGCCGGCGAGGGCGGTGCCGTGCAGACCCGCGTGCCACCCACCCTCCGCATCGAGCCAGCTGCGGTACTCGCGGCGCGAGTGAATGCGTCGCTGCGTCGTCTCCGGGTCCGGATCCGCGGCGGCCCGGACCCGCAGCACCTCGTCGCGCAACTCCTTCAGCGACCCGCGTTGGGCCTGTTCCGACAGCCGCGGCACGGCCTCGCGGTTCGCGCGACCTCCCTCCACCACGAGCGCGGCTTGCGCGCCGGACACGTTGCCGCTGCGCAACGCATCGGCGACCGTGGGCAGCGCCTCGGCCGTGCGGGACACGTCCAGCTGCGCGCGCGCCGATGCAACGGAATTGCCCGACCGCATTGCCATGAAGTCGGCGGCGTTGCGCTCACCGGCACGTGCCCACGCCCGCGAATCGTCAACTCGGCGCGCCATCAACG
>JAMXLJ010000145.1 GCA_024281095.1 Acidimicrobiia bacterium | reverse complement strand
CGATGGTCAACGCCGGCGGGCCGCGGACCCGGACCCTGGACGACGGCTGGACGGTCGTGACCGCCGACGGGCGCAGATCGGCGCATTTCGAGCACACGGTGGCCGTGACCGAGCACGGGCCGGAGGTTCTGACGCTGCCGTGGTGAGGGCTCGGGGCCGCGGCTGCAGACCCGCGGCTGCAGACCCGCGGCGGCGGACGCCACCCGTGCTCCAGACCCAGCGGCGGCGGACGCCACCCGTGCTCCAGGCGCCGTTGGCGAACGTTCCGCACGGGCGTCGTCCGGCGCCGCCTCGAGGACTTCGACAAACCTTGGTGGCGAGAGGAAAGAAGGGGTCGGGGAGATTTGGGGTGGCGGTGACCTGCGTGTATCCTGGTCGGTCGGCCCCGTGGACTTTCGGCGCGCTTTCTGCGCGCCGCACTTCGTAGGTGGTGCATTCTGGCCAAGCCCAAGGACGACACGATCCTCGTGGAAGGAACGGTTGTCGAACCGCTCCCCAACGCGATGTTCCGTGTCGAGCTCGAGAACGGGCACAAGGTGCTCGCGCACATCTCCGGCAAGATGCGCATGAACTACATCCGCATCCTGCCGGGTGACCGAGTGCAGGTCGAGCTCACGCCGTACGACCTCGGCCGTGGTCGCATCACCTACCGCTACAAGTAGAGGCTCGATCGTGAAAGTTCGTCCGTCCGTGAAGAAGATGTGCGAGAAGTGCAAGGTGATCCGGCGCCACGGCGCGGTCCGCGTCATCTGCACCAACCCGCGTCACAAGCAGCGCCAGGGCTAGCGGGAAGGAGCGCGCGCGTATGGCTCGCATCGCCGGAGTCGACATCCCGCGGGAGAAGCGGCTCGAGATCTCACTCACGTACATCTTCGGGATCGGTCGGACGACCTCGCGCCTCGTGTGCGATCAGAATCAGATCTCACCCGACACACGCGTGCGCGACCTCACCGACGAAGAGGTCGCCCGGCTGCGGGCGTGGATCGACGCGAACCTGAAGGTCGAAGGCGACCTGCGCCGCGAGGTGCAGGGTCACATCAAGCGCAAGATGGAGATCGGCAGTTACCAGGGTCTGCGCCACCGGCGCGGCCTGCCGGTCCACGGGCAGCGCACCCGCACCAACGCCCGTACCCGGAAGGGTCCCAAGAAGACCGTGGCCGGCAAGAAGCGGGCCCGCAAGTAACGAATCGTTCCTGCGTGGAATCCGGTCGTTCAGCGACGCAGGTCCACGCATGAAGCCCGACGTACGAGAGGGAGAACATGGCGAGGCCACCCGCCGGTGGGCGCCGCCCGAAGCGGCGTGAACGCAAGAACATCGCCTACGGCATCGCGCACATCAAGTCGTCGTTCAACAACACGATCGTCACGATCGCCGACCAGCAAGGCAACACGATCGCGTGGGCCTCGTCGGGCAACGTCGGCTTCAAGGGCTCGCGCAAGTCGACGCCGTTCGCGGCACAGCTCGCCGCGGAGACCGCGGCCCGCCGTGCGATGGAGCACGGCGTGCGCAAGGTCGACGTGATGGTGAAGGGCCCGGGGTCCGGCCGCGAGACCGCGATCCGTTCGATCCAGAACACGGGCATCGAGGTCGTCGGTATCAAGGACGTCACGCCCATCCCGCACAACGGGTGCCGTCCGCCGAAGCGGCGGAGGGTCTGATGGCGCGCTACACGGGCCCGGTCTGCCGGCTGTGCCGGCGCGAGCGGATGAAGCTGTTCCTCAAGGGCGCGAAGTGCGACACGATGCGCTGCCCCATCGAGCGCCGTCCCTACCCGCCGGGCATGCACGGTCGGGGCCGCATCAGGGAGAGCGAGTACCTGCTCCAGTTGCGTGAGAAGCAGAAGGCGCGCCGCATCTACGGCTTGCTCGAGAAGCAATTCCACAACCTCTACGCAGAAGCCGCGCGTCAGAAGGGCATCACCGGCGAGAACCTGCTGCGGATGCTCGAGTCGCGCCTCGACAACGTCGTGTACCGGGCCAACTTCGCGGCCAGCCGTAACCAGGCCCGCCAGCTGGTGCGGCACGGGCACGTCAACGTCAAGGGCAAGCGCGTCACCATCCCGTCGTACCGCTTGCGCAAGGGCGACGTGGTGGAGATCCGCGAGAAGTCGCGTTCGATGATCGTGCTGCGCCACAACCTCGACACGCTCGACCGTGCCGTGCCGCAATGGCTCGAGACCGGCGACATGCGGGTGACGGTGCGCGACCTGCCGATCCGGGAGCAGATCGACGTGCCCGTCCGTGAGCAGCTGATCGTCGAGCTCTACTCCAAGTAGCAGATCCGGTCCTGCGAGACATTCGGAAACGGAAGAACCATGCTCATCATCCAGCGACCCGAGATCGAGGCCCGTGAGGCCGAGGGCAACACCCAACAGTTCGTCATCTCACCGCTCGAGCCCGGCTTCGGCCACACGCTCGGCAACAGCCTGCGTCGCACACTGCTCTCGTCGATCCCCGGCGCGGCGGTCACGCAGGTCCGCTTCGACGAGGCGCTGCACGAGTTCGCGGTCATCAAGGGTGTGAAGGAGGACGTCACCGACGTCATCCTCAACCTGAAGGACCTCGTGCTGCGGTGCAGCTCCGAGGAGCCCGTGACGCTGCGGCTCGACGTGAAGGGCCCGGCCGACGTCACCGCGGGCGACATCCAGACCACGGCCGAGGTCGAGATCCTCAACCCCGAGCTGCACCTCGCCACCGTCAACGCGCAGGGCCACCTCCGCCTCGACCTCACGGTCGAGCAAGGCCGCGGCTACGCGTCGGCCGAGAAGACGAAGCGGCCCGGCGCGCCGATCGGTGTGATCCCCGTCGACGCGATCTTCTCGCCCGTACGTCGGGTGGCCTTCGGTGTCGAGCCCACCCGCGTGGAGCAGGCCACCAACTACGACAAGCTCACGTTGACGATCGAGACCGATGGCTCGATCACGCCACGCGAGGCGCTCGCGTCGGCCGGCGACACCCTCGGCCGGCTCGTCGGGCTGATCGCGGAGCTCTCGGCCGAGCCGCGTGGCCTCGAGCTGGGCGAGGTCTCCCCGGCGACCTCGACCTCGCCCGACCTCGAGCTGCCCATCGAGGAGCTCGACTTGTCGGAGCGTCCGCGCAACTGCCTGAAACGGGCCCGCGTCGACACCATCGGGCAGCTCGTCCAGAAGACCGAGGACGACCTGCTCGCGATCACCAACTTCGGTTCGAAGTCGCTCGAAGAGGTGCTCCAGAAGCTCGACGAGCGTGGGCTCTCGCTGCGGGTGAAGGAGTAGCACGATGCCCGCACCGAAGAAGGGCCCGCGCTTCGGCGGCAGTCCGAGCCATCACCGGTTGATGATGGCCAACATGGCCGCGCACCTGTTCGCGTCGGAGGCGATCGTCACCACGGTCGCGAAGGCCAAGGTGCTGCGACCGTACGCCGAGCGGCTGATCACCAAAGCGAAGAAGGGCGGGGTGCACCAGCAGCGTCAAGTGGTGGCACGCATCCACGACAAGGACGTCGCCCACAAGCTCTTCGTCGACATCGCGCCGCGCTATGCGGACCGCAACGGCGGCTACCTGCGGATCCTGAAGCTCGGCCCGCGCCCCGGCGACAACGCGCCCATGGCGCGCATCGAATTGGTGTAGCCGCCACGGCACGGCAGTCCGACGTCACGTTGTTCGACGAGGGCGTCGGACCGTCACGCTGCCGCCTCGTCGTCGCGTACGACGGTACGGGGTTCCACGGGTTCGCGGAGCAGGCGAATGTCCGCACCGTCGCGGGCACGCTGCGGCGCACGCTCGAGAAGGTCACCCGCCATGACGCTCCCTTGTCGTGCGCGGGGCGCACCGATACCGGTGTCCACGCGTTGGGCCAGGTCGTCGCGTTCGACGCGACGCCGGGTTTGGACCCCTGGCGGGTGCAGTCCGCGCTCAACGGCATCCTTGCGCCCGAGATCGTCGTGCGCGCGGCCGACATCGTCGGCCCGTCGTTCGACCCTCGCCGCGACGCGCAATGGCGCAGTTACCGGTACACGATCCTCAACCGTCCCGTGCCCGACCCGTTCCTCGCGCGGTACTCGTGGTGGGTCCCCGAGCCGCTCGACCTGAAGCTGGTGCGTCTCGCGGCCGACCCGTTCCTCGGTGAGCACGACTTCGCCGCGTTCTGCCGCAAGGGTCCCGAAGGCTCGACCACCGTGCGTCGCGTGCTCGAGTCGTGTTGGGAGGACCGCGGCGACGGCGTGCTCGTGTACCACGTGCGGGCCACGGCGTTCTGCTGGCAGATGGTCCGATCGATGGTCGGCACGTTGATCGACGTGGGCCACGGCCGTACGCGCCCCGGTGAGATCATGACGATCCTGCGCAGTCGCGACCGCGCCGCCGCGGGACAGGTGGCCCCGCCGCACGGGTTGTGCCTCTTCGAGGTCGGCTACCCGGCCTCGACGAGATAGCCACGCGACCGAACGGCCGCGATCACCTCGTCGCGGTGCTCGGGGTCGCGGGTCTCGACCGTCAAGCGCACCTGCACCTGTTGGATCGGCAGGTTCGGGCCGGTGCGATGGTGCTCGACGTCGATGACGTTGAGACCGAGCTCGGCGAGCACGGCCAGCAGACGGGCGAGCTCGCCCGGCCGGTCCGCCAGCGCGACCCGCATCACGAGGTACCGGCCCGACGCGGCGAGACCGTGCTCGATCAGACGCACGAGCAACGCGCCGTCGACGTTGCCGCCCGAGAGCACCGCGCCCACCGGTGCATCGGGGTCGCCTCCGACCCGCCCCGCGAGCACCGCGGCGAGCGACGTCGCCCCGGCCGGTTCGACCACGCACTTGCGCCGCTCGAGCAGCAGCAACATCGCGCGCGCGATCTCCTCGTCGGTCACGGTGACGACGTCGTCGACGAGTGCGTCGACGTGCGCGAGCGTGAGATCGGAAACGCGGTGCACCGCGATGCCGTCAGCGATCGTCTGCACCCGCACGAGGTCGACCGGACGTCCGGCCTGCTCCGCCGCGAGCATCGGGGTCGCGCCCGCGGCCTCCACACCCACGATGCGGACGTCCGGGCGCACGGTCTTGTACACCGCGGCGATCCCGCTGATCAGCCCGCCGCCGCCGACCGGCACGACGATCGTCGCCGCCTCGGGCGCCTGTTCGATCAGCTCGAGCGCGAGCGTTCCCTGACCCGCGATCACGACGCGGTCGTCGAACGGGTGCACGAAGTCGGCGCCCGTCATGCGAGCCCGCTCGTGCGCGGCCCGCATCGCGCCGGCGAGACCACCGGAGACGAGCTCGACCTTGGCGCCGTAGCCGCGCGTCGCCTCCACCTTCGGCAGCGGCGCCGTGTCGGGCATGAAGATCGTCGCGTCGACACCGAGCAGCGACGCGGACAGCGCGACGCCCTGCGCGTGGTTCCCGGCGCTGACCGCGACCACACCGCCGGCGCGTTGCTTGTCGGACAGGCGTGCGATGTGGCAGTACGCACCGCGCACCTTGAACGAGCCCGTTCGTTGCAGCTCCTCATGCTTCAAGAGCACGGGCCGGCCGACGAGTCGCTCGAGGAACGCAGGCCGGTCGACCGGCGTCGCGCGCACGACACCGTCCAGCAGTCGTTGCGCGTCGCGCACCTCGTCGACGGTGACGAGGTCGCCCACTGTCACGCCTCGTCGAGATAGAGGAAGCCGTAGCCCTCGTCGCGGAAGCGAAGCCCGGCGTCGCGCAGCGCGACGTCCCAGTCGCCCTGCACCGACGGGTCGGTTTCCTCCATGCCGTGATCGGACACGACGAGGAATGCGGTCTCGTCGAACCGTCCTGATCGTTCCACCGCGGCGAGCACCTCGCCGATGCGGGCGTCGGAGTCGCGGACGCCGGCGGCGGCGATGTCGGAGTGCGGGCCGCCTTCGTGCATCGCCGAGTCGGTGAGCGTGAAGTTCGCCCAGAGAAAGCGCGGCGCCGGGTACGCGCTGCCGCGGTAGACGCCGTCGATGATGCCCACCGCTTGCTCGGTACCCATGTGGTCGACCACCGAAGACCACGAGTAGTCCTTCGACGGCCGCACGAACCGTTCGGTGGTGTGCGGGAGGCCGTCGGGCGTCTTCGGGATCGGCGGGACGTCGCCGCGGCGGAAGTAGTCGAATGTGGAGTAGTCGGCGCCGAGGTCGCACGGCTCGTTCACGGACGCGCTGAACGCGTCAGGCCACGTGCGGTGGATCGCATGGTGGATCGAGTCGACGCCGTCGACGAGGTGGCGCATCGCCCAGGGCCACGTGGCCTGCGAGTTGGTGATCACCTGTTCGCCCCGGCGACGGTCGTACCACGCGTTGTGGAGGATGCCGTGGTGGCCGGGGAGGCGCCCGGTGATCACGGACGTGTGGTTCGCGAGCGTGACCGTCGGCAGGCCGGCGATCGCGCCGTGCTCGAAGGCGGTGCCCATCTCGACGAGGCGCGCGATGTTGGGCGCCTCGCCGCGCCGAGCCATGTCGTACAGCACGTTGGCGTTGGTGCCGTCGAGCAGGAAGGCGACCACGGTGGTCGGGCGCCGGGCCGAGGCGTCGAAGAGATCGTGCAGGACCCGCCCGTCCTGCCCGTGGAGGTACACACCGTCGTGGAGGGGCGCGCAGCCGAGCAGCGCCGCGATGGTCGGCGTGACGTCGACCAGACGGGCCGCCTCCGGGACGAATCCCCGAGCGCGCACACCCGCGCCGGAGATCACGAACGGCGCCCGCGCCTGCACGACGCCGAGCGATCCGTGCTCGCCCAGATGGCCGCCCTGGTCGGCCCAGTTGTGGGCCGCGCTGTGGAGCACGCACAGGTCGGGCGCGGCCGGATGGTCGAAGAGCTGGGCGACGTGGTCGTACGCCCAGGGGTACGCGTTCCGGCTGCGATGGGGATGCAGGTCGGCCCGTTCGGCCGCGAGCGGCGAGAAGCGCTCGGGAGCCCGGTCGGCCAGCGGCTCGACGCCGTCGCAATCGATGACCTCGTAGCCGTCGGGGCCGGGGCCCGTACGCCGGAACCGGACCCAGCCGTCGGCGGCCCGGGCCTCGTACGCATCGTCCCGGGCGAGCAGGACCATGTCGACGATGGGCTCGAGCGCGCCGTCGAGCAGCACCTCGAGCGCCCGCTCCAGAGATGGGCTCCCCTCCATCTCTGTTTCGACGGGTCGATTCCGGTCCGCCCTTTCGGGCGTCCGCCCAGGGCTCCCCTCCATCTCCTGTTCGAGCTGGTCGCGGGGCGCGGCGGCGGGCGACGGCATGGTCCGCAGGCTAGCGGCCCCGGTTGTCGCGGCCCGCCGGCTCCGGCTAGTCTGTCCCTTCGCGCTCACCGCAGCCGCGGGTCGAGGGTCACGGTTCGAGCGCACGCAATCCCGAGCGCAACTCGCCCGAACAGCTCGCCCGAACAGATCGCGAGGTTGTCGCGGTGCCCACCTTCACGCCCAAGCCGTCCGACATCGACCGCGCGTGGCACGTCGTCGACGCCGACGGCATGGTGTTGGGCCGGGTCGCCACCGAGGTCGCGACGCTGCTGCGCGGCAAGCACAAGCCGATCTGGGCGCCCCACGTCGACACGGGTGACCACGTGATCGTCGTCAACGCGGCCCGCCTGTCGCTGAGCCAGCGCAAGCTCGACGACAAGCGCTACTACCGGCATTCCGGCTACCCGGGCGGTCTTCGCGAGGAGAACCTGGCCCGTCTGTTCGAGCGCGATCCCGAGCGCGTCGTCCGCCTCGCGGTGAAGGGCATGCTCCCGAAGAACCGCCTCGGTCGTTCGATGCTCCGGAAGCTGCGGGTGTACGCGGGCCCCACCCATCCGCACGCCGCGCAGCAACCCCAACCCCGGGTCGTCGCCCGGTAAGCCCGGCACCCGTCGACACCACACGGAGACGTCTGTTGCCCAAGCCCCTGATTCAGACAACCGGCCGGCGCAAGGAAGCCGTCGCGCGCGTCAGGCTGCGCGCCGGCTCCGGCAAGATCACCGTGAACGGCCGCGAGTTCGAGACGTACTTCCCCACGCTGACGCACCGGGTGGTCGCTACCGAGCCGCTGCGGATCACACAGACGGCCGATGTCTACGACGTCGACGCCACGGTCGACGGTGGCGGCGTCAGCGGGCAGGCGGGCGCCCTGCGCCTCGGTATCGCCCGCGCGCTCGTCGCGCTCGACGGCGACATTCGCTCCGCGCTGAAGAAGGCGGGGCTCCTGACGCGTGACGCGCGCGAGAAGGAGCGTCGCAAGTACGGGCTCAAGAAGGCGCGCAAGGCTCCGCAGTACTCCAAGCGCTGACGGGCGGCGCCGCGGCCATGTCCCTGCGCTTCGGCACCGACGGAGTGCGCGGTGTCGCGAACCGTGATCTCACGCCGGAGCTCGTCACCGCGCTGGGCCGCGCCGCGGTCCTGGTGCTCGGGCGGGGCCCCTGGGTCGTCGCCCGCGACACGCGCCGTTCGGGCCCGATGCTCGAAGCCGCGCTCGTGGCCGGGCTGTGCGCGGAAGGTGCGGACGTCGAAACGGCCGGCGTGCTTCCGACGCCGGGCGTCGCGTTCCTCTCGCAGCTTCGCGGCACGCCGGCCGCGATGATCTCGGCGAGCCACAACCCGTTTTCCGACAACGGCGTCAAGCTGTTCGCGCCCGGCGGCCGCAAGATCGCCGACGAGGACGAGGCGCGCATCGAAGCCGCGCTCGGCTCGCTCCTCACGGGCGCGAAGTCGCCGAGCGCCGAGGGCACTGGCGTCGAGGGCACCGGCGTCGGGACGTGGGCGCCGCTCCCCGAACCCGCGGCGCCGTACGTCGAGCACCTCGCCGGCACGCTCGACGGCCGCCGCCTCGAGGGGGTCGACGTGGTGGTCGACTGCGGGAACGGTGCCGCGTACGAGGTGGCGCCGCTCGCCCTCACGACTCTCGGCGCGAACGTCAGCGTGCTCAACGCGGCACCCGACGGCACGAACATCAATGCGGGGTGCGGCTCGACCGACCCCTCGGAGCTGCGCCGCACGGTGGTGGCGCGGGGCGCGACCGCCGGGCTCGCGTTCGACGGCGACGCCGACCGCGTCATCGCGGTCGACGAGCGCGGCGAGATCGTCGACGGCGACCAGATGCTCGCCATCGCCGCGCTGGACCTCAAGGCACGTGGGCGCCTTCGCCACGACGCGATCGCGGCGACGGTGATGTCGAACCTCGGCCTGCGCAACGCGCTCGCGGCCCATGGCGTGCGACTCGTGGAGACGCCAGTCGGGGACCGCAACGTGCTCACCGCGATGGACCGGCACGACCTCGTGCTCGGCGGCGAGCAATCGGGCCACGTCATCTTCGCCGACCACGCGACCACGGGCGACGGCACCCTCACCGGTGTGGTGCTGCTCGACGTGGTCGCCCGCAGCGGCCGGCCGTTGTCGGAGCTGGCCGAGGTCGTGCACCGCCTGCCCCAGGTGCTGCGCAACGTTGCCGTGCCGAACGGGGTGCTCGACGGCCCCGGTGCGGCGGCGTTCTGGCAGGAGGTCGACGCGGTCACCCGCGAGCTTGGTGCCGACGGTCGCGTACTGGTGCGCCCGTCGGGCACAGAGCCCGTGGTGCGGGTCATGGTCGAGGCCCGCACCGAAGCTCGGGCCGGGGGGCTCGCGGAACGCCTCGTGGACGCGCTCCAAGGCCTCGGAGCGGCCCGGACGTAGACTGGGCGACTCCCATGTGCGGAATCATCGGTGTCGTCCACCGTCCGGGCCGGCGCAGCTGCCCGGCGATCGACGAGCTGACCGCGCGCCTGCGCACCGCCCGTGACACGCTGGCCGAGCCGCGCGACGCCGTGATCGCCGCGGTCGAGGCCGCTGCGGAGCACGTGGAGGCGGTGGACACCGCGCTCCGGGGCGCCGTCGGTGTGCGGGCCCTCGTAGGGCGGCGGGCGGCGGTCGCCGAGATCGACGCGTTGGTGGTGGACGCCGGCGCAGCCCTTGCCGCCATCGAGCACGACCTCGACAGGGGCGCCGGGGTCGCTGCTCCCGTGGCCGGGCCCGATCTCGAACGGCTCAACGCCGCGATCGTGAGAACGAAGGACGCCCTGTGGGCGGTGCACCGCGACCGGCTGCGCACGGTGCGCGCCGTCGAGGACCTCGCGCGAAGCCGTGAGACCAGCCCGGCCGCCCTGGACGTGTTGTGGTCGATCCAGGTCGCGCTGTCCGCCATCGACCGCCTCGAGGTGCGCGGCCGCGACTCTGCCGGTCTGCACGTGCTGCTGCGCGACCACGCGCTCGATCTCGACGACCCGACTGTCGCCCGCCTCGTGCGCGGCCGGTCCTCGGAGCAGCTGTTCCGGGCCGGTTCGGTGCGCACCCCAGGCGGACTGTTGAGCATCGTGTACAAGGCCGCTGCGGAGATCGGCGAGCTCGGCGACAACGTCGCGTCGTTACGGGCCCAGATCCGCGACGATCCGCTGCTTCAGCTCGCGCTCGCCGGCGACGACGTGCAGGCGACCGTGCTCGGCCACACGCGGTGGGCCAGCGTCGGCATCATCTCCGAGGCGAATGCGCACCCTCTCAATAGTGACGAGATGGAGGGGAGCCCTGGGCGGATGCCCGAGAGGGCGGACCGGAATCGACCCGTCGAAACGGAGATGGAGGGCGGCTACGACGGGGCGCCCTACGTCACCGCGGCGCTGAACGGGGATGTCGACAACCACGCCGACCTGCGGGCCCTGGAGGATCTGCGCATCCCCGCGGAGATCACGACCGACGCCAAGGTGATCCCGACACTCGTGTCGCGCCGTCTCGACGCGGGCATGGCCCTCGACGACGCGTTCCGCACGACGGTCGCCTCACTCGAGGGTTCGGTCGCGATCGCCGCGAGTAGCGCGCAGGCGCCGGACGCGTTGTTGCTCGCCCTCCGTGGGAGCGGGCAGGCGCTGTACGTCGGCCTCGCCGACGACGCGTACATCGTCGCGAGCGAGCCGTACGGGCTCGTCGAGGAGACGCCGGTGTATCTGCGCCTCGACGGTGAGACGCCGGCGAACCCCGACAACCCCACCGCGAGCCGGGGGCAGATCGTCGTGCTCGACGGCGCGCAGGCGGGCACCGTGCACGGGATCGGTCGCACCGGTTACGACGGCACCGCGCTCCCGGTCGACGACGGCGAGCTCGTCCATGCGCACATCACGACACGCGACATCGACCGCGGCCAGTTCGCGCACTATCTGCTGAAAGAGATGTCCGAGGCGCCGGCGTCGTTCCGCAAGACGCTGCGCGGCAAGCTCGCGGCCGGCGACGACGGCCTCCACGTCGAGCTCGGCAACGAGACGCTGCCCGACCACATCCGCACGCGACTGCGCGACGGCACGATTTCGCGGGTCCTCGTTGTCGGGCAGGGAACGGCGGCGGTCGCGGGCCAGAGCCTCGCCGGTGCGCTGCACGACGCGCTCGCAGGCGCGGGCCGTCACGGCGTCGACGTGCGGTCGTTGCCGGCCACGGAGCTGTCGGGTTTCGGACTCGCCGGCGACATGGCCGACACCCTCGTGGTCGCGATCAGCCAGAGCGGAACGACCACTGACACGAACCGGACCGTCGACCTCGTGCGGGCGCGTGGCGCGGCGGTGATCGCCATCGTCAACCGACGCAACAGCGACCTCACGGACCGTTGCGACGGGGTGCTGTACACGTCCGACGGTCGTGACGTCGAGATGAGTGTCGCGTCGACGAAGGCGTTCTACGCGCAGGTTGCCGCGGGGTTTCTGCTCGCGTTCGCGATCGCGGCCGAGCTCGGGGTCGACCCGGACGGGCGTGACGCCGTGCTGCGAGCCCTTCGCGACCTGCCCGACTCGATGGCGAAGGTGCTCGAGCGGCGCGCGTCGATCGCCGATGCCGCGCAACGGCACGCCCCCGCTCGGCGTTACTGGGCGGTCGTCGGCAACGGCAGCAACCGCATCGCGGCCAACGAGGTCCGTATCAAGCTCTCGGAGCTCTGTTACAAGTCGATCGCCTGCGACGCCACTGAGGACAAGAAGCACATCGACCTGTCGGCCGAGCCGCTCGTCCTGGTGTGCGCATCCGGTCTGTCGGGGTCCAACGCCGACGACGTCGCGAAGGAGCTCGCGATCTACCGCGCGCACAAGGCGGCGCCGATCGTCATCGCGAACGAGGACGAGATCAGGTTCCACACCGCCCTCGAAGTGATCCAGGTCCCTCCGGTGCACCCGGTGCTGGCGTTCGTGCTCTCGGCAATGGCCGGCCACCTCTTCGGGTACGAAGCCGCACTCGCGATCGATCTCTCCGCCCGGCCGCTGCGCGAAGCGCGCGCCGCGATCGAGGCCGTCGCGGAGGATGGCGGCACCGACGACGACGTGCTCGCGCGTCTCGCGTCGTCGCTCGCGTCACCCGCGGCGCGGTTCTTCGACGTGTTGCGCAACGGCGGGTACGACGGTGCGCTCGAGGCCGCGACCGCGGTGCGCCTGTCGGGTCTGTTGCGCTACGCGACCGGCGTTCTGCCCCTCGACGCCTATCAGGTCGAGTTCGGGAAGGTCGGGACGCCGAGCACCATGATCGACGACCTCACGGCCGCGCTCACGCGCGCGATCGAGGAGCTGACGCGACCCATCGATGCGATCAAGCACCAGGCGAAGACCGTGACGGTCGGGATCTCTCGCTCCGATGAGACGTTGTTGCGGGCCCCGCTGGTGCAGGAGGTGCTGGGTGCAGGAGTTGCCCGCGACAGCATGACGTACCGCACACTGCGGACGCTCGTGGATCTCGACGCCGCCGTCGAGCAGGTCGTCGGCTTCACCCGGTACCGCATCGAGGGTGACCCGTTGCGCGACGACGCGACGATCCACGTCGTCGACCGGGGTGGTCTGGGCGCGCGACTGCGGTCGCGTACCGACACCGACCCGCGCCTGCGCGGTACGAAGCAGCTTGCGGCGGTGGAGCGTGAGGTGACGGTCGCGGTCGGACGCAACGATGGAAGGACCGTGATCCTCGTCCCGGAAGTGAAGGGCAACCAGACGATCGGCATGACGCTGCTGCACGTGCGCTTCCGTTCGCGGCTCTCGCCCGACGTCGCGCGCGCGGTGCTCATGGGCTACCGGCACCGGTACGCGGCGTTGAAGGGTGCCGTCACCGAGGTCGAGCCGGCGTTCGCCGATGCCGTGCTCGGCGACATCGAGGTCGCCGAGTTGCTCACTCGTCCCGTCGCGGTGCTCGCGGAGCACTGGCGAACCGGCCCGTGACTCCACAATGAACACCGTGATCGGGCTCGGGACCGACCTCGTGGAGATCGAGCGGTTTCGGCTCGCGATGACGCGGCGGGGCGAGCGTTTCACGGAGCGGTTGTTCAGCGACGACGAGCGTCGGTATGCGCAGCGTCACCGCGATCCCGCGCCGAGGTTCGCAGCCCGGTTCGCGGCCAAGGAAGCGGTGATGAAGGCGCTCGGCGTCGGCTTGTGGAAGTTCGCGTTCCGCGACGTCGAGGTGGTGCGGGCACCGAGCGGCGCGCCGAGCCTCGCGCTCCGGGGCAAGGCCGCGCAGCTCGCGGCCGCGCGCGGCGTGGACTCGTGGCAGCTGTCGCTCTCGCACACCGACGCGACTGCGATCGCGGTCGCGCTCGCGCTGGCCTGATGAAGCCGGTCCTGACGCCGGCCGAAATGGGCGAGGCCGACCGGCGCACCGTCAGCGCGGGCACGCCGGTCGAGGTGCTGATGGAACGGGCCGGCCGGGCCGTGGCGCGCGCGACGCGACGAACCGCGGGTGGCGCCTACGCAAAGCATGCGGTCGTCGTGTGCGGCAAGGGGAACAACGGCGGCGACGGACTCGTCGCGGCGCGCGTGCTGCGCTCCCGCGGGATGCGCGTCGAGGTTTTCGAGCTCGCCTTCGGCGTCGACGAGCGGGCGATCGAGCGCGCGTTGGGCCGCGCCGACGTAGCGATCGATGCGATGTACGGCACCGGCTTTCGCGGCGCGCTCGAAGGGGACGCGGCATTCGTGGCCCGCGCGTTCGCGCAGGCAGGACTGCCCGTCGTCGCGGTCGACATCCCGTCCGGGGTCGACGGGCTCACGGGGTCGGTCAAGGGGCTTGCGCTGCGGGCCCACCGGACGGTTTGCTTCGCGGCGCTGAA
>JAMXLJ010000144.1 GCA_024281095.1 Acidimicrobiia bacterium | reverse complement strand
CCTCGACCGATCGAGCGGCGACATAGTCGAACGAGGACGGGAACAAGGACCCACCTCCCGTGCTGGCGATGGATGCCGTTATACCGGCGCGCACGACCGTGCGCCAGAGCGACCGGGGCTGGTGCCTGCCGCGTCGGCCTCTTGCGCGGCCCCATGGCGAACCGGGGTCAGGCGTCGCGGGCGTCTTCGGACGGGACGATGCCTTCCGCCACGGCGAGGCGGGTGAGATCGGCCCGGCGGCGCCGGCCCGTCTTGTCGCGGATGCGGTCGAGGTGCGAGCGCACCGTGCGTACCGAGATGAACAGCTGATCGGCGATGTCCGCATCGCGCTCGCCTGCGGCGACGAGCGCCAGGATCTCGCGTTCGCGGTCACTGAGCGCGAACGGGCTCGCCCGGTCGTCGGCCTTGGCCGCTCGCAGGAGGAAGGCGGCGAGTGTGGGTGACACGTATGTGTCGCCGGCCGCGACGACCTGGATCGCGTTCGTGATCTCCTCCGGCTCGGAGCTCTTCGTGAGGTAACCGCTCGCGCCGGCCCCGATCGCGTCGACGACGTCCTTCTGCGCTCCCTCGGCCGACACGACGAGCACCGTGGCGCCGAGGTCGCAGACCCGGCGTACCGCGTCCGCACCCGAGACGCCCTTCAGCCCGAGATCGAGCACGACGACGTTCGGCGTGACGCCGCGGCGTTCGAGCTCCTCGACGGAGTCGACCGCGCACTCCAGGTTCAGCGCCGCGCTCGCGTCGACCGCGTGCGCCAGCCCCTGCCGGTACACCGGATGGTCGTCGACGACGGCGACGGTGATCACTCCGGCACCCACAACCTCACCTGCGTTCCCTCGCCTGGTGCAGAGCGCACCGTAGCGCGGCCCCCGACTTCCCGGAGCGGGGCTTCGATTGACCCGGCGAGGCCGAAGCCCCGTGGCGCGGTCGCGACGTCGAAGCCCCGGCCCTCGTCGACGACGGCCAACTCGATGCCGTCGTCGGTGCGTGTGACGTGCACCGTGGCTCGCACCACGCCGGCGTGTTTGTGCACGTTGATCAAGGCCTCGTGCGTAGCGCCGCGCAGCGCCTCGATCGTGTCGGCGCGCGCGGCGAGTGTCGCGGCGTCGCTTCTGATGTCCACCTCGAGGCCGAGCAGCGCGAGCTCGCCGGCGAGGCCGTGCAAGGCTGCATCGAGCGTCGCGTACGCCTCGTCGTCGGGCATCGGACGCTCGCCGAGCACGGCCCGCAACCGTGCCGTCTCGTACTCGATGCGATGGATGAGCACGTCGTCGTTCAGCTCCCACCCTCCGGCGACCGCCTCGAAGACCTGGAGGGCCGAGTCATGGATCACGCGGTGCTGCCGTTGCCGTTCGCGCTCGGTCGCGAGACGCTCACCTTGCTCGACGGCCTCGGCCCGCGCGTCGTCGAGCTCGCGTGCCTGGGTGACGAGGTAGCGCGCGAACGTCTCGCCCACCACCGTGAACGCGACCTGCGCGGCGGACTCGTTGATGCGCTGGCCGCGCACGGATCCGCCGGTGCGCCAGGGTGACCGGTCGCCGGTCGTCGAGAGGTAGGTCGCGATCCACGACGTCAGCGACACCCATTGCGCACCGCCGATCCCGGCCTCGAAGGGCAGCCACCCCGCTACGACCACGCCGAACGTCTCCGACCATCGGGGCTCCGGAGGCATCGCGCGCGCACCCCAGCTCGCAGCTTCGGTGAGCAAGGCGACGAGCTGTGCGGCGCAATCGCTCCACGCGAGTTTCGGGTCGCGCACCGTGCGCCGGCGTACGCCGCGCACGCCGGCCCAGACGGAGTGGGCGGTGATCGCCGCGACACCGGCGCGCAACACCGAGCGGTGGGTGACCCGCCGGCTGACTGCACGGGTGACACCGAGCACCTGCGCGAGCGTGATGGCCCGGCCCGCGAGCACCGCGAGGGTGAAGGTCTGGTCGAGACGGGCGAGCGCCTCGCCGCGGTCATCGTTGTCGCGCACCGCTGCGGTCGCGGTCATCTCGGGACCCGCATCGTGACCCGGGTCCCCGCGCCTGGTCCCGACCACCAGCGCACGTCGCCGCCGGCGGCTTTGACGAACTTGACAACCCGCGGGGGTGGTACGGGCCGGTCGGTGCCGCGGCCGCGATCGCGCACCGTGACTTCGATCGCGTCGTCGAGCTCGGCCACGCGCACGACCGCACTCGTCGTGCCCGCGTGGGCGATCACGTTGCGCAACGCTGTCTCGAGCGCGCTCGCGAGTGCGACTGCCGCGTCGTCGGCCGGTTCCTGTTCGATCTCGTCGATGACGATCTCGGCTCGCAGGCCTTCGGCGGCCAGCGTGCGCACGACGTCGTCGACCCGCTGCGCCAAGCCGGTCCGGCCGTTGCCATCGCGGCCGCCGCGCAGCGCGCGCCGCAGCCGAATGGCCTCACGGCGGGCGACGAGTCGGGCCGCGCCCGGATCGACCGGCCACAGCTCGCGCAGTTCTTCGAGCGCGTGCAGCGCGCCTGTGTGCAGCTCCTGTTGGAGGCGGCTGCGCTCGCGTTCCTCTGCGACGCGTGCCGCGCGTTCGACGGCTTCGCGCCGTGCTGTCGCGATCGCCGCTGCGTTGCGACGTAACCGGCGCACGATGATGTCGCCGGCCACCAGGCAGCCCGCGTACTGCGAGACCCCGAACAGCGCGGCCCGCCGCGACGTCGACGCCTGTGAGCCGCTTGCGACTGCGTAGGTGAGCGCGAGCGCGCCGACGGCGGCGGTCGACTGTCTGCGGCGCTCGTATCCGCCGGACGTGCCCACCGCGCTGAGGAGCGTCAGCGGGAACATCCAGTTCACGGAGCCGAACTGCTCGTCGGCCCGGGCCGCGAGCGCGCAGGCGGCGAGGCCCGCGCAGCCCGTCAGCGTGTCGACGGTGACGGTGGACGGCTCGTCGTACGCGCCGCGGCGCAGCGTCCGGCGTGCGAGCCACCACGACTCCGCGGCGACGAGCAACCAGGCCGCGTCTCCGAGACGTGGACGCCGGAACCGGTGGCGGTCGAGTCGCATCGACACGAGGCCGGCCACGAGGTGGTACGCCCGCATGGAGAGGAACACGCCGAGCAACGCCCGCTCCGCCCGGCGTGACGCGTCATCGACCGTGAATGGGGTAATTCGGCCGTTGCGCGGCCGCACGCTGGTCCGCATCCTGAGCGGAGTGTACGAGTGTTGGGCCTCCGAGCCGATGCGCATCGACGCGCCGACGGCGTTGCTCGCCGCCGGGTTGCGACGCGCCGCGGAGTCGGCCGGTCTGGCGGCTGCCGCCGCGGGCGAGCGGGCCCGGGTTCGCGTGCACACCGACGACCACCACACCGACGAGGACACCGTCGACGGTGACTCCGTCGTCGAGGCGTTCGCGGTCGACGTCGAGGTCGCCGAGGACCACGTGGTGGTCACCATGCGATGCGCACCGGGCCCCGAGACCTGGGCCGCCCTGCGCTCACTCGTCACCCAGCTCGTCGACTGAAGCCCCAGGCGCACACCTTCCTCGCGCGGTTGGGACGCTCGCACCGCAAAGATCGGTAGCGAGCGTCCCAACTGAGTCCGGGTGGAGCGTGATCAGCTTGCTCGTGCGGTGACGCCAACCGGTGCGGGCGCCGGTTCGGGTTGCGGGGCGAGCTCGGCGACTTCGTGCTCGATCTTGTCGCCCGTCATCACGTAGCCGATGAAGACGAACAGCAACGCCGCGGCGACCCCGACCTGCAGCCAACCGTCGGAGTAGCGGTCGTTGATCCCGTGGATCACTGACACGAGCGCGAGGCCGAAACCGATCAGCTGCACCCGCCACCGCGGGTTCGAGACCGCGAGGCCGATGAAGTAACAGGAGATCCCGGCTGCGCAGGCGTGGAACAGGCCGTCGGTGAGGAGCCTCCACTGCACGCTCGTCATGAAGCTCGTCGCGCTGGGGTTCCCGGAAGCGGCCAGCTTCGTGTAGTTGACGGCCTCGAGTGCACCGAACGCGAGCCCGCTCACGGTTCCCATGTAGAGGTACATGCGGGTCGTGTACTTCTTCTGGCCGAGGAACATGAACACGAACACGGGCAGCGCCTTGGCGAGCTCCTCGGCGAACCCGACGCCGACGGTCCAGTCCCACAGGCTCGAGGTGTTGCCGTAGTTCTTCTCGAGCGCGACCGCGATGGGCACGCCGATGGCGGCGCTGGCGATCGCGACCTTCGCGAAGAGGTCCATCGGCACCTTGCCCGGCCGCACGAGCGCCCACATCACGAGCGCCCACAGCGCGGCGAAGTAGGCCGAGAAGCTCCATGCGACCGCGCTGAGACTCGTGGTCTCGGTGACGCCGTGGAGGATGAACCACGGTGCGATCCCGAACGTGAGGAACAGCAACGGGTAGCCCTTCTGCCAATCCTTGCTGTCCCACCACGCCTTCAACGGCAACACGACCGAGAGCGGCGGTGCGGACTTCGCGATCGACGCCAGCGACTCGGTGATCGAACGGGTGTCCACGCCGCCTCCGGTGTTCGTCGGAGCAGAAGCGGCGCCGTTGCCGTTGCCGCTCATCCGGCCGAGGTCGGGCACGTTGCCGAACCCGTTTTCACTCGCAACAGGGAGCACCGAGACCTGCGGTCCGCCGGGCGATCCGAAGGCGATCAGACTCTGCGCGCGTACCGGCATGCTCGTGATACGTGTGTCGTGCACGAACGTTGCGCCGTTGCTGCGGTCGTGCAGGACCCAACCGCTTCGTTCGTGACTCAGGAACGCGTGGGCCGGGGCGATCGACGGGTCGGTGAGCACGATGGTGGACTCGGGGTGCCGGCCGATCGTCACGACCTGACCGGGGGAGAAGAGCCGGCTCTCGCCGGCGACGGTGACGGCCAACTGCATCATCCTGGGCTCCTTCGTCGCGGGTGCGTCTTCACGCACACCGGATGGTCGAGGGGTCGCGGGTCGACGGTTCGACGCCCCGGCTCACCAGAGCCGGGGGTCGAAACCGTCGTTGCCACCCGCCGGAGCAGAAGCGGGAACGGATGCGGGAACCGAAGCCGGGGCCGAAACAGGCATCGGGCCCCACGCCGCCGCCGGCTCGGAGTGCTGCGCAACCGTCGCAACCGGCGACACCGTCCCGACCGGCTCGGTCGGCGCGGGCTCGTACGGCTGCCACGTCGCACCCGTCATCGTGGTCGGGAACGTGGGTTGCGGTGCTGTCCGTCCGGAACGACGCCGTCCGGCAATGATGAACCCGACCGCCGCCAACGCGACCGCGGCACCGATACCGCCGGCGATGGGGAGCATCGACGACGAACCGCTCGGGAGCGGCACGTCACGGTGCGCGGCGATCGCCGCGTTCGCACGGTCCATCTGCTGCGCGAGGTACGGGCTGTTGTAGCCGTCGGACCGGGCGGTACGGAGCTGGTCGAGAGCAGCCTTGTAGTGCGACTGCGACATCAGGTCGACGGCCTTGTCGTACATCGCCTGGTCGGGGCTGCCCGCCGGCCGCACGTGGTTGGCGGTGAGGAAGTCGTTCACCACCGATATCGGCACGGCGTAGAAGAACTTGCCGCCGTTCACGCCGTTGCCCTGCTCCGTCGACGAATCGGACGCGGTCGTGATGCCGACCACGTGCCCCTGCGCGTCGACCAGTGCGCCGCCGCTGTTGCCGTGGTTGATGGTCGCGGTGTTCTCGATGTACTGGTAGTTCGCCTTGCTCGACTGCAGGCGGTTCGAGACGGTGCCGTTGCTCAGTGTCGGCTGCGCGGTGACGGTGTCGGCGACGATGCTCGGATCGAACGTCGCGTCGCCGGGGTAGCCGAGCGCGTACACCGTGTCACCCGTCTGCAAGAGGGTGTCGTCGCCGAGCGGGACGGTCGGCAGGTTGTCAGCCTCGATCTTGAGGATCGCGACGTCCTTGCCGGGGAACATGTCACCGGACGCGACGACCCGCGCGACCTGACCCTTGTGCACCAGGTTGCGCGACATGTTCGGGCCTCCACCGGCGTACACCGTCGTCGAGATGTTGCCGACTTCGGCCGTCGCCTGGATGTAGCCGAGCACCAGGTCCTGGACGGCTTGGGATTGGTCGTCGGGAACCTGCAGCGCCGTGCCGTTCCACGTGAGCGACGCGAGCTGCTGCTCCATGCTCTGCGTGATCGTGTTGACGGCCGGCTTCAGCGTGTCGTGCACGAACCCGTTGACGGCCTCGCTCTTGCTGACGGTGGCGACGTGAGCGTTGGTCACGATGTATCCGTCGGGCGTCACGTTGAATCCGGACCCGTCGTAGACGAGCTCGTCCTGGAGCGTCGTGCCCCTGCCGCGCTGCAGGTACGCGCCCGGGTGCGCGGTGAGCTCCTTGACGAGCAGGCGTGTCGCGTCCTGCGGGCTGGCGACACCTTGCACGCCCGGGTCGTTCTGGGCCCACGCGAGCAGCGCGTTCGTGTCGAGGGTGACGTCGTAGTAGGTGATGCTGCCGCTGACGTCGGTCTCGATGAGCTCGACCGCCGGTTCGACGCGCTGCGCGATCGTCGGCGCGGCCAACGGTGCCGGTGCCGTCGCCGCGTGCGCGGTCGCGGTGCCAACCGCGAGCCACGACATGGTGCCGACGGTCGCGGTCGCGAGCGCACGCCGCGCGAACGAGCGACCGCGGCGAGTTCCTTGCCTGCGTTGAGTGGTCCGTCCGTTCATGGCTGCTCCCTGTCGTCATGAGCGGCCGGGCCGCTCGACGGTTCGCGTGACACCTCGACTGTGCGCTTCTCGAGGGCCGTCAACGAGACGCCCAACGACCCAATTCGCGTGCGGGTAGAGCGGCCGCGCGGGCGTGGGTAATTCCGCCGTTGGGACGGCCGAATGACTGACGTGACGAAGGGGTCGTTGGCCGTCTCGTCGCGGGGCCGGCCCGGCGCGCACACTCGGCCACGAGCGTGCGGAGGCCGCGATGGACGGGCAGACGGCGACGATGCATGGAGGCACCGGTGGGGCACTGGCCGTCGTGCGGGGGAGCGCGCCGCACGCGTTGACGCTGGTCGTGGGCCCGGGCGCGTGCTTCCTCGGCGGCCGGGCACTGCTTGGCTTCGCTGGAGGAGTGGCGGCCGCGTTGGCGTGGGAGACCGGTTGCCTGGTGGCGCATCGCGTGCGGCGGCGGCCAGTTCCGGGGCTGCTGGTGCTCGGAGCCGCGATGCTGGCGGTGCGCGCGCTGGTGTGGTTGACGACGCGCTCCGGCCACGCGTTCTTCCTCGTGCCGTCGGCGGCGACCGCGGCGATGGGCCTGGTCTACGTGGCGTCAGGCTTCACGCGCCGGCCTCTCGCAGCCCGCTTTGCATGCGATCTGTTCCCGGCGGCTGCGCTCGACGTCGGCGACCGGCGCGTGCTGCGACTGTGCCGGGCCGGCTCCGTGCTGTGGGGCGGCGAGCAGATCGTGTCGGCAACGGTGTCAACGGTGATGGCACTCAACCTCTCCACCACCGCGTACGTCGCGCTGCACGGCCCGGTGTCGTGGGCGATCGCCATCGTGTTGTTCGCACCGGCGGCAGTGTTCGCATGGCCGGAACTACAGCGCGTCGCGATGTCGTCGCGACGCGGGTTACAAGATTAGGCGTCTTGGTCCGACCACGCGCGCATGCGCCGGTCGATCTCGTCGCGGTCGACGTCCTCGATGTGGGTGGTGAGCATCCACTGGTGTCCGAACGGGTCGCGAAGACGGCCGCCGCGGTCGCCGTAGAACTGGTCGGCCAACGGGTACACCACGTCGCAACCCGCGGCGACGGCGCGCTCCCACAGCGGATCGACGTCGGGGACGTTGAGTGCCATGAGGGCGCTCACGCGCCCGCCCACGGACGACGGCGCGACACCGTGTCCGTCGGAACCTTCGTCGGTGAGGAACACGACCGAGTCGCCGATGCGCACCTCGGAGTGCACGACCCTGCCGTCGGGGTCGAGAAACGGTTCGTCGAGCGCCTCGGCACCGAACGCGTCGGCATAGAACTGGATCGCGGCGACGGCCTGGCCGTCGAACACGAGCCGTGGAGTGACGGTGTGCAGGCGCTCCGGGACGGGTTCGACACTGCCGGCCACGGCGACCTCCTCGAACGGCGACCGATTCAGCGTAGGCGCGGCGCCGGCTCATTCTCTGCCGGGGAATGTGCCGAATTCAGCCGGCTTCCCAGTACACCTCGACGCAGTATCCGTCCGGGTCGCGGACCTTGACGGTCACGACGCGGGCGTCGTCCTCGAACTCGAGAATGTCGACGCCCGCGAGCACGAGCCGGGCGCGCAGTTCCCTCACCGCCTCGGGGCTGTCACGGCGGAACCCGAAATGGAACGTGTCGGCGGGTGAAGGTGCCCATGGGCCCTCGCGCAACGCGAGGTCCGTGCCCTCACCGTCGCGGACGAACACCGTGCCGTCGGAGAAGCGGCGGTCTTCGGCCCCGAAGCCCATCCACTCGCGATAGAAGTTCAGCGAGCGCGACACGTCCGCGACGGTCAGGAAGATGTGGACCGGCACGGAGACGTCGGTTCAGGCGGCGCGGATGAACGCGAGCAGCGAATCGTCGATCTGATCGTCGGTGACGCTCATCGGTTCGGCGAACGCGCCGATGAGCAGCGTCAGGAACCGCGGATCCTGGTTCGCCAGCATGCTCGCGAAGAGGTCGCGGCGCGCTCTGCGGTTCGCGGCGTCCTCGCTGTTCGCGACCGACATCACGTCGGCGATGAAGCGCAGACGCTTCATGCGCGCCACTCGTTCGGCGCCGTACGACGCGAACGCATCCGGTGAACGGGCGCCGTCGACCACGAGGTCGCGCACCATGCGGGCGTCGCGCATCGCGATCGACAGGCCCTGGCCGATGATCGGGTCGTTGTGCCCGGCCGCGTCGCCGATGAGGACGACGCCGGGCACGTAGGGAGAGGCAGTCCAGGTGTCGTCGCCGGGATAGGTCTTGCACGGGCCGGCCGGCGTTCCCGCGGCGATGCTCTTGCTGTACGGGAAGCAGTCGAAGTCCCAGGCGTCGAGGAAGTTCTGCGTGGCCTCGCGTCCGGCGAAGCGGTGCTGGCCCGAGAGGCCGGGGATCAGATAGGCGCGGGCTCGACCGTCGCCCTGGTGGAAGAGCACAAACATGAGGTCGCCCTCGCCGCCGATCGCATCCACGTCGTCGGGCATCTCCAGGTCGTCGAGGAGCAGGCCCGCGATGTAGTTCATCGGCTCGGCATGGTTGAGCTCGATCCCGGCCTGCTTGCGAACCGTCGACGCACGACCGTCGGCACCGACGACGAGCTGCGCCCGGATGTCCTGACGCTCACCGTTGGTCGTGTAACTGAGCTCGGGCGACGGCCCGGGCCGCAGCTCGATGTCGCGCGCGCCGCGCACGATGGTGGCGCCGGCCGCGGCAGCATCGTCGACGAGCGCCTGGCACGCGTCGGGGTGGCGGAGGTTCAGGCTGCCGGTGACGCCGGGCACCACCATCCCGACCGGGATCGCGCCAGCCTCGCCGATGCCCTCGAAGTACTGCATCCAGGTGCCGGCCACATGCGCGCCCTTGCGCAGGAGTGTGTCTTCGACCCCGAGCTCGCGCGCTTCCTTCACACCCCAGGGCACCATGCTCTCGCCGCGCACACGGTCCTCGTACTCGATACTCGCCTCGAGCACGGTGACGCCCAGCCCGGCCTGGGCGAGCGCGTACGCCAGCGACCCACCGGCGATGCCCCCGCCCACCACGATCACATCCGCGACCTCTGCCATGTCTCGCTCCTGTCTCGGCGACGCTCGTGTTGCGAGCCATTCGACGTCAACGGGACGTGCGGATCAAGGTGCGGCCACCAGGATTCCCGCCTTGGATGTCCAGACGAAATCCAGTGGGAGCCGGGACCGCCGATCGACGGATTGGCCCGGTGCGTGCGACGGCTCGGCCAAACCCCCGCGTTCTCTCGTATCTGGTCGTCGATGACTAGGTCACGAGTTGGCGACCTGCAATTGGGCGGGACTGGTCGTTCGGTTCCGTCTGGGCCTATTCGTCTGGCAGCAGCGGAGGAGTGCGTGGCAGGCGGCTACTTGTTCGGCGCTGTTCTGGACATCACCGGTTCAGCCGGTCCCAACCCTGGCGGACGAACGTCTTTGCGAGGAACAGCGGAGCGCGTCTGCGGCCACATGCGTGCGGGGATGTTGCTGAACCGGCCGTAGCGCGCCTCGCCACGGCATCGGTCACGCGGGCTGCCCGGGCTGATGCGCACGACGTCGACAGGTTCGGGCAGCCCCCGCAGCGTAACGGGGCGAGACGCCAACGCTGGGAATGCCACGGTCGCTGCGGTCAGCGTCGCCGCGCTCACGACGATCTCGCCACCGCGTGCGATCGCAGCCATCCTTGCGGCCTCGTGCACTCCGCGGCCGAGGTAATTGTTGCCGTGTCGAATGACGTCGCTGCGATGTACGGCGATGCGTACACGCAGCGGAACGCCGCCGGTCTGGTGCGCGAGGCGGCGTTGGATCGCAACCGCGCAGGCGACCGCGGGGCGGGCTTCGCCGAACACTGTAAAGAAGCCATCACCCAGGTGGCGAACTTCGTAGCCGCCATGCGTGCGGAAATGGTCGCGAAGGAGATCGTCATGACGCGAGAGAATTGCGGACCACGCGCCATCGCCCAGCTCGGACACGAGCTCGGTCGACCCGACAATGTCGGTGAACATGAGAGCCAAGCCCACCATTTTGGCGTCCTTCCAAAGCTCCATCGCCGTATTCCCCCTGCCTCTGGCTACGTTCTCCTTTTTGCGGCAGGTCGATCATCCGCGGGCGGCGGGGTGTTCGGTGCCAAGACCGAACAATGCCCACCGGAATGCACCCTGTTGCGAGGCGACTACGTCCGGTACCGTTCATGCGCGACCTAAGCAGGCGGTCGGTGGGTGGGAATGGGCCGCGATCCTTCGACGGACGCTCGACCGGAGCTAGCAATGGGTGCCGCCTTGCGCCTGAGGCGTGAGGCGGCAGGTCTCTCGCTGCGCGAGCTCGCCCGCAGGCTGCAGCGGTCCCACAGCAACCTTTGGGACTACGAACGGGGTCATCGGTTTGCCCCCGCCGACATCGTGCGCGAGTACGAAGAGGTGCTCGGCCTCCAGCGGGCGTCACTGCTCGACGTGTGGGAGCGCGCACGAGGTGAGCTTTTCGGTGAGGACCGGACGCGGCGTCGGCCGTTCGTCCCGAGACTCTCCGCCGACGGCCGCACAGATGAGCCTCACACGCTCCGGTCGGATCTTCGATGGCTGCGCCGTGACGACGACCTGCGCTTCGTCGGTCGGAACTCCGAACTCGCAACGATCATGTCCATCTGCGACGCCGAGCCCCGAACGCGGCTCGTGCTCGTGTCCGGATCCTCAGGTATCGGCAAGACGCGCCTCGCCGGGGAAGTGGCGGTCGAGGTAGATCGACGGGGCGCCCTCGTCCTGTTCGGTCGGTGCGAGAGCGGACCCGTGCGCCCGTTTCAGCCGTTCGCCGAAGCGTTGGACTACCTGGCTCGAACGTTGCCCGATGACATGCTCACCATGGTCGGCGGGCCGCTCGCACCAATGCTCGGTCTGCTGTCCGTCCCTTTCGGATCTCGCCTCGGCGAGCAGCTCCAACCCGCTATCACGGGCGACTCCGAACGCTACCGGCTGTTCGAATCCGTGCGGTGCGCGTTTGCCGACGTGAGCAACCTGCGTCCGCTTTGGTTCATCGTGGACGATCTGCACCGCGCCGACGAGCCGACCCGGCTGTTACTGCGCCACGCGCTCCGCAGCCTCGAGCCCGCCGCACTCACGATCGTCGCAACGGCGCAGGACGATCTGCCCGAGCAGCGTCGTGTTCTTCGCGAGCTCATGGAGGAACTCGGACGCGGAGTACCGATCCAGCGCGTTTCACTCAACGGACTGAAGCGCGAAGATGTTCGCCACCTGGTCACGACCCAGTATCCGAACGTCGACGCAGCGGGGTTCGTCGACCAGCTGTGGCAGGTCACCCAGGGCAATCCGCTATTCGTCACCCAGCTCGCGCGGCAGTTCGTCGAAGAGGTCGCTACGGGCGGCGATGACGAGTGCGACCATGCTGCATTTGAAGATGTCGTGCGGAATCCGCCAGTCCTTGTGCGAGAGCTGTTCGAACGTCGGCTTCTCACGCTCGTCGAGCCGACGTCGCGCCTGCTGTCCGCCGCGGCCGTCGCGGGCGACGAGTTCCGGCTGACCGTCGCGGCTGACGTAGCAGGGACCGACGACGCCGCTGCGGTCGGCGCGTTGTCGCAGCTGCTGGAGCATCGCGTCGTGCTTGCCCATGGTGGCGACACCTATCGCTTCGCCCACGAGCTGTGGCGCCGCGCGGCAATCGCGATGCTCAGCCCCAGCGAACGTGCTCGCCTCCACCGATCCGTCGCGCTCGCGTTACTTGGAGAGGCGTGCGACGATCCGACTCCAGTCGTGGGAGACCTCGCGCACCACTTCGGCGAGGCGGCGGAGCTCGGTGCTCACGACGCCGCCGTCGCGCTCCTCGCGGCGCTCCTCGCCGCCGAGCAGGAGCTCGCGGGACTTGCATACGAAGCGGCCGCGACGCATTTCGAGCGAGCGCTGGCATTCCTGCAGATGCTTCGGTCGCGGGACCCGACGGTCGTGGCTGAGCTGTACGTTCGACTCGGTGACGCGCTCAACCGTGCAGGGCGCGCGGAACAAGCGAAGCAGGCATTCGCTTCCGCGTTCGACTGTGCGCTCGGATGTGGCGCGTCGTCGGTTGCCGTGAGGGCCTCGCTCGCGTACGGAGGCGCGGTGCCGCTCGCAAGCAACGTCGATGATGCGCGAGCCGTAGAAATGCTCGAACACGATCTCCGAGCCGTCGGACACTCCGACTCGCCAGAGTCGGTGCGTTGTCGCAGCAGGCTTGCCCTTTGGTTGTACCGCAGCGGTTCGCGCGAGCGTCGTCAGCAACTCGCTGACGACGCCGTCGCGGCGGCCCGCCGACTCGGCGACCGACGGCTGCTTGCAGAAGCGCTCCACGACCGCTGTTGGGCGCTGTTCGGCCCCGACGACGCACATGATCGTTTGAGCGACGGGAACGAGATAATCGCCATTGCGCGCGACTTGCACGATGACGAGCTCGCTCTCAACGGCCTGCAGTCCCGCATGCACGCTCTACTCGAGGTCGGGCCAGCGGTCGAAGCGAGGCATACCGCGTCCTCAGTGCGCGCGCTCGCCACGGAGTTGCGTCACCCCGCGCACATCTGGAGTGCAACCGTCTATGCGTCGCTCGCGGCCTGTCTCGCGGGTGACTTCGACGCCGCAGAGCATTTGTCCGAGCAGGCCCTGCGGATCCACCTCGACAGCCACCAGGTGCAGGCACTCACGGCGTATGGAACACAGCGCTTTCAGCGGCATTGGCTACAGGGCCGTCTCGCTGACGACCGCGACGTTGTCGCAGCGTTGGTCCGTAAGAATCCCGACCGGCCGACGTTCTCGAGCGCACTCGCGTGGATCGAGGCTGAAATGGGACAGGTCGACGAGTCACGCGCGCTCCTCGGCCGCCTTGCGTCGGATGGCTGGGCCCATCTGCCCAAGGACCTCGAGTGGTGGCCGATCGTCGTCGGCTCCGTCATGTCGGCGCATGCGCTCGGTGAGCGCGACATCGCCCGCGAACTGTACGAGCTCATCGCGCCGTACTCCACGCACAACTGCGTGAGTGCGGGCGTGGCGTTCTTCGGAAACGCCGAGCACATGCTCGGTCTCTTGGCCGAGACACTTGGCCATGACGCTGACGCTGCTACCCATCTCGGCCGGGCGTTGAGTCGTTACGAGGACTGGCACGCTCTCGCGTACGCAGCAGTGGCCCGTGGGGATCTCGACCGCATCCTCCACGACTCTCGTCGAATCGAAGCGAGCGGCCGTGTCGCGCAGACGCGAGCCCTCGGGGCAACTCCACGACAAGGTGGTACGGGAACGGAGGAGGGGTGATGGAAGGTCGCGACCTGCCAGCAGCGCCGACCGTGCCAGTCGCGTTGATGCGTAACGCGCGAGACGTTCCCGACGGGTTGGCGTTTGCCTTCAAGAGTTCGAACGGCTGGGAGCGACTCTCTTGGCGGCAACTCGCCGAGCGGGTGCTCGCAGCGGCCGCGGGCCTTCTAGCCGAAGGTGGCGGAGATGGGCGCCCCATTGTCGTGCAGAGCGGCAACGATCAAGCGTCGCTCGTGCTCGACCTGGCCGCGCAGAGCATCGGCGACTTCGTCGTGCCGGTCTACCGCCACGCCGATTCGACCCAGACTCAGCTCGTCATCACGGCCACAGATCCGTTTCTCATATTCACGTCCGACGAGACTGTGCTGGAGAGTCACAGCGTGATCGCCGGCAAAGTCGAAGACGCGATCACACGGCTTCGCGGCCACGGCGGCGTGGTGGCGGCCGTCACGAGGCGGCTGGAGACGATCGCTGACGACACGACAGCGGTCGCGTTTCCAGACGACGCGGCGCAAGGAAACGAACTCCCAATCGTGCGCCTAACGCATGGTGTCGTCGCCGCGCAGTGTCGTGCGGTCGCCGACGCATTCAGCTACAGGCCGATGGACAAGCGGTACTCCGTTCTGCCCTGGGCGCACGTCTACGAGCGGGTGCAAGCCGTCTATGGAGGTGTGCACCTCGCGATGCCCACATACGTAGGCCGGGGGTACGCGAACCTGATCGCGGACCTGCGCACCAGCGGCGCAACGGTGTTCGCGGGATCCTCACGCGTGTTCGAGCATCTGCGCGCGTGCCTGCTCGCCGGCAAGAGTTCCGATGGCGCACCCCGCGTCGCGCTCGACAATGCGCAAGCATCGATGCTGCAAGGCACGGCTGTTCGAATGCGCGCGCAGAGCAAGTGGCAGAATTGGTTGCCACGACCGCTGCTCGGGTACTCCGAGTTGTCGAAGTGGCGGGTCCAGGCTGCGATCCGCGCCCGCCTCGGCAGAAACAGCTGCACGTTTACGTCGGCGTTCGCCCCGATGGATGCCGCGACCGCGCTCTTCTTCCACGCGATTGGGCGACCGATCTACGAAGGCTACGGCCATGCCGACGCGGGCGGGCTGGTCTGCACGAACAGGCCGGGAGCCTACAAGTTCGCGACGCTCGGGCCGCTCCTTCCGGACGCGGAGCTCTCCTTCGACAATACGGGCGATCTGTGTGTGCGCGGCCCTGGCATGACAAAGCCGGTCAAGACACCCGAAGTGGCCGAAGTCAGGGACGGATACCTGCGTGTGATGGGAAGTGACAAGGCACGCGTATCTCAGCGCGGCATCAACCTGTCGCCGACACTCGAAGAGTCCGTTGTCATGAGTGATCCGCTCGTGGACCAAGCGGCGGTCTATGACGACGAAATGTGGGTCGTGCCGGCCGCTCAGGCTCTCGCCGATTGGGCGGAGCTGCGTGGCGTCGAGCTCCGGCACCGGTCGCTCAACGACGACGACGAAATCGCGGCGCGATTTCAAGCCGTCTCGAGGCGCACGGTGAAGGTCGTGGATCGCCTCCAACCAACTACGAGTTATCCGAGCCATGTCGACGGGGTCGAGGCTGACTTCGAGTCCGACTTCGGCAGAGATGGCCTCCGCGGCGTAGGACTCGTAGCGCACGCCCAGTTGGGTGCGAGGTGGAATAGACCATCCGCGAATACCGTCGTAGGGGAGGAATCATGAGCGCGGCCAGAGAAACGCCGCGCCACGAGCCTTGGCAGGATGTCGAAAAGCTCGCGGACAAACTCGATCAGGACATGGGTTTCTCGGATCCTCGCGAAGCTTGGAATACGTCCGAAGTACGGAGGGAGGCGGTCGAGCGCCTTCGGGACCTCCTTGGCGAGGACGCGGACGACGCGCGGCGCAAGTTGGTCACGATGGCGCTCATGCGCGAATCGATTCCGGCGACGTCGTACGCCGACCGCCACGTCACCCGCTTCGCCGACCACGACCACGGGCGTGTCCTCACGTACGCGCTCCACCACGCGTGGGTCGACGAGACGTTGCACACGAAGTTCGTATTCCGCGCCGCGTCGCGGTTCAAGAGGGGCCCGGCACGACTTACGGGCGCAGCGTTCGGACTCGTTGCGGCATACATGCACGGTCAGCCGAGCGGTCCGGTCGCGCGGGCGCTTGAGACCGTCATCGAAGTCGTTGCCGACCTACCACGTGTGCAAGGGCAGGCGCTGCGTACGTTGAAACGTGTCAAAGATGGGTCGTATTTTCGAACTGCCGCAGAGTTGGAGTATGCGGCCGCGCTGGGCTGGAGAGTTATCAACGAAATCGATGTTGCGTGCAACGACGCGGCACGAGCGGGATGGGTCGAGACGCCCAAGGCGCTCAACCAACACGACCTGGTCCTTCGGAATCAGGCGAGCGGTATCACCGTCGCCGACATCGCCCGCTGTGCACGGGCTATCACGGGCGCCGAAATCAACCATACGAAGACGTTCACGATTTTCGCCGACGAACTGCGCAACGCCTCGACAGGCTCGAGAACGTCTCGCGACCGACTCGTCCGAAGGCTCACCTCCGTCGATCGGGCCTATGTACCCCCGGAATTGCGTTTCCCGCGCGTACCGAAGCGCCGACCCACCGTGCTTCAGGCGAAGTCGCTCGACGAGCTGCTTCCGAGGTTGGCAGCCTGCACACCAAGCTCCCCGAGCCGCGTATGCGTGATCGCGGATCGGCAGAACTCGCCCGCGCTCCAGCGAGTTGTGCACTGGCTCTCGAGCCTTCCGGGCGTCCAAGAGGTGTCGATACTTGGGGCAGAGCCCGTGGGATCGCCCGCTGCCAAAGAGCGTTACTGCCCTTGGCCGTCATGGGAGACGGAGGATACGGTCCACAAACACGAGGCCGGGTGCGTGTTCCCTCGCTGGCCCAAGGTCTGGGCCGCCGCGAACCTACGCGTGACCGTCGCGACCGCTGACGGACGCAAGCGAAATTCACGGCCGCCGACGTTCACGCTGACACTCGCAGCCTTGAAGCGACTCCTGACCGGGGTGCCCAAGGAGCTGCAGCCCGGCTGGATGCAGCGCAAGGTCCACTGGGCGAGGCGGAGCCTCGCGCGCGGGGGCCGACGATCGGTAGGACGCGCGCTCGCGGCATCTGACGCCAGGGTGCACACGCTGATCTCCCTGCTCGACCAGGACCCGCCGCACCTGTCGGTGGTCTCGGTCGAGGGCCGGGACGATATCAAGGCCGTCGGAGGTGACAACCCCTTCCGTGTGGATATGTGGGTCAACGACAACGTGGTGCACTGGCAGCCATGCCTTGCGCTGCAGCAGGCGCTGCGCCTATTCGAGCCCGACGGCGGCGCTGCGCCGCGACAACAGGAGGAGGAACGCCGCGTCCGGCGGGCACTACACCGGCGCCCCGCGCTGAGACGCCAAGCATCCTCCGAGCCCACGGTGGGAGCAGGTCGATCCAAGCTCACGTGATGCGCGCATACCACTCATTGATGCCGCCAATCCGCGACGCTGACGACTAACGGCAGCGAATCTTGGCGGCCTGTATGACGGGCGGAACGCCGCGAGCGAGGCGCATGAACGCGACGAGGCCGCCCATCGCCCGCGCGGTCAGCGCCGGTTGCTCGGAGAGGTGGAGCATGTCGCGAGCCCAGGACGGCAGCAAGTCGATCGCAGCCGAGAATGCCAGCGGGTAGAACAGTTTCATCGAAGGAGCGGTGAACCGCTGGGTTCTGAGTTTTGCGACGTTATCGAGCGCCGCAGCGGTGCCGTCGAGTACTAGCGGCCGCAGCCGCTCGAAGTACGCAGCAACGCCGTCGCGGCTCGCGGGCACCCCTGTGGCGCCGAGCCGCTGGGCGACCACCGCGACCTCCGCGAAGTAGCGGTCCTCCTCTGCCCCGGTCAGCGATTGACGCCCGTACCGTTGGTATGCGCCGAGGAAGCACGACGCCTCGGCAACGTGCACCCAGCAAAGCAAGTCCGGATCGCTGGCCGCGTGCACGCGGGACGCGAGATTGACCACCATCTTGCGGTGGATGCCCTTGACCTGTTCGATGGCTCTGTCCGCGACGGGTTCACTCGCGTATGTCGTGACGCGGATGTACGAGGCCGTCCGGGACAGTCGATGAAACGGCTGCTCTTGCCAGTGCGAAAGCTGTGCGACTACGGCCATAGCCGCGGGATGCAGTGTCGCAAGCATCACGCCGGCGAGGCCACCTACGAGCATCGACGGATCGCCATGTACGCGCCACGTCACGCTGTCGGGACCGTAGAGACCCATATCTCCGACGGGCTCGTCGTATCGCTCGCCAGGAAACGGGTCGCAATAGAGCAGTTCTTCCATCGGCCGCACCATCCGCCGGCGTAGTCGATCGACCAACCCGTGCGGCGCCGGCATGCCCGGAAGAGCCGCGCTCACACAACGAACGTACTTCGACTCCGTATCGTCGGCCAGCGGACCCGGGCCAGCGGGAGCCTATTGGGGAGCCGGTCGTCCCGGCCGAGTCACGACGTCCTCGATCCGTTCGTAGCCACGTTGGAAAGTCGGAATTCAGAAGCGCCGCTCGGCGCTTCAGCGAATGACGTCGACCCGGCTGATCGTGAGGAACGTGCAGATATAGAACCTGCGGTCGAGGCCGGGGCACGGGAAGAGGACCGACTGGATGCCCGCGCCGGTCGAGGCTCGAGCGAGCTCGTACCCCGTGGGTATATCCACTACAACGACGTCGTCGTGATCGCCCGTGACGAGCTCGCCAGTGTCCTCGTACAGGATGAGGTGGCTGCCGTGGTTCTGGTCTCGGCGCCAGCGCGGCTCGAGCGTGTCGAGGTCGAAGCCTGCTATCACGCCGTTGCCGGTGTCGTAACCGACGACGATGCCGCGGCGTTCGTCGACGACGGGCGGGTTCGCGATCAGGCCGCCGGGGAGGCCGCAGATCTCGACCAGCGCGACTTCGCTCGTCGTGAGATCGACACGAACGAGATGCAGCGGTGCCGTCGAGATCCCGTGGCCCCGCAACGTTCCGTCGTATCCCTCGGCGCCGTCACCATTGTCGAGGAACCATGCCGTGCCCGCCGCGATGACGCAGTCCCAGCCGAAGGTCTGGCCGTCGATCGTGCGGTATCGCGCCGTGAAGGAATCGTCGAGCTTCAGCGACGAGCCGTCCCACTGCACTCGCAGCAGGCTGGTGTCGCCGACCACGTACACGGTGTCGCCATCGGCCGAGAGCCGCGCGATCGACGGCTCGGGCATGACGAGCCGGTCGACGATCCCGAGGTTGTCGGGTTCGAGCACGAGCAGTTCGCACGGTTCGCGATCTTCGGCGCTGATCGTCACACCGGGTCGCGATCCGCCGAAGTCCT
>JAMXLJ010000143.1 GCA_024281095.1 Acidimicrobiia bacterium | reverse complement strand
CAGCGTCTCGGCCAGGAGCCGGTGTCGCTCGAAACCCCGGTGGGGGAGGAGGACGACAGCTTCCTCGGCGACTTCGTCGAAGATCCCACCGCGATCGCGCCTGCGACCGCCGCCGCACGAGCGCTGCTGACCGAGGCGATCGAGGAGGCACTCGAGGAGCTCAACGAGCGTGAACGCGCGGTCGTGCGGTTGCGGTTCGGCCTCGACGATGGTCAGGTGCGCACGCTCGAAGAGGTCGGCAAGGAGTTCGGCGTCACACGCGAGCGCATTCGCCAGATCGAGTCGAAGACGCTCGCCAAGCTGCGTCACCCGACGCGCTCCAAGCGCCTGCGCGACTACCTCGAAGAGCCCTGAAGCCCGGCGCGCCTCGCGCCTCGCGTGGTCAGCTCGTGGCGAGCTCTTCCACCATCGCGGCGGTGATGTCGATCGTCGGCTCGCTGCGCACGCGTTCCATGCCGAGCTCGACGGCTGCGCGGGCCTTCTGCACGACCGTGCTCTCGCGAGCCTTGGCCAGGCCACGACGGATCTGTTCGTAGCGTTCGCGCCCGGCGCGAGCGCCGAGGTAGTACCCGAGCGCGAAACCGACGGCGACGCCGATGCGAAATCTCATGACGCTGTGATAGCCGACCGGATGGGCGCGTTGCACGATGCCCCCGGCCTGTGGGGTTCGAATCGGGCTCGGAGGGCCCGCTGGTAGCCTGTCCGGGCCCATACGGTCCGGGGTAGCTCAATCGGCAGAGCAAGCGGCTGTTAACCGCTAGGTTGAGAGTTCGAGTCTCTCCCCCGGAGCAGCGAACCCGCAGGTCGCGGCCTGCGTGGCGGCCAGCTCCCCGCCGGATGGTCGCGAAATGGTCACGCGGCGGTCGCGGGAGCGTCAACCAGGCGGGCGACGGCTGCCGCGGCCTCGGATCCGAGCGTGGCAAGAAGGTGGCCGTGTCGGCCTGAATGCCCTCGAAGCCCCGCTTGGAGCGTTCGAGGCTGACGAGGCCGAGCGGCCCCGGTCCATTCGTGCCACCGCGCAGGCGAAATTGCGATCAGGACACGCCGGGAACCGTGAGTTCGCTCGCGTTGTCGCGATGAGCGCGCAACCGTAGGATCGGGCGTTGGGAAGCGGGTTCGGGGGTGGGGATGTATCGATGGTCACGGGTTGCGCTGGTGGCGGCGATGCTCGTCGCGGCGAGTGTGTTGACGGCCGGTGCCGGCGGCGCGACGGGGGCGGCGGTGCCGAGGTTGGCCGGTGCGTCGGGTCCGTCGGATGGGCGTTGCGATCCGCTCGACCCATCGTTGTGTCTCTTGCCGTTTCCCGACAATTTCTTCACGGTCCCGGACCGGGGCTCGCCCACAGGTTTGCGGTTGCATTTCACGACGGGTGAGTTGCCGTCGAATCGCGCAGGAGTGCCGATCGATCCGAGTGATTGGGATCGTAGTGATGGCTTCAGCCCGGGCTCGCTGATCATGACGCTGGTCCCGGGGATCGATTTAGGCCGGACGGGGTTGGCGCCGATCACCGATATCGGCCAGTCGCTCGCGCCCGATGCCCCGGCGGTCCTGTGGGACACGGTGACCCGCCAGCGGGTGCCGTACTGGGCCGAGTTGGATACTTGGAACAGTGATCCCGCGACTCGCGCGTTGGTGATCCGCCCGGCGCGCGACTTCGGCGAGGGTCACCGGATCGTCGTCGCGTTACGTGAGCTGCGCGACTCGTCCGGCAAGGTGATCCCGGCGTCGAGTGCATTCACGGTGTTGCGTGATCACCGGGCGACGCACGACCCCGCGCTGCGAGCGCGTCGCCGGTCGGTGGAGCGCGTATTCGCCGACCTGCACCGTGCTCGCGTCGACCGCAACGATCTGTATTTGGCGTGGGACTTCACCGTCGCGAGCGAACAGGGCCTGGCCGGGCGGATGTTGCACATGCGCAACGACGCGTACGCGCAGCTCGGCCGCGGCGTGCCGTCGTTCACGGTGAGCCATGTCGACGACAACGTCAGCACAGACGTCCTGCGCCGGGTGCAAGGGACCTTCGACGTGCCGAACTACCTGACCGGCACGGGCGCTCCGGGTTCCCGCCTCGTGTTGGGACCAGACGGGCGGCCGATGCGAACGGGGACCTATCACGCGGAGTTCCGTTGCTTGATCCCACGTGCGACGGTCGACTCCAGTGGGCGGGCATCACCGGTTCGTACCCTCGTGTACGGGCACGGGCTGCTCGGCAGTACGCGGGAGATCGAGAGTTTCGGCACGTTCGCGAACACGTACCGGTTCGTGATCTGTGCCACCCCGGAGATCGGCTTGGCGAACGAGAGTCCCACCAACAACGACCTCCCCAACGTGTTGCAGGCGCTCTCCGACCTGTCCGCGTTCGGATCCATCCCTGATCGTTTCCAACAGGGCTTCCTCAACACGCAGTTCCTCGCCCGCCTGTTGAACGACCCCAGGGGGTTCGCAAGTAACCCGAGCTTCCAAATCGGCGCCCCCGCCGCGGCAGCCATCCTGCCGCACGACGTGTTCTACAACGGCAATAGCCAAGGCGGTGTCATCGGCGGGGCGGTCACCGCGATCTCCAAGGAATGGACGCGGGCCGTACTGGGCGTGCCTGCCATCAACTACAGCGAACTCCTGCCCCGCAGCGTCGACTTCGACCCGTTCCTGCCGCTGCTTTCGGCCGCGTACCCGGACCCGCGCGTGCACACTCTGCTCGTCGCGCTGAATCAGATCCTGTGGGACCGTGGCGAGTCCGACGGCTACGCGCAGCACCTGACCCGCGATCCGTATCCGGGCACACCGAACCACACCGTGCTGCTCATCGAGGCGTTCGGCGATCATCAGGTCGCGAACATCGGCACCGAGACCGAAGCTCGCACCATCGGCGCGTTCGCTCGCACGCCGATCATTGCGCCCGGCCGCAGCAACGACGTCGTGCCGTTCTGGGGCATCCCTGCCGTCCCTACCAAGCCGACGTTCGCGGGTTCGGTCGTCGAACTTTGGGACTTCGGGACCCCCGCCCCGCCCACCGCCAGCGTGCCCCCCGAGTCGCCCCAGTACGGCAGCGACCCCCACGGGGCCGCCGGCAAGGTGACTGCCGTGCGCGAACAGGTGTCCACGTTCCTCCAACCCGACGGCACCTTCCTCGACCTCTGCGGGAACGGCCCGTGCCATTTCCCGTAGAGCCGTATCGGGCGCGCGTCCACCCCGGGCGGCCGGGCGGCCGTCCGGCGCCCTGCGGGCCTCGCGGACTACGCGGTCGCCTGTGGCGCCTGGGCGCGCGACCCGGCCGAGGTGAGGTCGATGGAGCCCTCGGCAACCGTCTGGTCGGCCGCGGGGTGGGCTTCCGGGAGTTGGTGCACGAGCGTGGCGAGCTGCTGCTCGATCCGGCGCACGCGCTCGACGAGCTCGTCGATCTTGTCGGGCATGGAGTGAGTCTCGGACGCCGGTGACGCCACCTTGACGCTGCTCTGTGCTGTTGTCCAGTTTGGGCCGAATTGCCCATAGCCGCGGGACCCGACTCGTGCGACGATCCGAACCGTCGGGACGAGGCAGGGCGGGACGGCGATGCGCGGGAATCACGATGCTTTCGGCAGCCGTGACGGCTCGGACCGGACGCGCATGTGGCTCGCCCTCGCCGGATGGGTCGTGGTCGCCGCGGCAACGATCGGCTCCTTGCTCTACACGTCACTCGGACGACTGATGCACTGACAACCGGCCCGACCCGCGCGTTTTGACGCTTTACGTGACTCAGCAGGCCCCGATCGGGGTTGCAGGTACCGTCGCGGCGGACATGTCCAACAGTCGTCGATGGTGTGCCGCGCGATGTCGTGTCGGCGCGGCCGCGTGTGTACTGATCACGGGGCTCGGCGCGTGCGCGGGCGCTTCGCCGCGCCGTCACGCGTCCCCGACGTCGACGACGAGGTCCGTGTCGAGCACCACCGCGGCGACGCCGTCGTCGCAGAGCTCGAGCACGACCACGACCGCGGCGGCGACGTCGTCGACGTTGTCGACTGCGCTTCCCGGCGGTCTCGCGCAGGTGATCAGCCGAGGCCCCGCGTCACGTCGCGTCGTGGAACTGACCTTCGACGCCGGCGCCGATCTCGGCCACGCCGACGCGATCCTCGACACGTTGAGAGCGGAACACGTCACCGCGTCCTTCGGCGTGACGGGTACGTGGGCGCGCGCCAACCCGGCCCAAGCGCGGCGGATGGTTGCCGAGGGACATCTCCTGATCGACCACACCCAGGACCACCGGTCGTTCACCGGTGTGTCCACGCGGACGGGTGGGCTCTCGAGTGCGGAACGGCGGGCCGAGATCATCAACGGCGACAACAGCATCTTCGCCGTCACCGGAGCGCACACCGCCCCGTGGTTCCGGCCGCCGTACGGCGACACCGACAGCTCCACGACCCGTGACGTCGCCGCCGCGGGTTACCGCTACGAAGTGCTCTGGACGGTCGACTCGCTCGGGTGGCGGGGCCTGCCCGCCGACGCGATCGTCCGGCGATGCGTGAACGGTGCACAGCCGGGCGCGATCCTCATGTTCCACGTCGGGTCACTGTCGCAGGACTGGCTCGCGCTCCGGCCGGTGATCGACGGGCTTCGTGCCCGCGGCTACGGCTTCGTCACGGTCGCACAACTCGTCGCAGGCTGACTCGTGCACCGGGGTGAACGACGGATGGCAGGGTCATACCAGTTCGAGCACCGCGTCGGCGTGACGGGTCGCATCCCGCGGTGACAGGGAGCCCGCCGGGAGCTCGACCACGAACGCGGTCGTCGGGGCCAGGGTGACGTTCTGCCAGCTCGCGGCGCTTCCCGGATATCGGGTCAGCCGGCGCAGCGGCAGGCCGACGAGCGTGGCGTACCGAGACTCCACCGCGACGTCACCGCCCGACTCGTCGACGAGATCCTGATGCTGGTGGTACCAGATCGTCACGGTGGGATGAACGAGCTCGAGCAGGTCGTGCGCGGCGCGTGTCTCCGGCTCCGACAGGGCGGCGCGGCCGGGATACTCGGAGTCCCCGGGGCGACCGTAGAAACGCCACGCGTACGGGAAGTTCCGGTTGAGGTCGACACCATTCGCGTTCAGTCGTGTGTTCGCCGCGAGGCCGTCGGGATTGATGTCGTCGACCGCCCAGAGGTCGACATCGGATGGCGGCGCGCGAGCCGCGAGAATCTGCGTAATCGCGATGCCGGCCGGCTCGTCACCGTGGATGCAACCGAACACGACGATGCGCACGCGTGGCGCCGGCGCGGCCCAATGGACCGCGGTGATTCGCCGACCGCGTGCGGAGCTGCCGAGCAGCACGACGGACGCGACGCGAGTGGTCGACACGGCAGGCGGCGGTGGAGTGGTGTTGCGTGTCGTGGCCGAGCGTGTCGTCCGCCGAGCGGCGCGCGCCGCTCGCGAAGAGGTGGTGCTGCACGCGACGAACGCCAACGCACCGAGAGCGACGACCGCGACCACCGCGCGTCCGCTACGGCGCGCGCGCCGGCGACTCACGATGCTGCGACTCCATCGGGCACCAGCTCCCAATCTAGGGTCGAACGGTGAGGGTGGTGTCCGCAGCGCTGCGTCGTGGCAACCAGCGATCGATGGCAACGGCCGCGAGAACGACGATGGCGACGTCCGCAGGGACCCGGTAGCGGATGCTTCCGTAGAAGATGACTGCGACGAGGGTGACGACGAGAAGCGTGCTGACGAGTGGGAACACCGCCACGCGGCGATGGCGCAGTGTGACGACGCCGGCTGCTGCCAATGGCGCCAGCGCCGCCAACGCCGCGACCCCGCCGTAGGTGGCCCATGGCGGCACGCCGTCGCCGGCTCTGCGGGTGTCGACGGTCTGCCACAGGCGGTAGACGGTCCACTCACGACCGATGCGGGCCAACACGACGCCCGGCAGACGGCCGACATGACCGCGGACGTAGCGGATCGCCTTGGACCGCTTCTGCGCGGCATCCACCGACAGGTCCTTGGCCGTCAGTGGGATGGTGCAAAAACCGTCCCAGCCGCCAATACGGGCGCCGGAATAGGTATCCGCGCAGTTCGCGCCGAGCAGCACGCCGCCGTCGCCGTACGACAGGAAGACAGGCTTGTCGAAGCGCCCGAGGTTGTACGCGATCCACGGCGTGATGACGACAATCGCCGCCAGCGTTGCGACGCCGGCGAATGCGACACGCCGGTGCAGCGGTTGAATCTTCATCATCAGCAGGGCCGGCACGACGAGGAGCGGCAGCAACAGGACGGCCTCGCCGCGCGCAAGCATCGTGAGGCCCGCGGTGACGCCGGCCAGTGTGGCGTCGATCCATGTCGGGCGGCGCATGAATCGAAAGACGAACAGCAGTAACGCTGCGGTGCCGAGCGCCGCGAACGTCTCCGACATGATGAGTCCGTCGTTGACCCACAGGTTCGGGTAGGCCGTGGCGACGGCTGCCGCAACGACGCCGGCGCGCCGACCGGCCATGCCGGCAGTGAGCGCGCCGATCAGTACGACGGCTCCGACGCCGACGGCCGCGATCACGAAGCGCATCGCCAATTCGCTGTCACCGGTAAGCCAGGCAACCGGCGCGAGCGCGATCCCCGTCAGTGGGGGATGCTCCGCCTCGGGCCAGCCGATTGCGGAGTGGGGCACGAACGGCACCACGGCTCTGAACGGCTGCCCGTGGGCGATGCCGACAGCAACCTCGCGGTAGTAGAGCTGATCGGAGAACCCTATCGGCCGATCAGTGAACGCCAAGATGTATGCCACACGACCAGCGAATGCGACGGCCCCGATGATCGCAAGGAGCACCACGAATCGTCGACGGCTCATGCGGCGGCAGCCTACCGGTGGGCTGTGGCCCGCCCGCGGGCATGCGTCGCGTCCCCTAGAGCCTGTCGCTCGCTTGCGTCTGGCAGAATCCGTGACCACCGATCGGCAACTTCATCGCGTGCCGGTGCGCGCGTAAGAACGTCGGCGGTTGTGAAGAGCGAACGGGGCCGTAGCTCAGTGGTGAGAGCAGGGGACTCATAATCCCTCGGTCGGAGGTTCGATCCCTCCCGGCCCCACCGTATTTCGCACGTGCGACTCTCAGAGGACGCGTGCGATTCGTTTTGGAATGCCGCCGTTCACGGCTGGGCTGTCGCCGGTGACGTGCCGAGCGCGCTCCGAAGGTCGCGAACGTGTTCTTGGGTCTGTTGCAACAGCGGGGCGAGCGACTCCGCGACG
>JAMXLJ010000142.1 GCA_024281095.1 Acidimicrobiia bacterium | reverse complement strand
GGTCGAGCTCGGGGACGCGCGCCATCGAGCGTCGCAACTGGCGCAACGAACGCCTCGCAGAGTTGCGCATCGACTGGTAGAGCGATCGCTGGCGAAGCAGGCTGATCGGCTCCGGGCGGAACGCCGGGTCGGCGTCGCTGGACGACAGCGCTAGGTGCAGTTCGGCGACACGGCGACCGAGCAGTTCGGCCTGCGGGAGGAAGTCGCCGAGCAGGTCGCCGAGGACTTCGGGCGGCTCGCGACCCACGAGGTCGAGCGGCGGCGACCACGCCGGCGGCTCGACGTGTCGTTCCTCCTCGGTTGCCGCGCCGACGGGCGCGCGCTCGAGATACTGGGCTGCCGCGCCCACCGTGTGCGTCCAGGCGTCGCTCTCGTTGGGCACGAAGGAGTGTGCGATCGCGACGGTGGCGGGAGCTTGGCGCCGGCTGCGGTATTCCAGGGAACCGGCCACGGGCGGAGCGAGCTCGGGGGCACGGTCGTTGAGGAAGCGGCCGATCTCGAGCTCCGGGTTCACACCCGCTTCAACCCGCCGGAACGTCTTCAGTATCAGACGGTCGCCGACAAGGATCGACGTGTTCGACTGCTCGGCCCGTAACAGGTGGATGTACAGCTCGGAGAGATCCACGCCGGCGAGCGCGGACGACAGCGGCGGGTAGCCCGCGCTCGAGAGCTCGGCACCCTCGCCCGCGAAGCGCCGGCGGCGTTGCATCGCCTGCACGAGCGCGCGGCCGAACGCGGGACTCCAGTGCGCGTCGTACAACACGCCCTCCTCGCCGCCGCGGGTTCGCATCCGCGCCAGGAGCGCGGCGGGGTGGTCGTGCGCGATCGCTTCCGCCTCGTGGCCGGTCGCGTACGCGAGCGGCACGACGTAGGTTTCCGGTTCCCCGTCGAGGTACTCCACGCGGACGAGCGACACGAGGACGCGGTTGTCCTCGTCGAGCGGCAGCGCGACAGTGTCGGCGACGCGGGCGTGCGCGATCCGCCGGGCCTTGCCCGCGAACCAGCGCCGCGACGCCAGTACGCCGGGCAGCACCCGCTCGAGCGCTTGCGAACCGAGGCCTTCGAAGCTGCGCGGCCAGGCTTGCTGCGCCTCCACGAGCGGCAGCGGATCGCCGTCCACCGCGCCGGCTCCTTCCGGCGACGGCTGCAACGACAGCCAGTAGAAGGTGTGTGGCCCGAGCGTGAGCAGGTACGGCCATTCCCCGATCGGCGGGAACGGCGTCTGACCGAAGAGCTCCACCGGTTGCAAGCCGCGGAAGCGCGACAGGTCGAGCTCGACGTACTGCGGAAAGCGCGAGAGATTCGCCACCACGAGCACCTGCTCGTGTTCGTACTGGCGGACGAACGCGAGAACGCGGTGGTTGTCGGGTGAGAGGAACTCGATCGTCCCCCGTCCGAAGACCTTCGACCGCTTGCGCAGCGCGATCAGCTGACGCATCCAGCGCACGAGCGACGCGGGATTGTCGAGCTGCGCGGCCACGTTGACCGTCTCGAAGTGGTACTCCGGGTCGATGTTCACCGGCAGGTACAGCCGTTGCGGGTTCGCCGACGAGAAACCGGCGTTGCGGTCAGGGCTCCACTGCATCGGCGTGCGCACGCTGTCGCGGTCGCCGAGATACACGTTGTCACCCATCCCGATCTCGTCGCCGTAGTAGACCACCGGCGTTCCGGGGAGCGAGAAGAGCAAGCCGTTCATCAGCTCGATCTTCTGGCGGTGGTTCTGCATGAGCGGCGCGAGCCGCCGCCGGATGCCGAGGTTGATGCGCATCTCGGGATCGTGAGCGAAGACGCGGTACATGTAGTCGCGCTCTTCGTCGGTGACCATCTCGAGCGTGAGCTCGTCGTGGTTACGCAGGAAGATCGCCCACTGCGCGCCCGGCGGCAGCGGCGGCGTCTGCTGCATGATGTCGATGATCGGGAACCGGTCCTCCATGCGCGATGCCATGAACAAGCGCGGCATCACGGGGAAATGGAACGCCATGTGGGCCTCGTCACCGTCACCGAAATAGGCGATGGCGTCCTCGGGCCACTGGTTCGCCTCGGCGAGGAGCATGCGGTCGTCGAACTTCGCGTCGACGTGGGCCCGGAGCGACTTCAGGAACTGGTGCGTCTCGGGGAGGTTCTCGCAGTTCGTGCCCTCCCGCTCGAACAGGTATGGCACCGCGTCGAGTCGAAGGCCGTCGACGCCGAGGCCGAGCCAGTGGTCGACCACACGCAGCATCGCCCGCCGCACTTCGGGGTTGTCGAAGTTCAGATCCGGCTGGTGCGAGTAGAAACGGTGCCAGTAGTACGCGTGCGCGACCGGGTCCCACGCCCAGTTCGACGTCTCGAAGTCCTGGAAGATGACCCGGGCCTCTTGGTACTTCTCGGGTGTGTCGCTCCACACATAGAAGTCGCGGAAGCGACTCCCGGGTTTCGATCGCCGAGCCCGCTGGAACCACGGGTGCTCGTCGGAGGTGTGGTTGAGCACGAGCTCGGTGATGACCCGAAGACCGCGCCGGTGCGCGGCGTCGAGGAAGTGCTTGAAGTCGCGCAGCGTGCCGTAGGCCGGGTGGACACCGGTGTAGTCCGCGATGTCGTAGCCATCGTCCTTCAGGGGCGACGGGTAGAAGGGCAGGAGCCAGATGGCGGTGACCCCCAGGTCCTGCAGGTAGTCGAGCCGGCGTGTGAGACCCTTGAAGTCACCGATTCCGTCGGCGTCGCTGTCCTGGAAGGCGCGCACGTGCGCTTCGTAGATGATCGCGTCGCGGTACCACTCGGGATCGTGCCCGAGCGCGACGGAACGACGATTGCGGGCCGGAGCGGCCATCAGGCCGGGTCGCCCGAGTGCGCGCCGGCCGCGTCGACGAGCGCGCCGGCGTCCACGGCCCGGGACTCGGCGTCAAGGTCGGCCTCGGCGTCGAGGTCGGCGTCGGCGCGATGTACCGAGAACACGTGAGCCGGCACCGACGACGGATCGAGCGCGACGAAGTTGCGCGCACCGTGCCACGTGTACTTCGCGTCCGTGAGAAGGTCGTGCACCACGAAGGGCTCGTCCCATCCGACGCCGAGCGCGGCGAGGTCGAGATCGATGAAGCCCTCGCGCTGATTGTGCGGGTCGAGGCTCACCACGCTCAACACGACGTCGTCGCCGGTGTCGGTGCGCTTGCTCCAGCAGACGAGGGCGTCATTGTCCGTGGCGTGGAAGCGGAGGTTTCGGTTGCGGTGCAACGCGGGGTGGGCGCGCCGGATCTCGTTGATGCGGGCGACGAAGTGTCGCAGGCTGTCGGCGCGGTCCAGGTCCCAGTGCCGGACCTCGTACTTCTCGGAGTGCAGGTACTCCTCGCTTCCGGGCTCGCGCGGCTCGTGCTCCTGGAGCTCGAATGCCGGGCCGTAGACGCCGTAGTTCGACGACAGCATCGCCCCGAGCACGAGCCGGGCCATGAACGCCGCCCGGCCGCCGTGCTGGAGATACTCATGGAGGATGTCGGGCGTGTTCGGCCACACGTTGGGCTGGAAGTAGTCGGAGCCGGGCGGAGTCGTCAGCTCGCTGAAGTACTCCTCGATCTCCCACTTGGCGTTGCGCCAGGTGAAGTAGGTGTACGACTGGGTGAAGCCGAGCTTGGCGAGGCGGTGCATCACCTTGGGTCGCGTGAACGCCTCCGCAAGGAACAGCACGTCATGGTGTTCCTCTTTCACCGTCGCGATCAACCATTCCCAGAACGCGAACGGCTTGGTGTGCGGGTTGTCGACGCGGAAGATGCGCACGCCGTGACCGATCCAGAACAGGACGACGTCCAGTAGCGCCTCCCAGAGCGCGGGCCAGTTCTCGTTCTCGAAGTCGAGCGGGTAGATGTCCTCGTACTTCTTCGGCGGGTTCTCGGCATACGCGATCGTGCCGTCCGGGCGATGACGGAACCACTCCGGATGCTCCTTCACCCACGGGTGGTCCGGCGAGCACTGGAACGCGAGATCGAGTGCGACCTCGATGCCGACCTGCTGCGCGCGCTCGACCAGCGCGTGGAAGTCGTCGAACGTGCCGAGCGCAGGATCGATCGCGGTGTGACCGCCGGCTTCGTTGCCGATTGCCCAGGGGCTCCCGACGTCGTCGGGTCCACCGGCGCGGACGTTGTTGCGTCCCTTGCGGTTCGTGACGCCGATCGGATGGATCGGCGGGAGGTACAGCACGTCGAAGCCGAGCTCGGCGACGTAGGGGAGACGCTCGACGACGTCGGCCAGCGTGCCGGGGCGTTCGGGGTCGGCCGACGCCGACCGGGGGAACAGCTCGTACCAGGCCGAGTGCCCGGCGCGCTCGCGGTCGACCACGAGCGGAACGGTGTGGTCGTACTCCGTCGCACCCGACCGGTCGGGGTAACAGTCGAGCAGCTCGATCAGGCCGTCGAGCGCGTGCACGTCGTCGAGCGTCTCGACCGCGCGGAGGCGTTGCCCCCACGCGCGCAGGCCCTCGGCGTCGGTGCCGCGCGCGCGCTTCGACGCGGCGTCCGCGAGCTGGGCGCCGGCTTCCAAGTCGGAAGCGATGTCCTGTCCGGCGTCGAGGCGCTTGCCGAGATCGCGCCGCCATGTCCGGGCCTCGTCGGCCCATCCGCACACGGTGAACTGATAATGACCGGGCTCGTCGACACGGAACGAGGTTGCGAAGCGGTCGTTGCCGAGGGCGTCCATCTCCACCTCGCGCCACCGGCTCTGGCCGTCGCGGCGGTGACGGACGCGGGCCCGAACCTCGTCGTGACCATCCGTGAACACGTCGGCCTCGACCTGGACCGGGTCGCCGGCAACCCGTTTGGCGGCGAATCGCCCCCCGTCGACGTCCGGCTCGACATGCTCGATCACGACCCTGCGTGGTCGCGAGCGCGGAGCGCGCGACGCCGGGGCAGGAACGTCCGCGGACCGCGGCGATCTGGACCCGTTCGGTGCCATGTGTCTCCCTGTACCCAGTCGCCCGCGCGGGGCGAACGCGAAGATGCGCCGGGGGCGCACACCTGCACGACACGATGATCGCCGATCAGGGAGCCCCCGACGCGCCATGTCTTCTCGCTCGCTCCACTCGCTCCGGGGGCTCCGGGGTGTGCCGTGCGCGGGGCGGTCGTTCGCTCGCTGGCGAGTGACCTCCGGAACTCCGTTCCTCCGGTCACCGCGATGTCTTCTCGCTCGCTCTACTCGCTCCGGGGCTCCGGGGTGTGCCGCGCTCGTCGCGTCGTGGCGCGATCAGGGTGGTTCGGGGTCGGGAGGCCGCAGGCCGACCGTGAGCGCGCCGAGCGCGTCGACCTCGCGGTCGACCGCCTCGCACAACAGATGGATTGCGACCTGATGGACCTCCTGCACCGTCGCGGTGACCGGCGATTCGACCACGAGCGCGTCGTCGCAGAGCTTGACGAGCGGGTTGGACGCACAGCCCGTCAACGCCCACGTGGTCAGACCGAGATCGCGCGCCGCGACCGCGGCCGCCAGCACGTTGGCGCTGTGGCCCGACGTGCTCAGGGCGACCAGCACGTCGCCCGCGCGGCCGTGGGCGCGTACGGGGCGCGCGAATGCCTCCTCGATCCCGTAGTCGTTGGCGACCGCGGTGAGCGATGACGTGTCGGCATGCAAGGCGATCGCGCTCATCGCGCGCCGCTCGTGCTGGTACCGCCCGACGAGCTCGCTCGTGAGGTGCTGGGCCTGCGCGGCGCTGCCGCCGTTCCCGACGGCGAGCAACCGCCCGCCGCACAGCAGGGTGCCGGCAAGCCGCCGGCCCCACGATTCGATCCGGTCGAGATTGCCGGTGAGGCCGTCGAGGGCGCGCACGAGCGCCGCGAGGTGCTGATGCCCGACGCGTTCGTGAACCGCGCCGGTCGTGATCATCCGACTTTGGCCGCGGACACATTGAGGCGTCGTGAGGCGGCATGTTGGTACGCGCGAGAGGTCTCGCGCGCGATCGTCGTCCACCCGTAGCGGCGGCGGGCCCGGCGCGCGCCCGCGACCCCGAGCGCGCGCCGGAAGGCCGCGTCGGCGAGCAAGTGTTGCAACACGTTCGCGAGGCGACCGGGATCGCGCGGCGGCACCATGACTCCGGTGACGCCGTCGACCACGGTGTCGACGAGGCCACCGACCGCCGAGGCGAGCACCGGCACGCCGCAGGCCATCGCTTCCAGTGCGACGAGCCCGAACGGTTCGTACCACGGAACGCACACGACGACGTCGGCCGACCGGTACAGCGCGGCGACGGCGTCGTGGTCGATTTGGCCGACCAGCTCGACGCGATCGTCGACACCGGATGCGCGGGCGATGTGCATCAGCCGCCTGGCTTCGGGATGGGCTTCGAGCCGGTGCTGTGGTGGACCGCCTGCGATCACGAGCTGCGTGTCGGGCACGTCGCGCAACGCCGTGATGACGTTGCCTACGCCCTTGCGTTCCACCAGCCGGCTCACGACGACCACGCGCGCTCCGCGATCCGGGCGCGCCGCGACTGGGCCGCGCGGGGAGAACACGTCGAGGTCGACCCCGCTCGGCACGACCCACACCCGGCGCGGGTCAGCCCCGGATCGCACCAGTTCGAACACCTCTTCGTTGCTCTCGGCCAAGGTGATGTCGACCGTCGCTGCGATCTCAGCCTCGATCGCGCAGCGCTCTGCCGGGCTCGTGTCCTTGGCTCCTTGCTGACGTCGCTTCACGCTGCCCAACGCGTGAAATGTCTGCAGCACGGGAATCCCGAGCGGGGTGGCGGCCTGCAGCGCCGCCCAACCCGACATCCAGAAATGCCCGTGCACGACATCGGGGTGGGTCCGGCTCCACACCGCGTGCAACTGCTCGGCGAAGTCGGGCATGTATCCCCAGAGGTCGTCCTTGGGGATGGGCTCGGGCGGCCCTGCGTCGACATGGTGGACCCACACCGACGGGCCCAACTTCGCGTACGGCGGAAGGTCGGGCGCGTCGCGACGTGTGTGAACCGTCACGTGCGCGCCGAGACGGCCCAGGGCGAGGCCGAGGGAACGCACATGTACGTTCTGACCCCCGGCATCCACGCCGCCGAGCGGTGCGAGAGGGCTCGCATGCTCGGAGACGAGAGCGATCCTCATCGCGTCACCTCCATCAACAGTTCGTCCCACTCCCGAAGGAAGCGGGAGAGTCCGTAACGACGCCGCGCGTGTTCGCGGGCGCGCGCGCCCATCGCGACTGCTGCGTCGCGATCCTCGACCAGGGTCCTCACTGCACGTGTGAGATCGTCGACGTGGTTCGACACGATTCCCGCGTCGGGCGGGACAGCCTCGGGAACCTCGGTCGCCGCGAGCGCGACGACCGGCATCCCGAGCTGCATCGCCTCGAGCAGTGACAAGCCCAGCGACGTCCAGCGGACGGGATGCACGTAGACCCGCCGGCGCGCCATCTCGGCGTGCAACTTCTCCTGCGGGAGATCGAGGCCCCCGAGTGCACCGGCATCGATACCGAAGAGATCGACCGGGGCCGCATCTTCGAACCGCGCGAGAAGGTCGGTGCCAGTCACGCGGCCTCTGCGCCGCGCCTCGTTGATCACCACGACCGCGCGTGCGAGCTCGCCTGTGTAGCGGTAGCCGGGGTCGACGATGCCGTGCTCGATCACGCGTGTCGGCGTCGAGCCGGCGTCCCACATCAGCGCGTTGAAGTTGGTGACGTGCACGAGCACGAGGTCCGGCCGGTCGTGGGCGACGTGTCGCATGTCGTCGATACGTCCTTGCGGCGTGTTGTGCTCCACGTACAACGCGGGGACGTCGCGACCGGGAACGCGCCCGCCGAGCCAGGCCGACGCGAGGTTGTGCAGCTCGTCCGGGCGCTGCAGCACGGCCACGTCCACATCCGCCGTCGCGGCGTCGGCCGGCGTGACCTCCACGACGTTCGCCGGCCAGTCGTAGGTCTGCGCGCGCCCCCGCCCTTCGGGGCCGCGCTCGGGCAACACCGGCACGAGGTACCGGTGCGGGCCGTGCACGAACGCCGACGTCCACGACCCGTGCACGTGCCACAGGAAGACGTTCACGACGCCAACACCCGCGAATCGCGCTGATACGTCGGCGCTTCCATCGGTGCCAGGCGATCGAGCGCTTCGAGCACGTCTTCGATCGTCACGGAGCCGAGGCAGGGATGGCCCGGTCGGGGACAGGTCCGTGCCCGGCAGCCGGCGCACTCGATCTCCTGATCGCCGAGGACCACGTGCGGCACCCGCAACGGTCGCCACCGCGAGGCCGGGACGGTCGGCGCGAACAACGACACGACGGGTGTCCCCACCGCGGCGGCGACGTGAGCCGGGCCGGTGTTGCCGACGATGATCGCGGCGGCGTTCGCGACCACCTCGACGAGCTCGCACAGGTCCTGCATGCCGCCGAGGTCGCGCACGCCTGCGCGCGGTCCGCTCGCGACGCGCGCCGTCAATGCGCGTTCGGACGGGCCGCCGGTGACGACGACACGGCGCCCGGCCGCGACGAGCGCATCCACGAGGGCGACGAGCCTCTCGGGCTCCCACGCGCGTGCCGGTACGGACGCGCCGGGATGCACGACGACGTAGCCGGGGTCGACCGCGAGCTCGACGTGCGTGGGCCGGCGCTCACGACAGACCCGCAACCTACCGTCGTCGCCCTGGGGCAGCACATATCCGAGCGTCGAGACCAGCGACAGGGCGCGCTCGACCTCGTGGACGTCGTCGCGGACCTGATGGCGCACGTCGAGCAGGGAACCGGGATAGTCGCTGCTGATCGCGGCGACCACGGGGATGCCGGCCATGCGGGCAACGAGCGCGAACGGCAGCGCGTTCTGGTGGAACGACGTGAACACGATCGCCTGGTCGAAGTGCCGCCGCTCGATCTCGTCCACGAGCGCGTCGACCGAAGCGCGGTCGACCGGTTCCGGATCAGGGTCGATCCAGGGCAGCCGGGCGACGACGACGTCGTCGAGCTCCGGAAGGATGCGGGCGGCCGGGGCGCCGCGCGGGCTGCACAACATCGTGACGCTCGCACCGCCGGCCGCGATCGCCCGCACGGCGGGCCCCATGAGGAGCACGTCGCCGACCGAGTCGGCTCGCACCGCGAGGACGCGGCAGCTCACGTCGCGCTCCGAGCCGGCGTCGCCGGCCGCAGGGCCCGCATGCGCGTGCGCTTCGGCACCGCGTCGCGTGGCGCAACCTGTTCGTCACCACGGGACGTCACGACCATATCGATCGCCTCGGCCAGGTCGCGCGCCACCTCCGGCGCGGCCTTGATCTCGTCTCGGCGCGTGCGTCCGTTCGGTACGAGGATCGTGCGTGCCCCCGCCGCTCCGCCGGCCGCGACGTCCGCTCCCGTGTCGCCGATGACGACACAACGGCTTGGCGGCACGCCGAGCCGGCGGGCCGCCTCGCGCACGAGACCCGGCGACGGCTTCCGACAGGTGCAACCGTCGCCGTCGTCGTGCGGGCAGACGCACAACACCTCGATCGGGCCCACGAGCTCTATCAAGCGCGCATTCACGGCGGCAACGTCGCTCATGTCGATGAGGCCGCGCGCGACGCCGCTCTGGTTGGAGACGATCCCGAGCTTGAGGCCCGTGTCGCGCGCCCGCGCGAGCGTCGCGCGCGCGTCGTGCACGGGCTGCACGCGGGCCGGGTCGCCGTTGTAGGGGACGTCGATGACGATCGTGCCATCGCGGTCGAGCAGCACCGCCAGCGGCCGGTGCCGTCGCGCCATCGGCTGTGGCGCCCTCACCGTGTCGTGCAGCCGGCGGCGAAGCGTGGCGATTCCGCGTACGCGGTGCGCGACCGCCACGAACGGCAGCAGCGCACTCGTTGCCAGCATGGTGGCGACCTCGCCCAGGTCGCGCGGGCCGGGGCCGATGCGCGCGGCGGCAAGCTCCGCCGTGCCGGTCAGCCACACGGCTGCACCCGCGAGTTGCCACGTCCGCGCTCCGAGGACGGAGCCGGCGATCGCGACGCCCGCGCCGGCGACGGTTGCCGCGTGCCGGCGGAAGCGGCCGCGCGGCACCCCGGCTCGCGCGCGCCACGCGGGCCCGTGGCGCGCCGCCATGAGCACGTCGTCCGCATTGCCGCGTTGCAGCCGGATGCTGACCGCACGTCCGGACGGTCGGACCGGATGGATCGTGACGCGCCGGCCGCGGGTCAAGCGGTGCCCGGCCTCGATGGCCCGCAGCGCCAGATCGGCGTCCTCGCGGTACGCGTGGCGGAATCGCTCGTCGAATCCCCCGAGCTCCTCGAGGACATGCCGGCGGTAGGTCATGTCAGCCGTCGCCCACGCGGCGCGCTCGAGGCCGGCGACGTTGCGCTCCCAGTCGGTCGGTCTGCGGTCGCGGGGCAGCGGGACGACGACCCGACCTTGGCTTCCGGCGACGCGAGCGTCGATGCCGCGGAGATCCCGCGCGAGCGTGTCGAGCCAGTCGGGGCCGACGATCACGTCGTCGTCGAGGAACGCGATCCACGGCGCCGCGGCGAGGCGCCAGCCGACGTTGCGAGCCGACGCCGGTCCGGCGGCCGCGCCGCGCACGAAGCGCACCCGCTCGGCGACCCATCCGAGACCCTGCGCGTGGGGCAGCGCGCCGGTGGCGACCGGTCTGTCGTCGACGATCGTGATCGAGCGCGGCCGCGGCCCGTCCGAGTCCGCGATCGACGTCAACAGCGCGCGAAGGGTCGGGCGGCCGATCGTCGGTACGACGACGTCCACGTCGTCCAGACTTTGGCGCCCGGTCACGCGGCCTCCGTCGCTGCACGGCTGCTGCCCGCGCGGCGCAGCACGTAGGGCCCGATCGCCATGACGTCGATGGGCGACGATCCGAAGCACTCGAGCGCGTCGCGAGGGGAATCGACCATGGGCCGGCCGCCGGTATTGAGACTGGTGTTCACGAGCACCGGCACGCCGGTGCGTCGCTCGAACGCGTCGAGCACACGCGCCATGAGCGGCTGGTGCTCGCGGTCGACGGTCTGGATACGCGCGCTGCCGTCGACGTGCACGACCGCCGGGATCCGGTCACGCCACTCCGTCCGCACGTCGTGGGTGAAAAGCATGTACGGGCTCGGCAGGGGGCCGCGGAACACCTCGTGTGCGCGCTCCTCGAGCACCATCGGCGCGACGGGCCGGAACTGTTCACGGCCCTTGATGTCGTTCAGGCGCTCCAGGTTCGCTGCACGCGTCGGGTTGGCGAGCAGGCTGCGCTGCCCGAGCGCACGCGGGCCCCATTCACTGCGGCCCTGCACCCAGCCGACCACGGCGTCCGACGCCAGCGCGTCCGCGACCACTTTCGCGACGTCGCGCACGCGCGTGAACGACACGTCCGCGGTCGCGAGGGTCTCGTGAATCGCCTCGTCGGACCACTCGCGTCCGAGCGCGGCCGTCTGCATCGGCCTCACCTCGTCGCCGAGCGCGTGCGCGAGGTAGAGCGCACCTCCGAGTGCGGTGCCGGCGTCTCCGGCGGCGGGCTGCACCCACATGTCGTCGAACGGCCCGTCGCGAAGGATGCGGCTGTTGGCCACGCAGTTGAGCGCGACGCCGCCCGCGGCGACCAGTGCCCGTTCACCGGTCCGCGCGTGCAACCAGTCCGCGAGCCCGAGTAGCCGTTCCTCGAGCAGCGCCTGTACCGAAGCGGCGAGGTGAGCGTCTCGCTCGTCCCATTCGTCTTCGTGCTCCCGGCGCGGCGAGAAGCGCGACCAGTCGATCGGCGCGGTCGTGAAACCGCCGTCATCGGTGAGACGCACCGCGTCGCGCAGTTCGTGGAGGTGGACGGGCCGTCCGTAGGCCGCCAGCGCCATCACCTTGTACTCGTCTGACGACCGGCGGAACCCGAGATGCTCCGTCACCTCCTCGTACATCAAGCCAAGGGAGTGGGGGAGTGACACCGTGGACAGGATGTCGAGCTGCCCTTGCGCGGCGCGCCCACCGAGATACGAGCCGCGTTCGCCGCGGCCGTCACACACCATGACCGCGGCCGACTCGAACGGCGACGCGAGATACGCGGACGCGGCGTGCGACACGTGGTGCGGTACGAAACGCACGATCTCCGGGTCGAGCCCGGGGAGCGCCGTGCGGAGGAACAGGGGGGCCCGCCGGACGAACAGCGAGCGCAACCCTTCCCAGTTGTCGTCCACGACGTCGGCGGTTACCGGCAGGGCCAGCGCGGGGTCGTAGGAATACGCGACCGCGTCGAGCTCCGACGGTTCGATGCCGGCGTGCGTGAGGCACCACCGCGCCGAAGCTTCCGGAAGCTCCCAGGTCGAGAACGCCACTGGCGCCTTGCCGTGCTTCCGTCGACTGAAGCGCTCCTCTTCGGCCGCCGCCACGATCTCACCGTCGACGACGAGCGCCGCCGCGGGGTCGTGGAACACCGCGTTCACACCGAGCACGACCGCCATACGAACCCCTTCAGTCGCGTGCCGTGGTCGAACACGTCATGTGGTCGAGTGGTTCGGCGCCGCACTACCCGGGCGTCGCTGATCGCGAAACGAGCGCGACGCGCACGACTGCGCGAAGGCGCGCGTTCGCCGACTCGACCGTCGACGGGCGACTACGCAGCGCGAACTTCGGCTCGCATTTCGCGTCCCCAGGCGCGAAGGTTGGAACGGCAGGGACGTCGATGTGCCGCTGACGATCGGAGCGGGATGAAGCGCGAGCGCGTGTTCGTCGTGGGCGCATCCGCCGGCGGCCTCGAGCCACTGCAGCGGTTGATCGGGGGCCTTCCCGGCGACTTCCCGGCTGCGGTCCTCGTGGTGCTGCACCTGCGGGCCGACTCCTCCAGTGCCCTCCCCGCGATCCTCGGCCGGGCCGGCCGGTTGCCGGCCGACCGGGCCGAGGACGGCCAACCCATCGAGCCCGGTCGCGTCTACGTGGCACCACCCGATGTGCACCTCGTGGTGCGGCCGGGAGAGCTGGGTCTCGTGCACGGGCCGACCGAGAACGGGCACCGTCCCGCGATCGACCCGTTGTTCCGCAGCGCGGCGCGCGTGTACGGCCGCGGCGTTGTCGGCATCGTGCTCTCGGGTGCACTCGACGACGGCACTGCCGGTCTCGCGGCGGTCAAGGCGGCCGGCGGCATCGCGGTTGTGCAGAGCCCCGCGGACGCCTTGTATCCCGCCATGCCCCGAAGCGCGATGAGGCGCGTCGACGTCGACTTCGTCGCGCCGAGCAGCGAGCTGCCGCCGCTTCTCGTCCGGCTCGCCGGCACCCACGCTCCCGACGACCTTCCGGCGAGCGCGACCGACCCGTCACCCGACCCGGTCGAGGAGGCGCTGGTCCCGGACCAACCTCCGACCGGGACGACGGACGGCCGGGTGTCGGGATTCTCGTGTCCCGACTGCAACGGGGCCCTTTGGGAGACGCACGAGGGCGGTGTCACGAAGTACCGGTGCCGGGTCGGCCACGCGTGGACGGAGGCGGGCCTCTTGCTCCAGCAGGGCGACTCGCTCGAGGTCGCGCTGTGGACCGCGCTGCGCGTCATCGGCGAACGGGCCGAGCTGGCGGAGAAGATCCGCGAACGAGCGATCGCGCGAGGCCACCGGCACGCGGCGAAGCTGTTCGACGAGCGCCTCGAGGAATTCGGCCACGACGCCCGCGTCCTGCGCGACGTGCTGGGACGCCCCGAGCTCGCCGCGGTCGAGGAGCGGCTGGCGGTGCTGGGCCAGCTCGGCGGCGAGGAGGAGGCGCTGTCACACGCCGACGACCCGCCCGGCGCGGAGGCGTCACGCTGAGGCACCATTGCGGCTCGATGCCTTCGCCACTGGAATTGGCGCCCCGCCCCCGAGATGGCAGGTAATTCGACATGATCGAGTCGGCCTCGGACAACGGCGACCTGGAGAACCTGCTCGAATTCGTCAAGCGGAGCCGCCGCTTCGACTTCACCGGCTACAAGCGCACGACCCTTCAGCGCCGGATCGCGAAGCGGATGCACGACGTCGGCTGCGACTCCTACGTGGACTACACGGACTACCTGGAAGTCCATCCCGACGAGTTCGTGGAGTTCTTCAACACCCTCCTCATCAACGTCACCGGCTTCTTCCGCGACCAACCGGCGTGGGACTTCCTGTCCGACGAAGTGCTGCCCCGGATCCTGTCGGGAAAGGAACGGGGCGAGCCCATCCGGGTGTGGAGCGCGGGCTGCGCCACCGGCGAGGAGGCGTACACGCTCGCGATGGTGCTCGCCGAAGTGCTCGGTGTGGAGCAGTTCCGTGACCGGGTGAAGATCTACGGCACGGACGTCGACGACGAGGCGCTGGCCCACGCCCGCCAGGCGATCTACTCGCCGAAGGACATGGAGCCCCTTCCGCAACGACTGGCCGACACGTACTTCGAGTCCGCGAACGGCGGGGGATACACGTTCGACAGGGATCTCCGCCGCTCGGTGATCTTCGGGCGTCACGACCTCGTGCAGGACGCGCCCATCTCGCGTCTCGACCTGCTCCTGTGCAGGAACACCTTGATGTACTTCAACAGCGAGACACAGGCCCAAGTGCTTCGGCGCTTTCACTTCGCGCTCAACGAGGGCGCATTCCTCTTCCTGGGCAAGGCCGAGACGCTGCTCACGCAGTCGCCGTTGTTCCGGCCGGTCGACCTCCGCCTGCGCATCTTCGAGCGGATGAACGGCGAAGGTCGCGAGCGCGTACCCGCTCCGATCGTGCGCATAGAAGGCGCGGAAGTCGAGAGCCGTGTCGCAGGCCGCGCGACGTTGCGCGATGGCGCGCTCGACGAGGTCACCGTGCCGATGCTCGTGGTCGACGTCAACGGTGCGCTCGCGATGGTCAACAAACGCGGCCGAGCGCTGTTCGGCCTGACCGGAAAGGATCTCGGTGCCCCCTTGCAGGATCTCGAGGTGTCGTACCGGCCGATCGACCTGCGCACGCTCATCGAGGAGGCGTACGCACAGCGTCGCGATTCGCAGCAGCGCGCGGTGACATGGGCGACGAAACAGGGTGAACGTACCTTCGACGTGAGCGTGACCCCGCTGCTCGAGAACGGCGCCATCGTCGGAGCCGCGGTCGCCTTCACCGACGTAACCCAACATCAGCAGTTGCGCACGGAGCTCGAGCTGTCGAACCGGGAGCTCGAAAGGGCGTACGAGGAGCTGCAATCGACCAACGAGGAACTCGAGACGACGAACGAGGAGCTCCAGTCGAGCGTCGAGGAGCTCGAGACGACGAACGAGGAGCTCCAGTCGACCAACGAGGAGCTCGAGACGATGAACGAGGAGCTCCAGTCGACCAACGACGAGCTCCAGTACGTGAACGACGAGATGCAGCGGCGCAGCGACGACCTGACCGGGTTGAACAGCTTCTTCCGCGCGGTCATGTCGAGCATCGATACGGGAGTAGTGGTTCTCGACCGTCAGTTGACGGTGCAGGTGTGGAACGCGCGTTGTGAGGACCTCTGGGGCCTGCGCAGCGACGAGGTCAGGGGCGAGAGCTTCCTCGGGCTCGACATCGGCCTCCCGGTCGACCAGCTCTGGGGGCCGATTCGAGCCTGCCTCGACGGTGGCGCGGGCGACGCCGAGGTCGCGCTGACGGCCCGAGACCGGCGGGGTCGCGACTTCGTGTGCCGGGTTCGCTGCCGGCCCTTCAACCTCGCGCAGGGGACCGCCGACGGTGTCGTCGTCCTCATGGAAGGCCAGGACAGTGGCGACGGCGGCCCGACCGAGGACGGGTCCGAGCAACGGCGGGAGGCGGCCGGCGGCGACTGACGCGCGCGGAGAACTGCCGAAGGCAACAACACCTTCACAACACCGTTGGCTCCCTGAGGGTTACGATCAACGGGTGCACAGCACCGATGCCAACGCCGGGCGCGTGCTGCTGATCGAGGCGGACCCGAGCGTGCGGCGCGTCATCGCGCAGCGCTTGCAGCGGGAAGGCTTCGACGTCCGCCAATGTGAGGGGGACGGCGAGATCGAGCTCTTGCTGCGTGACGTCCGCCCGGACCTGGTGTTGCTCGAGCTCCCACGTGTGAACGCGCTCGCGCCCCTCGAACGCCTGCGTCAGGCGAGCGACGTACCGGCTATCGCGCTGCTCCGCGCCGACCTCGACGCCGACCATGTCGACGCGTTGGAGGCCGGGGCCGACGACTACGTCTCGAAGCCGTTCTCGCCGCGCGAGCTCATGGCGAAGGTACGCGGCGCGCTCCGCCGGGCCGGTACCCCGACCCGCGGCGATCGCCTCGAATTCGATGGCCTCACCATCGACCGCCGCACCCGCCAGGTGCTGCGCGACGGCGAGATCGTCGCGATGCCGGCGCGAGAGTTCGACCTCCTGGCGTATCTCGCGTGGTCACCCGGCCGAGTGTTCTCCCGCTCGCAGCTGCTGGAGAACGTGTGGGACTCGTCCGAGGCATGGCTCGGGGCGGCGACCGTCACCGAACACGTTCGGCGACTGCGCCAGCGCATCGAGAAGGACCCGAAGCAGCCGCGCTGGATCATCACTGTGTGGTCGGTCGGCTATCGCTTCGAGCCCTGACCACCGATCGACGTGGTCACTTCACTCGCTCTCGGAGGGGCGAGTGGCGTCGAGGCGCTCGCGTTGGGGCTTCACGACGTATTTCGGATCGGCTGCCGACTGCCTGCCTGCTTCGAGAACCGCGAACCGCTCGAGCAGTGAGCCCGCCGCGACGAGCGCGCCCGAAATGATGGCGCCCCGGCGTCGCCGGCCGCGCAGCAATCCGACTGCCGCGCCCGCGAGTGCGCATGCGCTCGCAGCTTTCGACAGTATTCCGGCGCGCCCGGTGTGGTACGGCTCTGCGAGCTCGCCGAGCCGTCGTTCCATGATCGTGCTCGCCGCGACCTCGCCGAGCGCCCCCGCGACCGCCCAGCACCGCGCCGGCCCGTTCTCGGCGACGGGTGTCAGAGCGAGCGCGGCCGCGCCGGCCGACGCGCCCGCGCTCGCGGCGAAGAGGTATGGCAGCTCGCCGCGCGCGCCGTGCCAGGCCGGCACGGAAGTGTCGGCGACGAGGACGGCCGTGTAGGTGGCGACGACGGGGGCGAGCGCCGCCGCGACCCCCTCCGCCGCCGCGCCGAGCCGCGGGAACACGCCGAGCACGTCGGCGGCGGCGGCCACGCCCGTGGCGGGGCCGTACGCCGCGAGCACCCACGAACCGACGCTCATCGGCGACGTGACCTTGGCGACGCGCAGCATGTTCGCGAAGCGTTCCGGCCGGCCGAGGTCCGCGACGAGGGCCGCACCTCCGCCCCCCACCGCGGCGAGTGCCACGAGCCTCGACCGGCGCGCGAGCGCGCGCCGGCCCGTACGGCTCGCACCGAACGCGAGGAGCGACGATCCGGCTGACAACCCGCCGAGGAAGAAGTACTCCGCGATCCAGTGCTTCCACGTCGGCCGCTTCAGCACGGAGCGGTCGTAGTACGTACGGACCTCGACGTCGGGCACGAGCGCACGCCCGGCCGATCGACGGCGTTCGGACCCGTCTGCATTCGTCGCCGCGACGGATCGTTCCTCGGTCGTGCTCATCGGCGTCCCGCCATGAACGCGGCGACGGTCGCGACGGCCAGCGCGGTCGCGGCCTTCGCCGCCGCACCCCACATCGCGGGCAGGTCGCGGGTGGGCACCACGGGGTCGGGCGGCAGGCGGTAAACCTCGGGCTCGTCCATCAGGAGGAAGAACGCGCCCAGCCCGCCGACGCCGTCGTCGGGATCGGCTCCGTAGAGCCGCGCGTCGGTGAACCCTTGTTCGTGGAGCTGGCGCACCCGCCGGTTCGCGCGCACCTTCAGCTCGTCGAGGGGGCCGAACTGGATGGAGTTGGTGGGGCACGCCTGCGCGCAGGCCGGCTCGAACCCTCCCTTCAGCCGGTCGTAGCACAGGGTGCACTTCCACACCCGTCCGTCACCCCTGCGTTGATCGATGACCCCGAAGGGGCACGCCGGCACGCAGTAGCCGCAGCCGTTGCAGATGTCGGCCTGCACGACGACCGTGCCGAACTCCGTGCGGAACAGCGCGCCGGTAGGGCAGACGTCGAGGCATGCCGCGGACGTGCAGTGCTTGCACACGTCGGACGACATCAACCAGCGGAAGCCCTCCTCGCGTCCGAGCTGCGCGAGCGGGACATGTTCGATGAGTGGTGCGTCGAGGCCCTCGTCTGCAGTGCCGGGACGCTTTCGCTGCTCGATGAACTGCACGTGGCGCCACGTGTCGGCCCCCAGCTCACCGGTGTGGTCGTACGACTGGCCCAGCCAGTTCAGGCCGTCGTCGGGCACCTCGTTCCATTCCTTGCAGGCGACCTCGCACGCCTTGCACCCGATGCAGATGCTCGTGTCGGTGAAGAACCCGACCCGGTCGGGGTGTTGGGCCCATCCGGAGATGGCGGCCGGGTCGCGGCCGCCCGACGGGGTCTTCGGCGGCAGGGTCATGCTCATCGATCGTGTTCCTTCGCAGCGGCGCGCCGTGACTCGGCGCCGTCGAGGCCCGCCCGCCTGCGGTACTGCTCGACGAGGGCGAGCAGCGCCGGCCCGCGGGGCCTGCGACCGGGCCGGATGTCGCACGTCGCGGCCTTCGACTCCTGGATGTGCACGTTCGGGTCGAGCGCGAGAGGGATGAGGTCGTTCGCGCTGTCGCCGGTCGTGAGCCCCTTGGTGCCCCAGTGATACGGAAGACCGACCTGGTGGAGCGTGCGGCCCTGTACGAGCAGCGGCGTGACCCTGTCGGTGACCATGACGCGTGCCTCGATCGCGGTACGCGCGGTGATGATGGTCGCCCAATCGTTGTGCACGAGGCCGCGCTCGGCCGCGAGCTCGGGGCTGACCTCGCAGAACATCTCGGGCTGAAGCTCGGAGAGGTACGGCAGCGTCCGGCTCATGCCGCCCGCGGTGTGATGTTCGGTGACGCGATAGGTCGTGAACACGTACGGGAAGACCTCGCTGCCCACCTGACCGTTGCTCGGATGGTACGGGTTGTAACGGTGCCGGTACGTCTGGCGCACGGGGTTGTGCTGCTGCGCGTACAACGGGTTGCGGAACGGCGTCTCCTGCGGCTCGTAGTGCGCGGGCATGGGCCCGTCGCGCAAGCCGCTCGGCGCGTACAGCCACGACACGCCGTCGGCTTGCATGATGAACGGTTCGTCACCGGCGATCGCGTCCTCACGCTGGGCGCCGTCGGGCGGCTTGTAGTCGGGCCGCTTCTTCGTGAGGAAATCGGGCACGTCGTAACCGGTCCACTCCTCCCGCGCGTCGTCCCACCACACGTACCGCCGCCGTTCGGACCACGGGGAGCCGTCCGGCTTGGCGGACGCGCGGTTGTAGAGCAGGCGGCGATTGGCCGGCCATGCCCACGCCCACTCCGGTGCGACCCAGTTCTGGTCCTGGTGGGGCTTGCGGCGCGCGGTCTGGTTCACCTCGCCGGCGAACGCGCCCGAGTAGATCCAGCAGCCACACGCGGTCGACCCGTCGGCCTTCAGGTCCTGGAACCCGGACACCGCCTTGTTGTCGGCGTCGTAGCCGCTCACTTCGCGCAGCACCATGTGCGCGTCGGGCTCTTCGATCGCGCCCTGTGTCGGATAGTTCCAGTTGAGATCGAGGATTGGCCGGTCACGTTCGTCGGTGGAGCCGGCGAGCTTCTCCCGGATGATCCGGCCGAGGTGAAATGCGAACCACAGATCCGAGCGCGCGTCACCCGGCGGCTCCACCGCGGTGTGGTGCCACTGCAGCAGGCGTTGCGTGTTCGTGAAGCTGCCGTCCTTCTCGGTGTGCGCGGCGGCGGGCATGAAGAAGACCTCGGTGGGGATCTCCTCGGTGCGAAGCTCGCCAGTCTCGATCTCGGGCGAGTCGTACCAGAAGGCGGCGCTCTCGATCTCGACGAAGTCGCGCACGACGAGCCAGTCGAGGTTCGCGAGCCCGAGCCGTTGCAGCTTCGAGTTGGTCGAGCCCACGGCGGGGTTCTCGCCGATGACGAAGTAGCCCTTGACCTTGTGCTCGAGCATGTCGAGCACGCTCCTGAAGTTCGAGTGGTCGCCGTTGATGCGCGGCAAGTAGTCGTAACAAAAGTCGTTCTCGGGGGTCGCCTTGTCGCCCCACCACGCCTTGAGGAAGCTGGTCGCGTACTTGTCCATGTTTCCCCAGTAGCCCGTCGGCGACGAGTTGTTGTCGATGTACGTCGCGAGGTCCTCGTCGCCCGGGTGCGGCATGGGGAGATATCCGGGTAACAGCTCGTACAACGTGGGGATGTCGGTGGAGCCCTGGATCGACGCGTGCCCGCGGAGGGCGAGGATGCCGCCGCCGGGGCGCCCGATGTTGCCGAGCAGCTGCTGGATGATGGCGGCGGTGCGGATGTACTGCACACCGACGGTGTGCTGAGTCCAGCCCACCGCGTAACAGAACGCGGCCGTCTTCTCCGGTCCGGAGTTGTCGCACAGCAGCTCCGCGACCCGCAGGAACTGCTCGCGAGGCACGCCGCACGTCTCCTCCACCATCTCCGGCGTGTAGCGCGTGAAGTGCTTCTTCAGCAGCTGGAAGGTGCACTGCGGGTCCTGCAGCGTCGGGTCGCGGTGCCGTGGCCGGCCACCGGGCAGCGCGCCGTGGCTCCCGTGCCGCTCACCGAGTGCGGCGTCGGTCTCGAAGTGACGTACCCGCTGGCCCGCGGCCGCGCCCGTGTCGCCGGCGCCCTCGTACTGCCAGGTCGTGACGTCGTAGACGCCACGCTCCGGGTCGAAGCCCGAGAACAGGCCGTCGAGGTCCTCGGTGTCCTCGAACTCGGCGCTCACGATCGTCGCCGCGTTCGTGTAGCGCTCGACGTACTCGCGGAACTCGCGGCCGTTCTGGAGGATGTAGTTGACGATCCCGCCGAGGAACGCGATGTCACTTCCGGCGCGGATCGGCACGTACATGTCCGAGACCGCGCTCGTGCGGGAGAAGCGCGGGTCGACGTGGATGATCGTCGCACCACGCAGCTTCGCCTCCATGACCCACTGGAAGCCGACCGGGTGGCACTCCGCCATGTTCGAGCCCATGATCACGATGCAGTCGGAGTGCTGCAGATCCTGTTGGAAGGTGGTGGCGCCTCCCCGTCCGAACGACGTCCCCAAACTGGGGACGGTGGACGAGTGTCATATACGCGCCTGGTTCTCGATCTGGATCGCGCCGAGCGCGGTGTACAGCTTCTTGAGGAGATAGTTCTCCTCGTTGTCGAGGGTGGCGCCGCCGAGGTGCGCGATGCTCATCGTGCGGCGCAGTGGCTTGCCGTCCTCGTCGACGTCCTGCCAGCCGGCGTGACGCGTCGCGATGACGCGGTCGGCGATCATGTCCATGGCCTGCTCGAGGGAGAGCTCCTCCCACTGCGTGCCGTAGGGCCGCCGGTACTTGATCTTCGTCTCGCGTGACGGTGACGTGACGAGCTGGCGCGTGGCCGATCCCTTGGGGCAGAGACGGCCCCGCGAGATCGGGCTGTCGGGGTCGCCCTCGATCTGGACGACGCGTTCGTCCTTCACGTAGACGCGCTGGCCGCAGCCGACGGCGCAGTACGGGCAGATGGAGGGCACGACGCGGTCCGCGGTCGTGGTGCGGGGCGTCAGCGCGGCGGAGCGGGGGGATCGTGCAGCGGCACCGAGGGCATGGGGGTCGCCGGAGAGCAGTTGACGAACGACCGGCCACGCCGCGAATCGCTCGCCGATGCCCATCAGCCCTCCTCCGCGATCTCCACGGGGTGACGCCCCGCAGCGTGGGCTTCCCCCGTGTCCGGGGCTGCGAAACCGATCTTGTCACGTCGCGGTTTCCTCCAATGGCCGCCTGGGCAGGCGCGTCCACATGCAGATCGGATACGCGCTGTCGAGCGAAGAGCTGCGACCGGCCGTCATGGTGACGAACGCTCGGTGCGCCGAGGAGGTCGGCTTCGACTTCATCGCGGTGAGCGATCACTACCACCCGTGGATCGACCGCCAGGGGGAGAGCCCGTTCGTATGGTCGGTCGTGGGTGCGATCGCGGCCGTCACCGAACGGGTCACGGTCGGAACTGCGGTCACGTGTCCGACGATGCGGATCCACCCGGCGATCATCGCCCAGGCCGCGGCCACGGCCGCCGACATGCTGCCCGATCGGTTCTTCCTCGGCGTCGGGACGGGCGAGTTCCTCAACGAGCACATCCTCGGGGACCGCTGGCCCGAGCCCCGCGTGAGGCTCGAGATGCTCGAGGAAGCGGTCCAGGTCATCCGGCTGCTCTGGCAGGGCGGGATGCGATCACACGACGGCGAGCACTACTTCGTGGAGAAGGCGCGCATCTACACACTGCCCGAGCACCTGCCCCCGATCTACGTGTCCGCGTTCGGGCCCAAGGCGATCGGGGTCGCGGCCCGCGTCGGCGACGGGTACATCGGCACCTCGCCCGACGCCGACCTGTTGGCGCGATACGCGCGCGCGGGCGGCACCGGGCCGCGGCTCGGTGGTGTGAAGGTCTGCTGGGGTGACGACGAGCGGCGCGCCGCTGAGGTGGCGCACGCGCTGTGGCCGACGTTGGGCGTGCCCGGTCAGCTCGGTCAGGAGCTGCGGACGCCGGCCCACTTCGAGCAGGCCGCGAGCAAGGTCACGGTGGAGGAGATCGCAGCCTCGATCGCGTGCGGCCCCGATCCGGAACGGCACCTGAGCGCGATCCGTGAGTACGCGGACGCCGGCTACGACCGTGTCTACATCCACCAGATCGGGCCCGACCAGGAGGGCTTCTTCCGTTTCTACGAGCGCGAAGTGCTTCCGAAGCTCTGACCCGCCCGCCCGTCGCCGCCTGACACGCTCGCGCGGCAAATCCGAGTGTGATCGTCTGTTTCCCGCGACACGCGAGTGGGGAACCCCGGGATATGACGAGCTTCGGTTACAGCCTGATGTCCGAGGAGCACGACCCTCGGGCGCTCGTGCGCAACGCGGTGGCCGCGGAGGAAGCCGGCTTCGACTTCGTCACGCTGTCCGACCACTTCCACCCGTGGTTGTTCAGTCAGGGCCACAGCCCGTTCGCGTGGAGCGTGCTCGGCGCGATCGCGGAGCGCACCGAACGTGTCCGGATCGTCACCGCGGTGACGTGTCCGATCATCCGCTACCACCCGGCGATCATCGCCCAGGCCGCGGCAACAGTGGCGTTGATGAGCGAGGGCCGCTTCGGGCTCGGCGTCGGCGCCGGCGAGCTGCTGAACGAGCACGTCGTCGGCGAGCCGTGGCCGCCCGCCCACATCCGTCACGAGATGTTGTACGAGGCGATCGACGTGATGCGGCTGTTGTGGCGGGGCGGGCGCCAGAATCATCACGGCGATTACTACGACGTGCCCGATGCGCAGCTGTTCACGCGACCGGAGGTTCCGCCGGAGGTCTACGTCGCCGGTGGGGGCGCGTCGGCGCTCCGGCTCGCGGCCGAGCAGGGCGACGGCATGTTCGCGACCGAACCGCAGCGCTCGCTCGTCGAGACCTACCGGTCGCACGGTGGCGACGGCAAGGTCTTCGGGCAGCTGGCCGTGTGCTTCGACGCCGACGAGGACAAGGCAACGCGCCTGGCCCACGAACGTTGGCGCTTCGCGATGGGGTGGCCGGTGCAGGCCGAGCTGCCGAACCCTTCGAACTTCGAGGCCGCGTCGAAGAGAGTGCGTCCCCAGGACGTCACGGAGCAGGTCGCGGTGGGGCCGGACCCCGAGCGTCATGTCGCGTCGTTTCGCAAGTGGATCGACGCCGGCTTCGACCACGTGTGCGTGGTGCAGGTCGGTCCGGATCAGGACGCGTTCCTCGAGTTCTGGCGCGACGAGCTCCACCCCCGCCTCGGCGACTGACCGTCGCGACCGACGTCCCAACTGAGGTCGGTAGCGGTGGGCCGCCGGGTTCGGCGCGGGTCAGAAGACGCCGCGGTACATCGAACAGCCGCGACACACATCGGGTGGTGTGTCGCCGCGGAGTGCTTCGCGGAACGCGTCGTACTCGGCCGACGTCCACACGCGTTCGAATCCCTTGCGTCCGCGCACCTCACCAAGCACCGCGCGGTCCGCGCCCATGACCATGCAACACGGTTGCACCCGCGCGTCGTGGGTCACATACGCGGAGGTCCACGGCCAGTCGCACCCGGGTGCACCGGCGGCGCGCGCCCGCACCCGACTCTCGAGGGCGGGAAGCCGCAGATCGACGCCGAGCGTCTCGGCGATCCGGCCGGCCTCCGCGAACGTGTCGCGTACTTCCGCGTCGCCCGACCACAGCGCCTGCTCGCCCGTGAACGCGCGGATTGCCGCGTAGTCGGGCTCCGATCCTGTGTCGGAGAAGTCGTGAGCGAGGTTCTGGACGCGCAGCGTCGGCACTCCCCAGGCTGCGGTGTCTCGCACGAGCTGGGGCAGCTCGGCCAGGTTCCGCCGCATCGCGACGAACACGATCGAAAGCGACGGTCGGTCTCCTCCGATGCCCTGTTTCACCGCAACCAGCGTCTTGATGTTGCGCGCCACCCGATCACGTTCGTCACGGCCGCGGATGAACTCGTACGTGTCGGGCCGCGCGCCGTCGACCGACACGTGGAGCCAGTCGATCCCCGCCGTGATGAGCTCCTCGGAGCGTCCCTCGCTGAGCAGGATGCCGTTGGTGTTGAACCCAACCCGGATACCACGGCGCGACGCGTACCGCACCATCGTGACGAGGTCGGGATTCAGCAGGGGTTCGCCCAAGCCCTGCAGCGTGACCCGCTCGAGCTCGGGCAGATCGTCGACGATGGTGCGGAAGGTGTCGAACGACATGCTGCCCGCGAGTCGGTTCACGGGCGGCCGGTACCGTACGAGACACATGCGGCACTTCAGGTTGCAGGCGGCCGTCACTTCGAGCTGCAACTCGCGTGGTCGCGGTGGCGCGACACCGTGCGGCCTCTCGGGCATTGGTGCTCCACCTCGTCGATCGGATACCGACGGACCTCGCCGGCGCGTCGCGCCAATACCCGGAGTCCCGCGCCGCGCACGCATATTCGTGGGCGCGCGCCCCGCGTGTTTGCCGACATGCAGGTGAGGGGATCTTCGGTCCACGAATAGAAAGGGGCTGCCATGGTGGCGCTACTGCTGTTGTTGCTCCTGATCGCGATCCTCTTCGGGGTGGGCTTCGCCGCACACCTGTTGTGGGTCGCGGCCGTGGTGCTGTTCATCGTGTGGCTGATCGGCTTCGTCGCCCGCGGCGCCGACCGCCGCTGGTATCGCTGGTAGCGCGAACGTCAACGTGTCGAGACCGCGCCTGTGGCCCCGCAGCCGATGCGGGGCCACAGCGCGTCTCGGCGTGGTGGGCCCGGAATGAGGACGAAGCCCACGGGGTAGTGCCCTTCGTGGTGCCGATTGGAGCAGTGGCGACGCCGTGATCACGCGCTCGAATGTCGACGACCCGATCCCGTCCGCGCGCGAGCACGACGAGGTCGACGAGGCACTGCGCCAGACGTTCTCTCGCACCGTCGACGAGGGTCGCCGGCGGCTCGCGCGCACGTGGCCCGCACTGCTCGCGACCGGTGCGGTGGGCGGGCTCGATGTCGGCGCGGGCGTGTTCGGGCTCCTCGTCGTCGAGTGGCGCAGCGGCAGCGAGTTGCTCGGGGCACTCGCGTTCACGATCGGCTTCGTCGCGTTGACGCTCGCCCGCAGTGAGTTGTTCACCGAGGGCTTCCTTGTCCCGGTTGCACCGGTGGTCGCGCGGCAGGCCCGCATTCGAGACGTGCTGAGGCTGTGGGGCGGCACTGCGGGCACGAATCTTCTCGGCGGCTGGGTGATCACCGGGCTCTCGGTGGCCGCCGTTCCCGGCGTGCGGGCGACGGCCATCCACGCCGGCATGCACTACACCTCGATGGGCATCGGGTGGCGTTCCTTCGCGTCGGGTTTGCTCGGTGGTGGCGCGATCACGCTGATGACGTGGATGCAGAACAGCAACGAGTCCATCGCGAGCAAGCTGGTGGCTGCCATCTCGGTTGCGTTCCTGCTCGCAGCGGGCGGGCTCAACCACGCGATCGTCGCGTCGTTACTGATGTTCGCGGCGATCCACGCGCACGCGCCGTTCGGCTACGCGGACTGGGCCGGAGCGGCGTCATGGGCCGCGCTGGCCAACATCGTGGGCGGCCTCGGCCTCGTCACGGTGCTGCGTCTGGTGCAGATCGGAAGGGAAGCGGTCGAAGAGGAGCGCCACCGGCCCGTCGGCGAGCCGCGGGAAGCGACCGAACCGGCGGGGTCCGCCACGCAGGCCGAAGACCACGCCGCGCCACGATCGAGCGAGTAGAACAGACACGGTGGACCTCGTGAAGCGGCTGCTGAAGCGGATCGACGAGTTCCAGCAGCGTCACCCCGCGCTGGCCTTCCCGGTAGCGGTCAACAAGAAGTTCGGCGACGACGAGGGCGGCAACCTTGCCGCATTGATCGCGTACTACGGATTCTTCTCGCTGTTCCCCTTGCTGGCCGTGTTCGTGACGGTGCTCGGCTTCGTCCTGCACGGTGACCCCCACCTCCGGAAGAAGATCCTCGACTCCGCGTTCGGCCAATTCCCCATCATCGGCGCCGACCTCAGGAGCAGCGTCAAGGGCGTGCAGGGGAATGGCGTGGCGCTCGCGGTCGGGATCGTCGGCACGATCTACGGCGGCCTCGGTGTCACGAACGCGGCCCAGAACGCGTTGAACCGGGTGTGGGAGGTGCCACGCACCGAGCGCCCGGGTTTCATCCCCCGCACGGCGCGCAGCCTCATGCTGCTTGTCGTCGTAGGCGGCGGCATCCTGGTGACCACGGTCCTGAACGGTCGGGCGACGATCACGAACGGCTTCGGCGTGTTCGAGATCGCTGCGATGCTGCTCGGCATCGCGCTCAACGTCGGCTTGTTCCTGGTGGCGTTCCGCCTCCTGACTGTCCACGACGTTCCGGTGCGCGACGTCGTTCCCGGTGCGGTGTTCGCCGCGGTCGCGTTCCAGATCCTCCAGATGGTCGGCGGCTACTACATCGAGCACGTCTTGAAGAACGCGAGCAACACGTACGGGTTCTTCGGCATCGTGATCGGATTGCTCACCTGGGTGTTCCTGCAGGCTCGTGTGCTCATCTACGCAGCCGAGATCAACGTCGTCCGGAGTCGTCATCTGTACCCGCGCTCGCTCTTCGGGGAGCAGGAGACGGACGCCGACCGCCGCGCACTCGAGGAGTACGCGCGCACGGAGGAGCGCCACGAGTCGGAGGACATCGACGTGTCGTTCGACCTCGACGGGCCGGGTGACAGCTCCGAAGTCCGCGAACGCAGCGACGATCGCCTGCCGGAGCAGTCTCGCCGCACGAGTTAGCAGGCCGGGTGCGACGCCGTTCTACTGCACCGGCTCGCGCGAGCGGACGGGCTCGTGGATCGCCGTGGGCGCCGAGCGGCCGCGCAGCGCGACCGTGCCGAGCGGGATCCAGTTCGTTTCCTCCGGGCCGCTGCGCCGAACCGTCGCCGACGACGCGATCACCCGCCCGGGCCGTCCCTTCGAGAGCTCGGTCAGACGAGCCGCCTCGTTCACCGGGCCTCCGATGAGCGTGTACTCGTAGCGAGACTCCGTGCCGACGTTCCCGGCGACGACGGTGCCCGACGAGACGCCGATGCCGGCGTCGATACCGGGGTACGCGTCGGCGAGCGTGGCGAGGCGATCGCGCAGTGTGCGAGCCGCGCGCAGCGCACGAGCCGCGTGGTCCGGCTGATCGGCCGGCGCCCCGAAGACACAGAGCGCGCCGTCGCCTTCGAACTTGTTGACCCATCCGCCTTCCGCGGCGACCGCGCCCGCCACCGCGTCGAAGAACGCGTTGAGGGTGTCCACGACCTGGTGCGGCGACAGCACCTCCGCGAGGGCGGTTGAGCCGATCAGGTCGACGAACATGACGGTGGCGTCGCGCTGCTCGCTCACGAGCCCGCTGCCCTGTTCGAGCGCGAGCCGCGCGACTTCGGTGCCGACGTGACGGCCGAACAGGTCCGCGAGCCGGTGACGTTCGCGCAGGCCGGCGACCATCTGGTTCACGCCCGCTTGCAGCAGCCCGACCTCGCTGCCGTCATTGACCGCTACACGCACGTCGAGCTGCCCGTCGGCGACGCGGGCGATCGCGTCCTGCAGAGCCTCGAGCGGGTCGGCGACGGAGCGGGCGACGACGACCGTGGTGAGCAACCCCACGAGAAGACCGACGGAGGCCAAGGCGATCACCGCGCCGGCGAGGTCGGGATTGCGCGCGCCGACGCTCAAGGGAAGCAGGAAGAGCCCCGCCAGGGGGACGGCCGACCCGAGGGTCCAGGTGAGCAACAGTCGTGGGCGCACGCCGATGGAGTTGCGCGCTCGGGGCGGATCCTGCGCGAGCGCACGCGCGAAGACCGGGCGCAGCGCGCGCTCGAAGAAGAGGTACACCACCGCGCAGGTCACGAGCCCGCCGTCGAGGATGGTCAGGCCGACACGAAGGGCAAGCGCGCCCCGGCCCTCGAGGATCAGGCAGAACACGGGGAACAGCACCGCCGCCCCGGCCCAGGCGAGAAAGGACCACGTTGCTTCCTGGATCGGCATCCGAAGCGTCGCGTCGCGCTCCACGGGCGTGGGCGCTCGGCCTTCGACGACCCACGCCAGGGTCCGCCGCCAGCTGCGGTCCGCCCACCAACCCTCGAGCGGGAAGACGATCAGCCCGTAGATCGAGAAGGCGATGGTGTACAGCGCCCCTCCGCTCGGGAGCCGGTTGCCGGGCGCGATCGCGACGAGGAACACGAACACGAACACCGCACCGGAGAGGTTCGCGACGGTGCAGATCAGCCCGAGGCGCCGGCCCAGGCGACGCTGTTCCGCCGCGCCCTCGTCGTCGCGGCTGCCGGGCACGGTGTGCGGCGCCCCCCGGTGCACGGGGCGACTCTACGGGTACAAATCGCGCGCCGCACCGTGGCCGAGGTCACAAAGTGCGCGATAGGTTTGTCCGCTGCGGCGCGCTGGGCGCCGCTCTCGGGCGCAGCGGGCCCGTCACGACGCCCGCGACGTGGAAGGCAGGGGAGTGAGAGCACGCGCATCCGATGGCTCGCGCCGTCGCGCCTCCGTCGTGCTCGCCCTCGTACTGGTGGCGATCCCGTTGATCGCGGCCGCATGCGTCCCTCCGCCCGGCGGTGCTCCCCACATCGACGTGACCTTCGACAAGACCCCGGCCCGCGGCACCACGACGGTGACGGTCTCGGTGACGAGCTTGTCGGTCACGAGCGTGACCGTTCGGCTCGACTCCGCGACGGCCACGCCGATCGAGAACGCCACGACCGCGAGCTTCGCCTTCCCGCTGGACACGACGCCGCTCGCCGATGGTCCGCACACGCTGTTCGTCACCGCAACCGGCAGCACGGGGTCGACGCAGGCCAACATCGGGTTCGGTGTCGACAACTCGCTCACGAGCCTGCCGGCCGGCTTCCAGCAGTCCACCGTGTTCAACGGCCTGGTGCAGCCGACCGCGATCAGGTTCGCGTCCGACGGTCGCGTGTTCATCGCGGAGAAGGCCGGCGTCGTGAAGGTGTTCGACAGTCTCACCGACACGACGCCGAAGGTCTTCGCCGACCTGCGTACGGAGGTCTACAGCGCGGGAGACCGCGGCCTCCTGGGCCTCGCGCTCGACCCGAACTTCCCGACGAAGCCGTACGTCTATGTGCTGTACGCACGCGACGCGCCGCTCGGCGGGACGCCTCCGGTGTTCAACGACCAGTGCTCCGATTCGACGAATGGTTGTGTGATCAGTGCGCGGCTCGCGCGACTGAAGGCTGCGGGCGACGCCATGACCGGCAGCGAGCAGGTTCTCGTCGACGGCTGGTGCCAGCAATTCGCGTCGCACTCCATCGGCACGGTGGTTTTCGGCGCCGACGGCGCGTTGTACGCGGGCGGTGGCGACGGGGCCAACTGGCTCTACACCGACTACGGCCAGGCCGGCTCACCGAAGAACCCGTGCGGCGACCCGCCCGTCGGCGTGGGCGGTACGCAGACGGCGCCGACGGCGCAGGGCGGAGCTCTTCGTGCGCAGAGCCTGCGTACGGCGGCCAACCCGGTCTCGCTCGATGGCTCGATCATCCGCGTGAATCCCGACACCGGCGCGGCGATGCCCGACAATCCGAGCGCCTCGAGCTCCGACCCGAACCGCGCTCGGGTCGTGGCCATGGGCTTGCGGAACCCTTACCGGTTCACCGTACGGCCGGGCACGAACGAGCTGTGGATCGGTGACGTCGGTTGGAACGCATGGGAGGAGATCGACCGCGTCGTCGATCCGAAAGCCGGTGTGACGAACTTCGGGTGGCCGTGTTACGAGGGTGCTTCGCAGCAACCCGGTTACCAGGCACTGAACCTCGGCCTCTGCAACTCGCTCTACACGGCCGGCACCGCGACGGCCCCGTACTACACGTACAACCACGCGTCGGTTGTGGCCGCGGGCGACGGGTGCCCGTGGAACGGCGGCTCGTCGGTCAGCGGCGGCGCGTTCTACAACGGCGGCAGCTTTCCCGGCGTCGCCGGCAACTACCCGGCCAAGTACGACGGCGCGTTGTTCTTCGCCGACTACACGCGGCGGTGCATCTGGGCAATGTTGAAGGGAACGAACGGCTTGCCCGATCCGACGAAGGTCGAGGCATTCGCGGCCGGTACGGCGGGCGCGTACAGCCCGGTCGATCTCGTCACCGGGCCCGGTGGCGACATGTACTACGTCGACCTGGTCGGCGGCACGATCCGCCGCATCCGCTACTACGCCGGCAACCGTCCGCCGCTGGCGGCGGTGCGAGCCACCCCGAGCAACGGGCCGTTGCCGCTCGCCGTCAACTTCGACGCGTCCGCGTCCACGGATCCCGACGCGGACCCGATGAGCTACTCGTGGGACCTGAACGGTGACGGTGTGTTCGGTGACGCCTTCGGCGCGACCACGTCGTACACCTACACGACGGCGGGCACGCGGACGGTCAGCGTGCGCGTGAGCGATCCGCTCGGCGCGTCGAGCGTGGCGACCGTGAAGGTGAGCGCGGGGAACACTGCGCCCGTCGCGACGATTTCGTCACCGAGCTCCACGCTGAGCTGGAAGGTGGGTCAGACGATCGCGTTCTCGGGCTCGGCGACAGACGCCGAAGACGGCACGTTGCCTGCGTCGGCGTTCACGTGGACGCTCGACATCCGGCATTGTCCGAGCGTTGACACATGCCATACCCATCCGGTCCAGACGTGGACCGGTGTGACGAGCGGTTCGTTCATCGCGCCCGATCATGAGTACCCGTCGCATCTCGAGCTGTGGCTCACCGTGACCGACTCCGGCGGCCTCACCGACACGAAGCTCGTCGAGCTCTACGCGCAGACGAGCACGCTCACCGTGCAGTCGAGCCCCTCGGGAGCGAGTATCGGGGTGGGCAGCGCCGCGCAGAAGGCGCCGTACACGCTCACGGTCATCACCGGGTCCACGCAGTCGGTTGCCGCGCCCGACCAGACGATCAACGGCACCTCGTACAAGTTCCAACAGTGGTCGGATGGTCTCGCGCAGGCTCACCAGATCGTCGTCGGCGGCGACACGACCCTCACGGCAACCTTCCAACCTGGCTGATCCCGCCGGCGCCGGAGTTTGGCGGGGCCGATGCCGGGTAGGCAGCGTTCGTGAATCGCCTGACCGCCGGCGTCGTCGCCGGTGCGCTCGGCACGCTGGTGCTCGACGCCGCGACGTACGCCGATGTCGCGCTGCGGGGCCGACCGACGAGCACGGTGCCGGCCGAGACGGTCGGGAAGCTGGCCGAACGGTTCGGTGTCGACCTCGATGCCGGCGGCGACGAGAAGGCCGCGAACCGCCGTTCCGGTCTGGGCGCGCTGCTGGGTTACGCGGTGGGGATCGGCACCGGCGTGGTGGTCGCGCTCGTGCGACCGCGGTGGTCGGAGGTGCCGACGGTTCCCTTCGGTCTCGGCGTCGCGGCGGCCGTCATGGTCGCGGCGAACGCGCCGGCGATCGCCACCGGAAGCACCGACCCGCGCGAGTGGGGCCTGTCGGGCTGGCTCGCCGACATCGTTCCCCACGTGCTCTACGGCGTGACGACTGCGGCGGCCGTCGACCGTCTCGTGCAGGCTTGACGGCCGCGCATGGTCCGGCCGCCGCGCGGGTATTCCTGACCCGGCACAAGGAGGCACTATGCGCTTGGACAGGAACGCGGTTCTGAACTACTTGCGCGACAGCGACGGAGACCGTGCGCAGCAGGCGGAACGCGATCTGCCCGAACAGCTCGACCACGAGCAGCACGGCGATCTGCTCTCGAAGTTGGGTCTCGACCCCGTCGACATGCTGCGACGGTTCGAGGCGAAGCACACCGGCCCGTCACAGTCGACGAGCGCCGAGAAGCCGATGCCCGTCGCGCTGCCGGACGCACCGCCGCCGGAGCAGCCCCAGGGAGGATGACGGGCACACTGCCCGTGTCAGTTCACCCCGTGGCGATTCAGTCGGGCGATTCAGTCGGGTCTGGCTGCGGCGTGGTACGTGAGGTATGTACCGACTGCGACCACGATCCACACGCCGAAAGCAGTCGCGAGCGCAGTGCCGACGGGCATGGACGGCAACGTCCACATCGCGGTGACGGCGAAGGCCACGAGCCCGAGTGCACCGAACACTGCGCCCTCGATGTCGTGAAGCGCAGCGTCTGCGCCTTCCTTCTTCTCGAGGAGTGTGAGCGTGGCGGGCAGGATCGCCGGAAACGCAAGGAAGAGGCCGCCGGCTTTTGGCCCGAACACCAAGGAGACCACGCCGGCCACCACGGAGATGGTGGCACCGAACGCGAAACGGATCGCGAGCTCGTGCGGCTTGACCTCTCTGAGCTTCGACGGCTCGACGCCTGCGATCGGTTCGGCGCTCATCGCACGACCGTGAGGTAGGAACCGATCGCGAGCACGAGCCACAGCGCGCATAGCGCCGCCGAGCCGCGCACCGCGCCCCACCGCCGCACGAAGCCGATGCCGGCGAGGCACACGACCACCATCGCGCATGCGCCCGCGATCATCCCGATGCTGTCGAGCTTCCCTTCCCGTCTCCCTTTGTCGAGCACGGTGATGAGCAGGTTCGCCAAGGCGACCGACGGCGCGGCCGAGAACAGCCCGGCGAAGCGCTTCGGCTTCAATACCTCCGCGACGAGCGCGAACACGACCACGAAGAGGCCGCCGTTCAGCGCCTTGACGCCCAACATCAACCCGGTGTCCATCTCCGACGAACCATGCCCGACCGGCGGCTCGCGCATGCGCGCGCCGCGGTCAGCTCGTGTTGTGCCTCGGCCGGTTCTTCGGATGGCGGGGATCACCCGGCGGAACCATCGCCCGTTTGCCGGCGCCCTCGACGAGTGCCCAGCCGTCGTGGGTCTTCAACGCATGGTGGTACTTGCACAGCGCGTCGAGGTTGTCGAGCCGCGTCTGAGGGTTGTCGGCGTAGGGCTCGCGGTGGTCAATCTCGCGGGCAGCGTGCGTGCAGCCTTCGACGGAGCACATGGGTGACGACCACAGCAACGCGACCTTCTGCGCCGCGGTGGCGCCGCGGCCAAGGTGGGTGACGTTCAACACGTCGGTCCCCTTGGTGATGACGAGCTTGAGGATGCTCTCGCCGAGCAGCTCGCGTGCACTCGACACGGAGATCGGCCCGAGGCCGGGGATGTCGCACGTGTCGCCGTCTTCGAGGGTGCCGCGGCGCAGCGCGTCGAACTCGACCCGCACAATCGTGGTGAATCGCGGCTTCTGCTTCTTCGATTCCGGGTCCGCGGTTCGCTCGGCGAGGGCCATGACCGCGTCGAACGCGTACGCCTCGCGGGGTTCGTGGCGGGCTTCGGCGCGGGCCTTGGCGAACTCCTCCTCGATCAGAGTCTTCAATCGTGCTTCGAATCGGGCGCCGGCGATTGCGGTGCCGTGGAGGCCGGCGTGCCAGGCGCCTTCGGCGTCGAGCCAGCTGCGGTACGCGCGCCGCGAGTGGATCCGCCGCTGGGTGGTGACGGGGTCCGGGTCTGCCGCCGCTCGGACTCGCAGGACTTCGTCGCGAAGCTCCTTGAGCGAGCCGCGCGCCGCGGTCTCCAGCAGCCGTTCCGCGGCGTCGGGGTTGGCGCTGGCACCCTCGACGACGAGTACGGCTTGCGCACCCGACAACGTGCCGGTGCGCAGCGCGCCCGCAACAGGTGGAAGATCCTCCGCCTTGCGCGACACGTCGAGCTGCGCGCGCGTCGCGGCCACCGAGTTCCCGGATCGCTTGGCCATGAACTCCGCGGCGCTGCGATCACCGCGACGCGCCCAGGCGCGTGACTCTTCGACGCGGCGCGCCATGAGCGTCGCCATTGCGTTGACCTTGCGGGCGGCGGCGTCGAACGCTTCCCACACCGGCACTGCATCGGAGGAGGGCACCGCGTCGGGCTCCAGCGCGTCGAGCATCGCGCTCGCCGCCGCTTCGAACTGTCGAGCCTCCGCCAACCCGATCATGACCTCATCATGAACGGGGGGTGTGACACTTATCGCCCTGCTTGCCTCGAGACCGCGAAGAAGATCACGACGTCGTCGCGCGCGGCGAGCACCATGCCGGATCGCGTCCCAAGCGCGCGAGAAGGCGTGTCTGCACGGCCGCGTCGACGGCGGTCGCGATCGGCGCCGCGAACGTCCCCGATGTGACGAGCGCATCGGGGTCTTCCGGAAGACGCGCGTAGCACGCGGCGCAGAGACTCTCGTCGAGCGAGGCGTCGGCGTCGACGGCGCGGGCCAGGTCCCAGGTGTGCACGAGCACGTCCTGCGTCAGCATCGGCAGCAGCTTGGTCAGCTCGAGTTGGCTCGGTGGGTTGTTGCCGATGGCCGGGATCTCGACCGCGCCTTCGAAAAGCTCCGGCTGCGCCAGCACCCTCGCGAGCGCGTCGTGCGTCAGCTGCCACCGCTGCGCCTCATCGTCGCGTGGCCGGTGCGGCTTCGCGTCCAGCGGCCGGAGCACGAGAACGTCGTGGAAGCCGATGACGTGCTCGATGACGGCGCGCGCGTCCCAGCCTTCGCACGGTGACGGCCAGTCCCATCGTCCGGCCGCCGCACCGACCGCGAGGCCGAACCGTTCACACGCAGCGAGATGCTGTTCGGCCATGTCGGATTGCATCGTCACCCCTCGATCCGAGCGGACGCTCCCGGTCCCGACCCGTCGCACTCTGCCAACAACTGGCGGCCGTCGTCGATGTCGTGTCCCGTCGCTTTGCCGTACTGGGCGAGCTCCGCCGAGTCGTCGGTGACCATCCACAGATCCGTTCGGCGGGCGCGAGCGCCACCGAGTCCCAGTCGACGAGCCGGGACGCGCCCGAGACCGAACGGACGTTTTCGGAGTGCGGCTCGCC
>JAMXLJ010000141.1 GCA_024281095.1 Acidimicrobiia bacterium | reverse complement strand
GTCGCCCGATTCGGTGGTGACGAGTTCGCCGTGCTGTGCGAGAACGTACGCGACCCGATGGACGCCCTCGCCCGGGCGAGCGGCCTCACCCGCGCGCTCGAGGAGCCGCTGAGGCTCACCTCGGGTGCCCATCTCCTCGCGGCGAGCGTGGGCGTCGCCGTGGCGAAGGGGCGGCGGGTGAATGCGGCCGGGCTCCTCGCCGACGCCGACGCCGCGCTCCACCGCGCGAAGGCCCGTGGTCGGGGCCGGGTCGAGATGTTCGACGAGAGCCTCCGTGCCGAGGTGCGGGCGCGTCTCGAGCTCGAGCGGGAGCTTCGGCGTGCGGTCGACACCGACCAGTTCTTCGTCGAGTACCAGCCGACGGTCGACACGTACAGCGGCCGGCCCACCGGCCTCGAGGCACTCGTGCGGTGGCGCCATCCTCGGTTGGGCATCGTGTCGCCGGCCGACTTCATCCCCGTAGCCGAGGACACCGGGCTCATCACGAAGATCGGTGAGTGGGTCCTGCAGCGCGCGTCGTCGGACTTGGCGGCCTGGCAGGCCGCAGTGCCGATGGACCCGCCGGTCCGCGTCGCCGTCAACGTCTCGGGCCGTCAGCTCGCTACGACCGACTTCACGAAGACGGTGCGGTGCGCGGTGGGGAGCGGGATCGCGCCGGGCACGCTCGGCCTGGAGATCACGGAGAGCCTGCTGCTCAACACCGACGACGACCTGCATGCCCGTCTCGTGTCGCTGAAAGAGCTCGGGGTGCGGCTGTTGCTCGACGACTTCGGTACCGGCTACTCGAGCCTCGCGTACCTCAAGCGGTTCCCGATGGATGTGTTGAAGATCGACCGGTCGTTCATCGACGGTCTCGGCATCGACCAGGAGAGCTCTGCCATCGTCGAAGCGATCATCAAGATGGCCGCGGCGCTCGATCTCGAGGTGGTCGCCGAGGGCCTCGAGTCGGAGTGCCAACTGGAGGAGTTGCGCCGTCTCGGCTGCGATCGCGTCCAGGGCTTTGTGATCTCGCCTCCTCTGCCGCCCGAGAAGGTCGAGGGCTTCCTACGCGAGCAGTTCGCGGTCAGCGAGGCGAGTGCCGCACGCGCGTCCGCGTGGACCGCGCCTCTCACGGCGGCCGACGCCGCTCACGACAACGGGCACGTGACACCTGTGCAGTAGCGCGAAACGAGCCATGAATACGAGCGAAATGCTGTTTCCCGGAGGCGTTGGGCAGTCGTCTCCCGGGGGACACTCGCTTCTCCCGTAACGCATCTGTCACCTGGCAATGCCATTTCTTTGTTAGGAAGGCGGCGTGACGGGAACGGGGATCGACGGCGTCGGCATGTGGCAGCTGGTGGAGCGCCGGGCCGAGGCGACTCCCGACGCGCCCATGTTTGTCGAGACGGGCGGCGCGCAGATCACGTTCGGGGAGCTCCGCGAATCGGCTGCCCGAGTCGCGGCGGGGTTCGCCGAACGCGGTGTAGGCACCGATGACGTCGTGTCGTGGCTGCTGCCGACGAGCATCGACGCGTTCGTGGCAATGGCCGCGCTCGCGCGTCTCGGCGCGGTGCAGAACCCGCTCATCCCGATCTACCGCTACCGCGAGGTTTCGTTCATCGTGGCCCAGGCCGGGTCGCGGCTGCTGCTCGTGCCACGTGAGTGGCGCGGGTTCGACTACGCGTCGATGGCGGAAGAGGTCGCCCGCGGCGCTGCCGTCGAGCTCGTCGTGATCGACGCCGCGTCCCGGCTGCCCGAGTCTGACCCCGCCGAACTGTCACCGCCCCCCGCGCCGCTCCCGCCCCACGAACAGCCGGTGCGATGGCTGTTCTACACCTCCGGCACGACGGCGGACCCCAAGGGCGTGCGCCATACCGACGCCTCGATCATCGCGGCGGCGCGGGGCCTCGTCGGTACCTACGGCATCTCCGCGGCCGACCGGCAGGCGATCGCGTTCCCCGTCGCACACATCGGCGGCGTGATCTGGCTCGCGGGCGGCCTGATGACGGGGTTCACCCAGCTGCTGGTGGAGAGCTTCGACCCCGCGACGACGATTCCCGCGATGCGCGACTTCGGGGTCACGCTCGCGGGATCGGGCACCGCGTTCCATCTTGCGTATCTCGACGCGCAACGTCGTGACCCGTCGGCGCCGCTGTTCCCCGCCGTGCGGGCGTTCCCGGGTGGCGCGGCGCCCAAGCCGGCGACGTTGCACGAGACGATGAAGCGCGAGCTCGGAGGCGGGGGCATCGTGTCGTCGTACGGGCTCACCGAAGCGCCCATCCTCTCGTGCGCGTCGGTCGACGATCCCGACGACAAGCTGGCCGCCACCGAGGGCCGCCTCACCCCGGGTGTGGTGGCCCGCGTGGTCGACCTCGACGGCAACGAGGTGGAGCCGGGGGAGGAGGGCGAGTTGCGCGTGCGCGCACCGCAACTCTTCCGCGGCTACGTCGACTCCGCGCTCGACGAGGATGCGTTCGACGACCAGGGGTGGTTCCGCACCGGCGACCTTGCGCGCGTCGACGCCGGTGGCTACGTCACGATCACGGGCCGGTTGAAGGACGTCATCATTCGCAAGGGAGAGACGATCTCGGCCAGTGAGGTCGAGGACGCGTTGTTCCGGCATCCGGGCGTCCGCGACGTCGCGGTCGTCGGTATCGCCGACGACGCGTCCGGCGAACGGGTGTGCGCCGCGGTGGTACCGGCGGATCCGTCATCGCCGCTGCGCTTCGACGAGATGGCGGAGTTCCTGCGCGCGCAGCGCCTGATGGTGCAGAAGATTCCGGAACAGCTGGAGATCCTCGACGAGCTCCCACGCAACTCCATGGGCAAGGTCCTGAAGCAGGAGCTGCGCAAGAGGTTCGCGCCGCGGTCGGCGTGAGCGAGTCGCGCGCCTTCGACCGGGCCGCGGCGTTCTACGACGACACGCGCGGGCTGCCTCACGACGCCATGCGAGAGGTGACGAGCCGCCTCGTCGCCGAACTGCAAGGGCGAGGCCGCGCGCTCGAAATCGGCGTCGGCACGGGCCGGGTCGCGCTGCCGCTTCACGAGGCCGGCATCCCGATGGCCGGTGTCGACCTGTCCGGCCCGATGATGGCGGTGCTCGTCGACAAGGCCGGCGGAGCGCCGCCCTTCCCGCTCGCACGCGCGGACGCGACCCGGCTCCCGTTCGACTCCGCCCGGTTCGGCGCCGCGCTCGCGTTGCACGTCTTCCACCTCATACCGAGCTGGGCGGACGCGATCGCGGAGCTGCGTCGGGTCGTGCGGCCCGGGGGAGTGCTGCTGAGCGGGCGCGAACGCGCCCGGGGCGAAGAGGGCCCGGTCGATGCGGGCGTCCACCGCCGCTTCCGCGCCGAAGCAGGCGTCGAGCGCGACCACATCGGAGCCGGCCACGACGGCGTCGACGTCGCTACGCAGCTCGCACGCGTGGCTGCAAGGGAGCGGGAGATCGAGCCCGTCGCCGTGCGCCGCACCGTCACCACCGGTGCGGTCATCGACCAGCTGGAGGCGAGGAAGGGGGGGTCCTGGACGTGGTCGTTGCCCGGCGACGTCGTGCGACGCGCGGCGGACGCGACGCGTGCGTGGGCCGAGCGGGAGATCGGCCCGCTCGACGTCGAGCACGCCGTGCACTCCGAGGTCGTCTGGCGCGCCTACGACCTTCCCCTCTGAGCCACGGACCCCTTCAGCGGGCGGTGCGCGCGATGGCGCCGGTCATCTTCTTCCAGGACTCCAGGTCGGAGTCGTCCGCGGCCCGGCCCACGTGGGTCACGGTGTCGACGTCGGCCGCCTCGGCCCGCAACGCCGCGGCTGTGCACCGCTCTCGCGGGCGGTGGGCGAACGGGTCGAACTGGAAGTGACGCATCGCGTTCTCGTGCGTGATCCGGTCGACGATCGCGTCGTCGACGTCGTCGAACAGCTCGGCCAGGTGCTCCGGCGCGTCGGGCCACGAGCTGTCGGAGTGCGGATAGTCGGACTCCCAGCACACGTTCGTGACGTTGAAGGAGTCGAGCAACCGCACACCGACGCGATCTTCGATGAAGCACACGAGGATCCGTTCGTGGAACAACTCGGTCGGCGACAGACCCTGCGGCTGCTGCTGTTTCATCCATCCGTTGTGCCGGGCGAGGGTGTGCTCGGCGCGCTGCAGGAAATAGGGGATCCAGCCGATGTCGCCTTCACTCAGCGCGAACCGCAGGCCGGGGAAGCGGTGCCAGAACTCGGCCCAGAGCAGGTCGCCGAAGGTGTAGATCGACATCGTCGACGACAGGTTCATCGGTACGGGCGGTGGTGCGTCGGGCACCGTCGATGCTGCCTTGGACGACGATCCGACGTGACAGCACAGCACCGTGCCCGTGTCGCAGCACGCCGCGAACAACGGATCCCACGCGTCGGTGTGGATGCTCGGCATTCCCAGGCCGGCCGGGTTCTCCGAGAACGTGACCGCGTGACAGCCTTTCGCCGCGAGCCGGCGCACCTCGTTGCCCGCCTCGACGGCGTCGAACAACGGCAGGATCCCGCAGGGAATGAACCGGTCGGCATGGGCCCCGCACCATTCGTCGACGTGCCAGTCGTTGTACGCCTTGATCATCACGAGGTTGACGTCGCGGTCGGGCCCGAGGTTCAGCACCTGGCCGGCGAAGCCGGTCCAGTTGGGGAAGTTCAATCCCGCGAGCTGGCCGCCGGCCGACATGTCACGCACCCGTTCGTCCACGTCGTAGCAGCCCGGCCGCATGTCCTCGTAGCGCGACGGGTTCACGTTGAACATCTCGGGCGGCTTGCCCGCCACCGCGTTCAAACCCAGGTTCCGGCCCCGGACCTCGCCGTAGTACCACTGCTGGCTGCCGTCGCGCTCGTCGACGACGCGCGGCGCCTGCGCGCGGTAGCGGTCCGGAACGTGCGCGTCGAACATGTCGGCCGGCTCGCAGATGTGATCGTCGACCGAGACGAGGATCAGATCGTCAGCGCGCATCGTCTGCTCCTGTTGGTCCGTTCGAGTCGTCTCCCGGTGCGGCGAACAGGCCGCGCGCGGCGAACAGCGACGCGACGAGCTCGCCCTGCCGGCGCATCATGCGCGCGTAGCCGTCGGCAGCTTTCTCGGCATCGCCCTTCGCCACCGCCCGCGCGATCCGAGCCAGCCATGTTCGCTCCAGCTCGAGCGCTCCCGGTACGAGTGCGAAGAAGTTGCCGGGAACCAGGCCGGACATCGAGCGGAGCACGACCCTGACGCGTGGTGACCGCGCCGCGTCGACGATGGCGGCGTGGAACGCGAGGACCTGCCGTGTGACGCCCTCGGCGTCGTCGGTCGCGTCGATCGCACCCTGCAGCGCGGCGAGCCGCGGCGCGAGATCGTCTGCACCCCGCTCGATCGCGCGGCGCACGGCGAAGCCGTAGACCAGCCCGAACAGTTCGTAGCTGTCGCGCACCGCGTGCTCGTCGAGCGCGTTCACAAAGGCGCCGCGGTGCAGCTCGATGGTCACCCATCCCTCGCGCTCGAGCGCGATCAGCGCCTCGCGGATCGGGATGCGGCTGATCCCGAGCGTGCGGGCGATCTGCTCCTGGGGAATGCGCGAGCCCGGCCGGAGATCGCCGTCGAAGATGAGCCGTCGGATGTGGACGGCGGCCTGGTCGCCGCTGCTGCGGCGCACCAGGGCGGCGCCGCGGGTGGCGTCACCCGTCATCGTCACATTGCATACGTTATGCGAATCGGTGTGCTGCCGGTTCATGCGTGGATCCCGGTCGCTCAGCGACCAGATTCCACGCATGAACGGTGGTCAGGCGCCGCCGGCGATGTCGCGGCCGCGCTCGCGCAGCTGGTACTTGAGGACCTTGTTGCTGGCGTTGAGGGGCAGGGCGTCCACGACCTCCACGTAGCGGGGCGCCTTGTAGTTGGCCATCCGTTCGCGACACCACGCGACAAGCGCTTCGGGCTCCACGGTGGCGCCGGGCCGTGGCACCACGAACGCCATGCCGACTTCGCCGAGGCGGTGGTCGGGGACGCCGACGACCGCGACCTGGGCGACGGAGGGGTGGGCGAGGACCATGTTCTCGATCTCCGCGGGGTATGCGTTGAACCCACCGACGATGAACATGTCCTTCTTGCGGTCGGTGATCTTCACGTTGCCGCCGCCGTCGAGCTGCCCGATGTCGCCGGTGTGCAGCCAGCCCTCGGCGTCGATGGTGGCCGCGGTCGCGTCCGGGTCGCCGAAGTACCCCTTCATGAGGTTGTAGCCCCGCAGCACGATCTCGCCGGACTCGCCCTGCGGCACGTCGCGACCGGCGTCGTCGACGATGCGCAGCTCGACGCCGGGAATCGGCCGTCCCGACGTTGTCGCAATCGTCTCCGGGTCGTCGTCGTGACGGCACATCGTCGCGATGCCGGTTGTCTCCGTGAGGCCGTACCCGGTGACGATCGTCTCGAAGGCGAGCTCACTGCGCATGCGCTTGATCATCTCGACGGGGATCGCGGCCGCTCCGGTGACGGACAGTCGCAACGACGACATGTCGAAGTCGGACAGGTTCGGATGGTCGAGCATGGTCTGGTAGATGGCGGGCGGGCCCGGCAACATCGAGACGCGCTCCTCGGCGACGCGTCGCATCACCGATGGCACGTCGAACACCGCGTGCGGGATGATCGTCGCGCCCTTCAACAACGACGCGAGGATGCCGGCCTTCAGCCCGAACGAGTGGAAGAACGGGTTGACGATCAGATACCGATCACCCTCCTGAAGACCGACGACGTCCGACCACGCGGTGTACGCGCGCACGGTCGCGCCGTGACAGAGCATCGCGCCCTTCGGCGCGCCCGTCGTGCCCGACGTGAAGAGGATGTCGCAGAGATCGTCGGCGCCCAGTGCCGCGGCACGCGACTCGACTTCGGCGGGGTCGACACCGGTACTCCGGTCGAGGAACGACTTCCACGCCGTCGTGCCGCTCGGCGCCGTGCCGCGCAACACCACGATCTCCGAGAGCGACGGGAGGTCGCCCCCGTCACGCAGCAGTTCGACGTAATCAGTGTCGAGGAAGTCCGTGACGGTGAACAGCATGCGAGCGCCCGCGGTGCGGAGGATGTAGCCGGCCTCGGCGCCCTTGAACCGCGTGTTGAGCGGGACGATCGCCGCGCCGGCCCGGTGGATCGCGAGGGCGATGATCACCCATTCGCCGATGTTGGGCGCCCAGATCGCGATGCGGTCACCCTGCTGCACGCCCGATGCGACGAGTGCGCGTGCCGCCCGGTCGGCTTCAGAGGCCAGTTGCGCGAATGACAGGCGCACGTCGCCGTCGACGAGTGCCTCCCGATCGCCGAACCGCTCGACCGCGCGTGCGAGTGCGGCCGGGATCGTGGAGGGCGTGTCGCTGAGCGGCGTCTCTCTATACATGGCTCCCTCCCGCTGCCGTCCCGGGCGTCCGCCCACGGCAGCGCTCGTCCGCACATTGGCGGACATTGGCATTTCGGCCATCGGTCATCGTCCTCGGAATTCGGGCTCGCGCTTCTCGCGCCGGGCGCGCACATTCTCGTGGAAGTCCTCGGACCGGCTCACCAGCTCCAGCGCGAGCGCCTCGTCGGCCAGGTGATGCTCGAGATCGGCGTGCAGGCTGCGCTGCACGAGGAGCTTGGTGAGGCCGACCGCGACGGTCGCCGCTCCGGCAAGCTCCTCGACGAGCACCGACGCCTCCACTTCGACGGCCTTCGCCGGGACCGCCCGGTGCACCAGACCCCATTGGGCCGCCGTTGCGCCGCTGATCTCGCGCCCGAGCATCAGCATCTCCTTCGCCCGCGCGATTCCGGCGAGCCGGGGAATCAGCCACGATCCTCCCGAGTCGGGTGTGAACCCGAGCGCGGTGAACGGATCGCGCAGACGCGCGTCCTCGGACACGATCGCGAAGTCGCTCGCGAGCACGAGGTGCAGGCCGAGCCCGACGACCCAGCCAGTGGCCGCGACGACGATCGGCGTCTGGGTCTCGAGCATCGTCGGGATCAAGCGGTTGACATGCCAGCGCATCTGGCGCTGGGTTGCGCCCGTGCGCGGCCGTTCGGCGCCGCCGCGAAGACCGAGGTCGAAGCCGGAGCAGAAGTGCTCGCCGCTGGCAGACAGGAAGATGACCCGCACCGACTCGTCGCCGCCCGCGGCCTCGATCGTCTCGATCAGAGCGAGGACGATGTCGTCCGTGAGCGCGTTGCGCCGCTCGGGGCGGTCGAGCTGCAGGCGCAACACGGGCGGCGCGTGCTCGACGACGAGACCCTCGGGCGGCTTCGGGTAATCCTTCATCCGTCCTGCTCCATCGACGCGAAGCGTTGCACCAACGCGTCGAGTGTGTCCTGGCACGTGGTCGCGCCACCCGGAGGGTCGGGCAGCCGCACCGGGCCGTGGCGCCGGCTCGGCAACAGGATCGTGGCATGCCCCGGGGTGGTGATCTCGCCGCGCTGGTTCTCGCCCCAGATGTCGACATCCACCGCGGCGTGTCCGTCGATCTCGTGCTTGCGCGCGATTCGGCCGCGGATCCAGTGCGTGTCGCCGACGTAGTTGAAGCGACGGAACTCGCAGTCGAGCTTCCAAAGCCACGCGTCGTCGCCCATCCAGTCGGTGCAGCAGTGGATCAACCACGTCTCTCGCATGCGTCCGTAGTCGTAGATCGCGGGGTTGCCGGCCCGGCGGGCCCATTCGGGGTCCCAATGCACCCGCTGCTGTACGTCGGGCACGTTGAGATCGTCGGGCCGGAAGAAGCGGGGCACCCGCCGGCGCTGGTCGTACGAGAGACGCAGGCCCTTGACCCCGTACAGGCCCATCCCCATGCCGACGTGCCAGCACACCATGTCGGTGACGCGCAGCGGCCCCTTGACGAGCGGGCCCAGCTCGTCGCCGACGTCCACGTCCTCCCACCAACGCGGCTCCGGGCCCCGGCGGCGTTCCCGCTCGGTCGCGTACACCGCGTCGATCTCCGCGAGCTGTTCGTCGGTGTAGGGCTCGATGCGGACGTCGTCGTACTTTCCACGTGACTCGGCCTGCTCGCGCACCGTGCGGATCATCAGACGGTACTGGGCCGCGAGCACGGGGCCGCCGCGAACCGCGAACACCTCGGCCGTCCACTCGTGCACCGCGCGCCGCGCGAAGTCGCTGCGCTTGTCGTGCACGCCCACCAACGCGTTGCGTCTCGTGACCGCCATACCGGGTCGCAGCGGCGACCACCACTCGCGGAAGCTGCCGGAGTAGAACGCGTGCGCGCCGCGCAACGGGTCCCCTTTCAGGAGCTCACGCGTCGCGTCGTCGAGATTCGTGACCTCGTTCTCGCCGATCAACGTGTCGCCGCCCGCGAGATGCGGTGGAGCAATCGGCCCTTCCCAACGCGTGGTCGCCGCGTACGCGGGGTCGCACCACAACGGGTTGTCGTCGCCGTACGCCTCGGCGACATGACGGAACGCGTCCTCGTTGGGGCTGCGGTAGTGCGGCGGCTGCGGATGTGGTTGCGGCACGCCGATGCGCGCCCGCAGGCGCGCGACCGTATCGTCGGTGATCGGCCCGCCGGCGGAGTGGCCGACCGGGTGCGCGTCGGTGTCGGTCACTGTCCCCCCGAGGTCGAGCGGCACCCGGTGACCGGGGCCGCCGAATGTTGTATACAGAATACGCGTATGTCCCTGGCCGAGCTGCTGGTCGAACACCCGTTCGGCGACGACGAGCAACTGCTCCACAGCATCGACCGCTCGTTCACCGCGGGCCAAGCGCGCCGGCAGGCCGCCGCGCTCGGCGCGCAGCTGCGCGAAGCCGGCGCCGGACCCGGCCGGCCCGTCGCGGTCGCGCTCGGCTCCGCGCTCGACACCGTCGTGGCGATGTTCGGTGTGTGGCTCGCCGGCGCGGTGCTCGTGCCACTGAACCCGCGCTCGCCCGCGTCGGAGCGGGCCGAGATCATCGACGCGATCGCACCCGCGGTCGTGGTCGACGACGCCGGAATCCACGGTCGCGAAGATTCGCGGCCGCTTCCCGAAGGCTCCGCGTTCGTGTTGTGGACCTCGGGCACGACCGGGCGCCCGAAGCCGGTGCTGCACACCCACGCCGCGTACGTCGAGCTGCTCGACCGTGTGCTCGGTTCCTTGACGGCGCGCACCGAGAAGCGAGACATCCCGAACATCGTGCCCGTGTCGCTCGCTCTCAACGCCGGCATCTACAACGTCTTGTTCGCGTTGCGCTCGGGTGCGGGTGTGGTCGTGATGGACCGTTTCGATCCGCGAGCGTTCGCGACGCTGATCCGGCGCTTCGGGATCCGTTCCGCGGTGCTGCCGCCCGCGGCGATGACGATGCTGTGCGACGACGAGGAAGTAACGGGCCTCGAGCCCCTGCGGTACGTGCGCAGCATCACTGCACCGCTGTCACCGCTGCAGGCGCGCCGTTTCGCGGACATGTTCGGTGTCACCGTCCTCAACGGCTACGGCCAGGCCGAGATTGGCGAGGTGATCGGCTGGACAGCGGCCGACGCCCGCGAGCATCCCGACAAGATCGGCGCAGTCGGGCGGCCGCACGCCGGCGTCGAGCTGCGCGTCGTGGGCGACGATGCCCGCATCCTCGGCGAGGACGCGGTCGGGGAGCTGTACGTCCGGCCGCCGCGCATGGCCGCGGGCTACGCGGACGGCTCGTCGTTCACCGAACGGCTCGACGCCGACGGGTTCGTCCGCACGGGCGATCTTGCCCGCATCGATGCCGACGGCTTCGTGTGGATCGAGGGCCGAGCCGGCGACGTGATCAACCGGGGCGGCAACAAGGTCTTCCCCGGCCATGTCGAGGAGGTGCTCCGACTGTCACCGCGTGTCCACGACGCGGCGGTCGTCGGTGTGCCCGACGAACGACTCGGCGAGCTTCCCGTCGCGTTCGTGGTCGGCGACGCGACCGACGACGAGCTCGTCGCACTGTGCCGCCGGCATCTCGTCGCGTACAAGGTTCCCGCGGCCTTCCACCGGGTCGAGTCGTTGCCGCGCAGTGAGGTCGGCAAGGTGCTGCGCGCAGAGTTGCTCGCGCGGGCCGGAGCGCGGAGATGAGCGCGCTCGTCGGCATCACGCGCGACACGCCGCTCGGCGAGGCGGTCACGTGCGTGCGTCGGTGGGTCGACGAGCACGTTCCCCTCGCGTGGCGTAACGCCGCCGGCGAGGGCGGCGCCGCCGCGATCCGGCGGGTCCGCTCGCGCGCCGACTACGAGGCGTGGTATCCCGAGTTCGCCCGGTCCGGCCTCGTCGCGCCGACCTGGCCGGTCGACTACGGCGGCCTCGACCTCACGCCCGCCGTCGCGCGCGCGGTCGAGGCGGAGCTCGCGCCGTTCAACCTGGGGCGGCTCAACCCCCTCGGGCTGAACCTCGCTGCGCCCGCGTTGTTCGCGCACGGCACCGAGGAACAGCGGCTGCGGTTCCTGCCGCCGATCGTGCGCAACGAGGAGGTCTGGTGCCAGCTCTTCAGCGAGCCCGGCGCTGGCTCCGACCTCGCATCACTCGCGACGGTTGCCACGCGCGACGGCGACGAGTGGGTCGTGACCGGTCAGAAGGTATGGACGACGTGGGCGCACCTCGCCGACTTCGGCGTCCTCCTGGCCCGCACCGATCCCGACGCGCCGAAGCGCAAGGGAATCACGTACTTCCTGCTCGACCTGCGCCAGCCCGGTGTCGAGGTGCGGCCGCTGCGTCACATCGGTGGTGAGGTGGACTTCAACGAGGTCTTCCTGGACTCCGCGCGCGTCCCCGACTCTCAGCGCGTCGGCGAGGTGGGCGACGGCTGGCGGGTCGCGAACGCGACGCTGTCCGGCGAACGCCAGATGGTGTCGGGTGCGGGATCCGGCGGCGTCGACCGCATCGGCGGGAGCGCGGTACGTCACCTGCTCGAGCTCGCCCGCACGTCGCCATCGGTTGCATCCGCTGATCACGCGACGCGACAGGCGCTGGCCGGCCTGACGAGCGAGGAGCGCATCCGCTCGTGGACCAACCTGCGGGTACGCGCCAACGTGAAGGCCGGTCGCGCTCCGGGAGCCGAGAGCTCGATCGGCAAGGTCCACCAGGGCTCGCTCAACCAACGGGTGCAGGAGCGCGCCGTCACCCTCCTCGGCATGGCCGCGGTGGCCTGGGAGTCGGATGCGCGCGACGACTACGCCGCCGCGTTGCCGTTCGAGGTGCGCGGGATGTTGCGCAGCCGCGCCAACACGATCGAAGGTGGTACGACCGAGATCAACAAGAACGTGCTCGGTGAGCGCGTGCTCGGCCTGCCACGGGAGCCTGATCCGTGGCAGGCCGCGCCGTGGCGGGACGTCCCCCGCAGCTGATGGGCTACGAGACTCTCGTCGTCGAGCGCCGCGGCCCCGTCGGGTGGCTGGTCTTCGACCGTCCCGACGCGGGAAACGCGATGGACGCGACGATGTTCAGAGAGCTGGAGCGGGCCTGGTACGAGCTCGACCACGACGACGCAGTGCGCGTCATCGTGAACACCGGGAACGGATCGGCGTTCCAGACCGGCCTCGACGTCGCGCAGCTCGCACGCGACAAGGACGCCCTCCGCGAGCAGTCGCGCCGCACCCGAGACGCGACGCTGCGCCTGACGGCGTGGCACAACGGCGTACGGAAGCCCGTCATTGCGGCCGTGAACGGCGTGTGCGCGGGCGGTGGCCTGCACTTCGTGGCCGACGCGGACATCGTCATCGCGGCGAGCACCGCGGCCTTCCTCGATCCTCACGTCTCCATTGGACAGGTGAGCGCCTACGAGACGATCGGCCTGGCGCGGAAGTCCCCGATGGAGGCGGTCACGCGCATGGCGCTCGTCGGCCGGCACGAACGCATCGACGCGCGTCGCGCCCATCGGCTCGGGATCCTGTCGCAGGTCGTCGAGCCGCCCGAGCGCCTGCGTGACGAGGCCCAGGCGCTGGCCGAGAAGATCGCCCGCAACTCGCCGGCGGCGATGGCGGCAACGAAGCGAGCCCTGTGGCGGGCGCTCGAGCTCGGGCTCACGGACGCGTGCCGGGCCGGCGGAGGTGACATGGTGTCGATGTGGGGCCACCCTGACCAGCAGGAGGGCCCGGCCGCATTCGCCGAATGTCGCGAACCGCGGTGGCAGATGCCGGCGAGAACGGAGTGACGTGAACTATCCGCACCTCGACTGCCTGTTGCTCGAGCGCCGGGGCCCGGTCGGCTGGCTGATCAACAACCGGCCCGAGCAGTTGAACGCGATGTCGGCGCACATGCGTGACGAGTTCGCGGTGGCGTGGGATGTGCTGAAGCGCGACCCCGACGTCCGGGTCATCGTCCATACCGGCGAGGGGCGGGCCTTCCAGACCGGCGTCGACGTGACCGAGATCGCGACCGACGGCGTGGGCATGGAGCGCTACCGGGAGTCGGTCGTCAACTGGGACATGCATTTCACGTCGTGGCACGAGAACGTGTGGAAGCCGGTCATCACCGCGGTGAACGGGCTGTGCGCAGGCGGCGCCTTCCACTGGGTCGCCGACGCCGACATCGTCATCGCGGCCTCAGACGCGCAGTTCTTCGATCCGCACGTCTCGGTCGGGCAGGTCGTCGCGGTCGAGGCGATCGCGCTGCTCCGCAAGATGCCGGTCGAGGCGGTCATGCGCATGGCCCTTGTAGGGCGCTACGAGCGATTGTCCGCGGCGCGGGCCTACGAACTGGGCATGATCAGTCAGGTGGTCGACCCGCCCGAGCGTCTGCGCGACGCGGCCCAGGAGCTGGCGGAGACGATCGCGCGGAACTCGCCCGCGGCGATGGCGGCGACGAAGCGGGCGTTGTGGGGAGCGCTCGAGATGGGGCTCACCGACGCGTGTCGGGCGGGAGCCAAGGAGCTCGTCTCGATGTGGGGCCACCCCGACCAGGAGGAGGGCCCCCGGGCCTTCGCCGAGAAGCGAGAACCGCGCTGGCAGCCGTTGTCGCCGGGAAGATGAGCGCACCGAACGAACAGGACCGAGCTCCTACAACGCGCGAGCTACTGAGACGGGGGGAAGAGATGAGAGTGAGCCGTTGGCTCCTACCGATCGTGGTGGTCGCGCTGGCGACTGCGGGTTGCAGCCGCTCGAGCGGCGGCAGCAGCAAGGGCGGGAACACGTCTCCGAGCACGGCGGCGAGCGCGGCGTCGGGTGACTTCGGGTCGCTGAAGGGGGTGTGCGGCCCCGGCAACGCGAAGGGCGCGACGGACCAGGGCGTCACCGACACGTCGATTCGCGTCGGCACGATGTCGGACCCCGGTAACACGGTCGTGCCCGGCCTGGACCAGGAGCTGTTCGACAGTGCCGACGCGTTCGTCGGCTGGTGCAACGACGCGGGAGGCATCCTCGGCCGCAAGCTGCAGCTCGACAAGTGGGACGCGAAGCTCACCGAGGTCGCGCCCCGCATGATCCAGGCGTGCGCGGTCGACTTCGCGCTGGTCGGGAACGGCGAAGGTCTCGACCAGAGCGGTGTCGAGCAACGGACGAAATGCAAGCTGCCCGAGTTCGCCGGCTACGACGTGTCGCCGCAGGCCGGGATCGCGGCCGGCTCGGTGGAGGCGATCCCCAACCCCAACACCGCGAGCTTGGCCAACGGAGCGTACAAGGCCCTCGCCGCGTTCGACCCCGAGGCGGTCAAGCACTTCGGCATGATCAGCAGCCAGTTCGAGTCGATCAAGCAGCAGGGCGACAAGGACCGTGCCGCCGCAGCGGGGAGCGGGTACGCGAGCGCGTACTACGACGAGTTTCCGCTCAGTGTCGACAACTACCGGCCGTACGCGCAGAACATCGAGACCAAAGGCGTGCAGGTGCTCACGGTGGAGGGCGCGCCGGGCAACATCTCCCCGCTGTACAAAGCGATGCAGCAGCTCGGCTACATGCCGAAGTACGGCATCATGCAGCCCAACGTCTACGACCCCACGTTCGTGCAGGACTCCGGCCAGGCCCTCGCGGGAACGGCGGTCTACGTCGTGACGTACATCGTGCCGTTCGAGCTCGCGAGCTCGAACCCGGCCACGAAGCAGTACATCGGCCTGCTCGACAAATACGTCAACGGTGTGAAGCCGAAGGAGCTCGGGGTCAACTCGTTCTCGTCATGGCTGCTGTGGGCGCAGTCGGTGAAGGCCTGTGGCTCCAACCTGACGCGTCAGTGCATCCTCGCAGAGGCGGCGAAGGCGACGTCGTGGACCGGCGGTGGCCTGCACGCGCCGTTCACGCCCGGGAACGCCTCGGCGCCGTCCGGTCAGTGCTTCGTGCTCCTCCAGGCGACACCGAACGGCTTCTTGATCGACAAGAAGATCACGAAGCCCAACAACGGCATCTTCAACTGCAACCCGGACAACAACCCGCGCCTGCCGGGCTTCCCGAAGTCGTAACCCGCGCGCCGCAGCCCCTCAGCTGGGACGGTTTTCCGCTCGTGCAGCGGGAGATCGTCCCAACTGCTGGGTAGGCCAATCGTGATGGCCGAACGAGAGCGCGTGAAGGTCGAGCAGGGCCGCAAGCGAGTGCGTGTGTACGTAGGCGGAGAGGTGATCGCCGACACGAAGCGTCCGCTGCTCGTCTGGGAAGTGCCCTACTACCCGACGTACTACTTCCCGCTCGACGACGTCCGTGCCGAATGTCTGTACGAGACGGGCGACGTCAAGCACTCGCCGAGCCGTGGCGATGCCCAGCTCCTCGACGTCCGTGGCGGGCAGGGGATCCTCCGCGAGAAGGCCGCGGCGCGATACGACGACTCGCCCGTCGCGGCGGTGCAGGGCACGGTTCGCTTCGACTGGGACGCGATGGACACGTGGCTCGAGGAGGACGAGCCCGTCCACGTTCACCCGCACGACCCGTACAAGCGCATCGACATCCTCGCCAGCTCACGACACGTTCGCGTCGAGGTCGAGGGCGTCACGCTGGCGGAGTCGGTGCAGCCCCGCGTGCTGTTCGAGACGTCGTTGCCGCCGCGCTACTACCTGCCGATGTCGGACGTGCGCCTCGACCTCATGGAGCCGTCGGCGACGGTGACCGGCTGCGCGTACAAGGGGTTCGCCCACCACTGGACCGTCCTGCTCGACGGTGACCGTCAGGTTCGCGATCTGGCGTGGACGTACTGGACGCCGCTGCCGGAGGCCACGAAGATCGCAGGTCTCGTCTGCTTCTACGACGAGAAGGTGGACGTGTACGTCGACGGGGCGAAGCAGGAGCGCCCGCGCACCCACTTCAGCTGACGGCCGTGTCAGGGAAGTGATAAGCAGCCCGCCATGGCCGGAGTCATGGACGGGATCAGGATCCTCGAGGTCGCGCAGTGGTGGTTCGTTCCGGCCGCCGGCGCGGTGCTCGCCGACTGGGGTGCGGACGTCATCAAGATCGAGCATCCGGAGAGCGGCGACCCGCAGCGCGGCCTCATGACCTCGGGATTGGTGCCCAATACCGGGGGCGTCAACTTCATGGTCGAGCAGTCGAACCGGGGGAAGCGCAGCGTCGGTCTCGACCTCGCCACCGACGCCGGACGCGATCTGCTGTACAAGATTGCCGCGACGTCGGACGTGTTCCTCACGAACTTTCTTCCTGACGCGCGTGAGCGGCTTCGCATCGACGTCGACGACATCAGGTCGGTGAACCCGCGCATCGTGTATGTGCGCGGCCACGGTCAGGGCGCGCGTGGGCCGGACGCGCGCAAGGGCGGGTTCGACGCGGCGTCGTTCTGGTGCCGGGGCGGCCTCTCGCATGCGCTCACTTCACCGAACGCGCCGGCGCCCGTGATGCAGCGGGCTGCGTACGGCGACTCCGTGGGAGCGATGACGATCGCAGGTGGCGTCGCCGGTGCACTGTTCGGCCGGGAGCGTGGCCACGCGCCGGCCGTCCTCGACATCTCGCTGCTCGGCACGGCGATGTGGATGACTGCAGCGGACGTGCTGATGAGCACCGCGCTGCCCGCGGACATGCCGAAGTTCAGCCGCGAGTCGCCGCCGAACCCGATCGTCAACTCGTATCGCACGAGCGACGGACGCTGGTTGCAGCTCAACATGCTGCAGCCCGACCGCTACTGGGCCGATCTGTGTCGACATCTCGACCGCACGGACCTGATCACCGACGAGCGCTTCGCCGACGCGGCCGCGAGGTTCGAGCACCGCCGCGAGTGCGTGGCCGAGCTCGACGCGGTGATCGGGAGCCGCACGCTGGCCGAGTGGCGGGAACGTTTCGCGACCCTGGAAGGCGTGTGGGCACCGATGCAGAGCGCGCGTGAGCTGCACGACGACCCGCAGGCGATCGAGAACGGGTACCTCCCCGACGTCGAGGGTGACGACGGTGTGCAGTTCAAGCTCGTTGCGAGCCCCGTGCAGTTCGACGAGACCTCACCGCAACTGCGCCCCGCGCCCGCTCATGGGGAGCAGACCGACGAAGTCCTCCTCGAGCTGGGCCTGTCGTACGACGAGATCCTCGAGCACAAGGTGTCGGGCGCGGTCCTCTGAATCGTTCTGGCGTCACTTCACGCGCATTGTGCGCGTGAAGTGACGCCAGAAGCGGGGGTTACGGCAACGGGAGCTCGCCCCACACGACCGACGGGCCCCGCGCCACGTTCTGGTTGGGCCAGTACGGGCCGCCCGAGGTCGCCGGGGCCGGGCCCGTGAGCGAGAACGGGTGACGCACGCCCCAGTTGTCACCGACGTACCCGGCGGAGCCGTCAGGGAGGACGGTGATGCCGCGCGCGATGTACCAGCCCTTCCAGTACGGCGCGCCCGTGGGCGTGTGCGACGGCGCGAGCGACGAGCCGAGGCCGAACGGGTGCAGACCGCCCCACGCGTCGAGCACGAACCCACCGCTGGCGTCGGGAAGGATCACGACGCCGCGGGCGATGTCCCAGGTGGGCCAGTACGGACCGCCGTTGATCGCGGGGGCGGGGTGCGGTGCGCCGATGCTGAACCAGTGGAGGCCGCCGAGGCCGTCGACGACCAGGCCGCCGGCGCCGTTCGGCATGATCGCGACACCGCGCGCGATGTCCCAGCTCCAGTAGGCGTTGCCGATCGGTCCGATCGGCAGCTGGTTCTGACCGAGCGCCGCGCCCCAGAGCCCACCGCGGCCGTC
>JAMXLJ010000140.1 GCA_024281095.1 Acidimicrobiia bacterium | reverse complement strand
CGCGACCTCGGCGCGCTCGACACCGCCGCGCGCGCGATCACGGATCGTGGCGCGCGCACGTCGCAGCTCGCGTGGGAACGACCGTTCGAGCTCGATGGTGTGGAGCGCCCGGTCCGCTGGATCGTGGAGCACGCGGCGCACGAGGGCGCGCATCACCTGCGGGATCTGGCGCGCGTTCGCCGCGCGGTTGCACCGAGCGACGACGACTGACGCCTTGGCCGGGGTTCAGCCGGTCAGGATCTGCTCGAGCTCGGCGCCTTTCACCCGCCGGAACGCACGCGGCCCTCGGTCCCGTTCGAGCGCGGCGACTTCGAGCTGGTCGGCGGTGAGGGGCTCGCCGTCGGGGTTCGACAGCACCTTCGCGCCGAGGCGGATGGCCTCGGCCTCCGAGATGCCCTCGCGGTACTGCTCTTTGAGCTGCTCCGCGATCGACTCCGCCTGGCCGCCGAGCACGCTGAACCCTTCCTCGTCCATCACGGTGCCGTCGTACATGATGTGGAAGAGCTCGTTGTCGCCGTCACCCTCGGCGCTGACCTGCGCGACGAGCAGCTCCACCTCGTACGGCTTCATCTCGTGGGTGAACACGTGCCCGAGCGTCTGCGCATACGCGTACGCGAGCGAGCTCGCGGTGACGTCTTCGCGTGAGTACTGGTAGCCCTTCAGGTCCGCGAGGCGTACGCCCGCGATCTTGAGCGCGTTGAACTCGTTGTAGAGGCCGACGCCGGCGAAGGCGATGCGATCGTAGATCTCGCTGATCTTGAACAGTCGCCGCGACGGGTTCTCGGCGATGAGCACGATGCCCTCGGCGCACTCCAGCGCGATGAGGCTGCGGCCACGGGCGATGCCTTTCCGGGCGTAGTCGGCCCGGTCCTTCATCACCTGTTCGGGCGAGACGTAGAACGGCATGCTCATCGGCGCACCGTCCTCTGGTTGTGTGCCTGCACCGTCACAGCCCGGCGCCTTCCTCGCGGCCGCCGATCACCTGGAGCGCACGCTCCCCCACCACGTCGTCGGTCAACCGGTGATAGCCGTTGGCGTCGATCACCGCGACAGTCGGGAAGATCCGCCGGATGAGGTCGGGGCCGCCGGTGGCGACGTCCTCGTCCGCCGCGGCGAACAGTGCGCGCAGCGCGAGGTCGACGGTCTCGTCGCGGGGCATGTCCTCGCGCCACGCGGCCTTGATCCAGTTGCGGGCGTGCACGCTGCCCGATCCGTTCGCGGCGAAGTCGAGTTCCTCGTACTTCCCGCCCGTGACGTCGAAGCTGTAGACCCGACCGCGGCGGCGGCGGTCGTCGTAGCCTGCGAAGATCGGCACGACGACGAACCCTTGCAGCGCAGCGGGAAGGTTGGCCCGCACGAACTGCGAGAGTTGGTTGGCCTTGCCCTCGAGGCTGAGCTGTTCGCCCTCGACCTTCTCGTAATGCTCGAGCTGCACCTGGAAGAGCCGCACCATCTCGACCGCGGGCCCGGCCGCACCGGCGATGGCGACGCCCGAGTAGTCATCGGCCGGGAAGACCTTCTCGATCCGGCGGCTCGCGATCGTGTACCCCGCGGTGGCGCGCCGGTCACCCGCCATGACGACGCCGTCGGCGAAGCGGATCGCGAGCACCGTCGTGGCGTGGGTGATCTCCAGCGCGTCGGCGGAGTGCTCGTCGAGGCCCGAGCCCGGGAGTGCGTGCGGAGCCAGGCGCCGAAGCAGGTCGGCAAACGAAGGGCCCGGATCCGATCCGGGCCCGAAGAACGGCAACGAGGGTTCGTTCATCTGCCGGCGAGCCTACACAAGCCCTGCTCCGGCCAAACCCTGGGCCCGATCGCGCGCCAGCCGCTCCATCTCGTCGCGCGTGCCGTCGTCGTCGACGTAGTCCGCCGCGCGCAGCACGCGGTCGACGTCGTGGTGGAGGTTGCCGATCGCGACGTTGCAGCTGAAGCACAGCAACCCGCGCACCCGTCCGGTGTCGTGGTCGTGATCGACGTGCAGGTGCTTGCCCGGCCGGGGCCGGCGCCCGCAGATCGCACAGCAACCACCCTGCGCCGCGAGCATCCGCTCGTAATCGTCCTGTGTCATCCCGAACGTTCGCCGAAGGTGCTCAGCGCGTAAATCGCGCTTCTCGCGATAGGCAGCTTGGTACGCGCGGTGTCGTTCAGCGTTTTCTTGCTGCCACCGGGTCACGCGTTGGATCTCATGATCTCGGTTGAGTCGGTACCACGCTTTGCGACGAGCTGCTACGCAGGCTTTGCAGTCAGGGCGCAAATCGTCGTAGGTCCCACTTTGCCGGTAGAACTGGTCGAGGGACTTGAATACGCCGCATTTCGTACACCGTTTCATCGGCGGAGCGTACGGAGTCGGTGTGACGCTCAGCGGATGACCAAACCGGTCATTCGCCCCCTTTCTGGACGTAGTTCCTCACGAATTCCTCGGCGTTTTCCTCGAGCACCGAGTCGATCTCGTCGAGGAGGTCGTCCAGTTCCTCCTTGATCTTCTCGCCCTGCTTCGCGGGCGCTTCGACCTCGGCGGTCTCCTCGACCCGCTCCTTCGGCGCCGGCTTCTTCTTCTGCTCCCTCTCGGGCATCTCACGATCCTCCCCGGCGGTCTCGTACCGACCGCCTCACGACGCCAGCCGGGCGACGAGCTCGGCGGGTGTCGTGCACTCCTCGAACAATGCCTCGACCATGGCACGCGATCCCCTGAGGGGCTCCAGCATCGGGATGCGCCGGAGCGGGTCGGAGCCGACGTCGAGGATCAGGCTGTCCCAGTTGGCGGCGACGATCGCGTCAGGCCAGCGCGCGAGGCAGCGGCCACGGAAGAAGGCCCGTGTCGTGCTCGGCGGCTCGGTCATCGCGGTCGTCACGTCCGCCTCCTCCACCAGGCGTTCGACCTTACCCGCTCGCACCAACCGCTCGTACAGCGATCGGTCAGGTCGGATGTCGTGGTACTGGAGGTCGAGCAGCGACAGCTTCGAGTCGTCCCAACTCAGCCTGTCGCGCTCGACGTACGCGCGCAGCAGGTTGAGCTTGGTCACCCAGTCGAGCCGGCCGTCGAGCGTGGACGGATCCCGCTCGAGCGCGCCGAGCACGGCCTCCCACCGGTGGAGGACGTCGCGGCCGACGGTCTCGCCGCCGCAGGCCTCGAAGCCCGTCTCGTCGAAATATTTCTGGGCGAGGCGCAGGAACTCCCACTGCAACTCGACCGCGGTGCAGGTGCCGCCGTCGGCGAGCTCGATCGGCGCGCGGCACGTGGGGTCGTGCGACACCACCCGCATCGCCGCGACCGGGCCGACCACCGACAGGTCCTTGTCGACGAAGTCGTCCTCGATGAGCGCGAGCACGATCGCGGTCGTGCCGACCTTCAGGTACGTCGCGATCTCGCACAGGTTCGCGTCGCCCGCGATGACATGGAGCCGGCGGTACTTCTGCGGATCCGCGTGGGGCTCGTCGCGCGTGTTGACGATCGGTCGCTGCAGGGTGGTCTCGAGGCCGACCTCCTCCTCGAAGAAGTCGGCCCGCTGACTGATCTGGAACGCGACCGGGTTCGCACCGTTCTCGGCGCCGAGCTTGCCGGCACCGGTGAACACCTGACGCGTGACGAACCAGGGCAGCAGGTGGCGAACCAAACTGGCGAACGGCACCGATCGGTCGACGAGGTAGTTCTCGTGCGTGCCGTACGAGTTGCCCTTGCCGTCGGAGTTGTTCTTGTAGACGACGATCTCCTGGCCCTCGGGCAGGATGCGCCGGGCCGCCTGCATGGAGCGGGCCAGCACCCGCTCCCCCGCCTTGTCGGCGCACACGAGCTCGAGCGCGTCGGCGCACTCCGGGGTCGAGTACTCCGGGTGCGCGTGATCGACGTAGTAGCGGGCGCCGTTGGTCAGCACCGTGTTGACGAGGTGGGTCTCGACCTCGGGGGGCGCCGCCCCCTCGCGCGCGAACCCGCGCGCGTCGCGTCCGGGGCTCTCGTCGTCGAAGTCCCACCCGATCTTGCGGTGCTCGACGTAGCCGTTGATGAGCATCGACGACGCGAGCACCGGATTGGCATCGGCCGCGCCGCGAAGCGCCACCCCGTACTCGGTTTCGATCCCACAGACCTTCGGGACGGCCACGCGCCGAGCCTACCCGCCGGTGTCCTGGCGCACGGACCGGTTAGTCCCGATTCACGGCCGGTTCACAGGTACTGGCCGGTGGTGACGCGCTCGATCTGACGACCGCCGGTCGCGTCCTCGCCCTCGGACATGAGGGTGCGCACGTACACGATGCGCTCGCCCTTCTTGCCGGAGATCTTCGCCCAGTCGTCGGGGTTGGTGGTGTTCGGCAGGTCCTCGTGCTCGCGGAACTCCTGCTTGATCGAGTCGAGCAGGTCCTGGGTCGAGACTCCCTTGGCTCCCCCGCCGATCTGACGCTTGATCGACAGCTTCTTCGCGCGCCGCACGATGTTCTCGATCATCGCACCCGACGCGAAGTCCTTGAAGAACAGAATCTCCTTGTCGCCGTTCTGGTACGTCACCTCGAGGAAGCGGTTCTCGTCCGCCGTCGAGTACATGAGCGCGACGGCGTCCTCGATCATCTGCGCGACGGCCTTCGCGTTGTCGCCGGCGCGCTTCACCTCGTCGGGGCCGAGCGGAAGCGTCGGCACGAGGTAGCGGCCGAAGATCTGCTTCGCGCTCTCGGCGTCGGGCCGCTCGATCTTGATCTTCACGTCGAGGCGCCCCGGGCGCAGGATCGCCGGGTCGATCAGGTCCTCGCGGTTCGACGCGCCGATCACGATCACGTTCTTCAGGCTCTCGACGCCGTCGATCTCGGCGAGCAACTGCGGCACGATCGTGCTCTCGATGTCTGACGAGATGCCCGTGCCGCGCGTGCGGAACAGGGAGTCCATCTCGTCGAAGAACACGATCACCGGAACGCCTTCCTCCGACTTCTCGCGGGCCCGCTGGAAGATCAACCGGATCTGGCGCTCGGTCTCGCCGACGTACTTGTTGAGCAGCTCCGGGCCCTTGATGTTGAGGAAGTACGAGCGGGTCTTGTCGTTGCCGGTCTTCTCGGCGACGCGGGTCGCGAGCGAATTGGCGACCGCCTTCGCGATGAGGGTCTTCCCGCAGCCGGGAGGCCCGTACAGCAGGATGCCCTTCGGCGGTTGCAGGTCGTGCTCGGCGAAGAGCTCCGCGTACAGGTACGGCAGCTCGACCGCGTCCTGGATCTGGTCGATCTGATCGTCGAGGCCGCCGACGTCGTCGTAGGTGACGTCGGGAACCTCTTCGAGCACGAGCTCCTCGACCTCGGGGCGCGGCAGTCGCTCCACGAGCAGACCCGAACGTGCCTCCATCAGGAGGTGGTCGCCGGCGCGGAGCTTCTCTCCGGTGAGCAGGTCGGCGAGCTCGCACACGCGCTCCTCGTCGGCGCGACCGACGATCAACGCGCGGGAACCGTCGCCGATCAGCTCCTTGAACGTGACCACCTCGCCCGACATCTCGGGCCCGCGTGCGAGCACGACGTTGAGCGATTCGTTGAGGACGACCTCCTGACCGCGCGACAGGTCGTCGACCTCGAGCTCGGGGTGCACCGCGACGCGCATCTTCCGGCCTGCGGTGAAGATGTCGACCGTGCCGTCGTCGTTGAGGTCGAGGAAGGTGCCGTAGGCGGACGGCGGCATCGTGAGCTTCTCGACCTCTTCGCGCAATGCCGCGATGTGCTCGCGGGCCTCGCGCAGCGTGGCCGACAGCTTCTCGTTCTGCGAGACGGCCTGGGCGAGCTGGCCCTTGGTCTCGAGGAGTCGCTCCTCGAGCGTGCGCACCCGCTTGGGCGCATCCTGGAGGCGGCGCCGAAGGACGACGACCTCCTCTTCGAGCGCCTTGACCTGCGCCTGGAGGTCGTCCACCTGACGTTCGTACTCGTCGAGGCGTCGCTCGTGCTCGGAGCTCACGATGAACACCTCCTCCCTTCCGCCCGGCAAACGGGGGAATCGGCCGGACGTTACACCCGCGCACCTTACCCACCTGCGACACCCGATCCGTGCACATTTAACCGGTGCCGGCTTGATAAATTGTCGCGCACGGCCGTACCCTGCGGTCGTAACTGATGGTTCGACGCAGCGGTTTGTGGGCGCCCGAACCGGTCAGTGAGCACGAATTCCGTATCGAACGGTTGAGTTCTTCGGCGCGGGTGCCGATTGCCGGTGGCAGGCACCGGACGAACACCAGGAACGATTGCTGTCGGCGGCATCCGCCGGGGAGAAGTGAGGGCAAATGAAGGTCTGGATCGACCAGGACCTGTGCACGGGCGACGGGCTGTGCGAGGAGATCGCCCCAGACGTGTTCACACTCCTCGACGACGGGCTCGCCTACGTGAAAGAAGGCGGCAAGGTCTTCTCCGACCCGGGTGGCCCGGAGGGTCTCGCCAACGTGCCGGGGGGCATGGAGGAGGCCGTCATCGAGTCGGCCGAGGAGTGCCCCGGCGAGTGCATCTTCATCGAGGTCGACTGACGCTCCACGTGGGTCGCGGGCGCTGAGCGCCCGCGCAGCTCACCCCGGACGCGCGGCTCGCAGCGCGAGCAGGGACGGGAACCCGACCGCCAGGGTGCGCACGCCCACCTTCGCGACACTCGACACGGGCAGTTCCGCGCGGCGTGCCGCACGGACGGCGACGACCGTCTCGACCACATGGGTCGTCGCGGCGGCCGCGAACCCCGCCGCGAGCACGGGACGCGGGACGCGGCCGACCGGCCCCCGCGCGAGCAACTGTCGGGCCCGCGGCGACGCCACCATGGCGCCGTAGACGGCCATCCCTCCGAGATTGCTGAGGTACCACCCGGGCGCCATACGACCATGCGGAAGGCGACCATGCGGAAGGGTTTTCACGTCGTGCTCCAGTTTCCTCGGTGGACGACTTCGTCGAGCGACTTGCGGCCGCGGGCGAGTGACGGCGAGCGTGCATCGTCGCCCCCGGGATAGCCGAGCGCCAGCGCGCCGATCGGTGTGAACGCATCGGGCACGCCGAACTCGGAACGGAACGGGCCGAGGTGCTCGGGGAAGATGCCGAAGAACAGCGCGCCGAGGCCCTCGTCGACCGCCGTGAGCAGCATCAGCATCGTGGCGAAGCCGGTGTCGATGTGCCAGTACGGCACCGGCCAGAACGATTCGCGGCGGTCGTAGACGCCCTTGTCCTCCTCCGCGTAGCGGTCGAGGTAGGCCTCCTTGCTCGACAGGGGGATCACGAGCACCGGCGCGTCGAAGAGCCGCGGGTAGGCGAAGGTGCGCCGTCGCTCCTCGCCGGCGAACGTGACGGACCAGAACCGCTCGGTCTGCTCCTCCCCTTCGAGCACCAGGAACGCGAACCCCTGCGTGAACCCCGCGGACGGCGCGTGGAGCCCGTTGGCCAGGATCCGCTCGAGCACCGCGGCGGGGATGGGAGCCGGCTCGAAGCTCCGGACCATGCGCCGCCGCCGCACGACCTCCTGGAAGTCCATACCTATTGTTCCGCTTCCACTGCGCTGCTTCCGTTCGCTCGGCGGCCGGCGCCAATCAGCCCTGGACGCACGGGCCGGTATCGACGGGGAGGGCGTTCACCGCGCCGGATTGGAGCACCGGACGGATCTCGGAGTTCGCGAGGGCGTAGCCGATCGCGGCGCCTCCCCGATCCGTGGCGAACGCGACCCCCGCCACCTGACCCTGCTGGTCCACGAGCGGACCCCCGGAGTCACCCGGCTTCACATCCGCCGCCAGCACGAGCACGTTGCGGCGCGTCGCCCGCAGACCGTAGATGTCGTTGCCCTCCGCGACGATCTCCTCTGCGATCCGGGCCGGCGACTCGCGCAGCGCGCCACCACCGGGGTGACCGAAGACCGCGTCGATGTCGCCCGTGTGCACGCGTGACGTGAAGGCGAGTGGTGTGAGCCCGAGACCGCGCACCCGGAGCACAGCCACGTCACGTTGCGGATCGAAGGCGACGACAGTCGCGTTCAACTGCCGGCCCCGGTAGGTGTCGACCTGCGTTCGCTGCTCGCCCGCGACCACGTGCGCGTTCGTGACGACGAGCTCGGGTGCCGCCACGAACCCGCTGCCGTCGGTGATCTCACGACACGCGCGCCCTTCCACCTTCACGACCGAGTCGATGACGCGCGCCGTCACCGCGGGGGCGAGCCCGGTCAGCGGTACCGAGCCGGCATCCGGCGGGTTCGCGAGCCGCCCCAGTGCGTCGGGGAGGGCGTTGCCGCTGATGCGTCGCGCGAGCTGTTCCACCGAGTGGGGTGGCGGCGGCGCGTTGTCGTCGATCGCGCGCACGATCGCCGAGTCGCGGGCGGCCCGGGCCGGCCAGCCCGGCGTCGATCCGAGCGCGGGGATCAGCAGCCACACCGCGACGAGCACGCCGATGCATCCCGTGACGGCGCCCGCAGCGCGATCCACCGTCCGAAGACCGGGCGCGAACGTCAGCGTTGCATGGAGGAGCGCGCCGACGGCCAGGCCGAGCGCCCAGCCGATGATCGCGAGCCCGATCAGGAACGCGAGCGCGGCGAAGAGGCGGCTGCGCGGGTCGGTGCCGCTCATCGAGTGCACGAGGTCGGTGGCGAGCCGGGCCGCGACCGCGATGCCGGCCGCGAGACCGGCCCACGACAACACGCGCGCAAGGAACCCGAGTTGGTACCCGCCCACGGCCGCCGCGATCACCGCGACGACGATCACGAGATCGAGAGCGTTCAAATTCGGCCTGCGGACGCGAGGAGCCGGCCATGGGTGAGGAAGCCGGTGTGAGCGACCATGCGGTGGTCGGGGCGTACCGACTGGCCGTCGACGTGCCACGACCGTTGCAGGACCTCGACTGTCTCCACCATTCCGAAGGCCGACCCGGCGAGCTCCTCGCGCAAGCGCATGACTTGACCGATGGTGGGCAGGTAGGCGAGCAGGATGCCGCCGGAGCGCATTGCCGACTCGGCGGGCTTCACCATGCGCCAAGGCTCGGGGAGGTCGAGCAGGATGCGGTCGAGGTCCTCGGCGTCGATGCCTTCGTATGCGTCGCGGATCTCGACGGTGAGCGGCTGGCCGGAACCGAGGAACCCTTCGACGTTGCGCACCGCTCGTTCTGCGAAGTCGGGCCGCAACTCGTAGCCGAGCACGTGGCCGGACGGGCCGACCGCGCGCAGCAGCGTCGCGGTGAGCGCGCCGGACCCGATGCCCGACTCGAGGACGCGGGCTCCGGGGAACACGTCGGCAAGCATCACGATCTGGCCGAGGTCCTTGGGATAGATGACCTGCGCGCCGCGAGGCATCTTCAGCACGTACTCGGAGAGCGTGGGCCGTACCGCGACGAGGCGCGCGCCGAGCGTCGTCTGCACCGTCACGCCTTCCTCGTTGCCGATGATCGCACGGTGCTCGACGATCCCGTTGTGGCTGTGGAAGGCGCCGTCCTCGGCGAGCGTCACGAGATGGCGGCGGCGCTTCGAGTCGACGAGGAGCACCCGGTCCCCGGGTGCAAACGGCCGGCCCATTGCTACCCCGCTCCGGTCGGCGCACCCGGCGGGGCCGGCGCCGTCGCACGGCGCGCGCTCCGCCCGGATGAGCGGCCGCGCGCCGTACGGCGGGCGACGAGCTCGACGGCCGCCTCGTCGCCGACGGTGGCGCGCGCGCGAAGGCTGCAGAACGCGCAGATGTCGCCCGTCGTCGGTGCACCGCACTCCGGGCAGGGACGCAGGTGGGCGCGTTCGGAAGCGGCGTCACCGGCGAACCGCGAGTGGGCCCGCTCGAAGTAACCGAGGAGGAACGCGGCCTTCGAACCCGGCGAGCGATCCTCGAGCTCGTTCAGCAGCTCCTTGTACCCGAGGTGGCGGTTGCCGGCTGCCATCGGGCACTCCTCGACGATGTAGTCGATGCGGGACAGCACGCAGTAGGCGGCCGTCTCGCGTTCGCCCAGCCGCACGAGCGGCTTGATCTTGCGCACGAACCCCTCCGCCGCGGGGAGCACGGGATGTTGCCGGCCGAGGTACGCGGTCTCCCAGCGCAGCACGTTGCCGAGCAGCACGGCCGCCTCGTCGTCGAGGTTGTGGCCGGTAGCGACCGCGTCGTAGCCGCGCTCGAGCGCGACCTCGTTGAACAGGTGTCGTTTGGACAAGCCGCACGCGCCACACGGCGCGCGGCGCGTCGCGACCGCTGCGCCGGGCACGTCGTATCCGTAGTCCCGCGCGAGGTCGACCGAGTGCAACGTGAGACCGTGCCGCGACGCGTACTCGTGCGCGTAGCGCGACGACTCGTCGGAGTACGAGCCGATGCCGAGCCCGAGATACAGGCCGTCGGCGTCGTAGCCGAGCTCGCGCAGCACGTCCCACGCGGCGAGCGAGTCCTTGCCTCCCGAGATTGCGACGAGCACGCGATCACCGGGCTGCAGCATGTCGTGGTCGTCGATCGCCCGGCGCACCTGCTCTCGTACGTGCCGAAGGAAGCATTCGCGGCAGAAGGCCGCGTTGTGCCGTCGCACGTCGACGACGGCCGGTGCCCGGCATCGCCGGCATTTCACGGGGTTGCGCCCCCGGAGATCACCGGCCGGATCTCGACGACGTCGGCATCGGCGAGCTGTGCGTCGCGGGTGACCAACGTGTCGCCGCAGATGACGAGCACCGATTCGGGGTTGAGCTCGAGTCGCGCGAGCAGGGCGTCGACGGTGGTCGGGCCGCTCACGTCGACCTCGCGGCGCGGGTTGCGCAAGACGACCTTCATCGCCGACAGGGTACTTGGCCCTGTCGCGGGTTCCGCCGGCGGTCAGCCGGCTTCGGGTGGGAGCGCGCGGATCTCGATGCGCTCCCCTGGCGACAGCTCGGTGCTGTAGACGACCTCGGGCTTGCGCGCGATCACATGGGCGAGGATGCGCACGCCGGTGGCGGTGAGCCCGACCATGAGCCAGCGGCGCCGTCCTTCGAGCAGGCCGCGCCGGAGACCGGTGCGGGCCAGCGTGCGCAGCACCGACGGCACGTCAAACCCGCCGGATCTCGACGATCGTCTGCCGTCTGCGACCCCGGCGACGCCCGTAGAGGAACGCCGCGACGACGATCACACCGACCGCGACCGCGCCGACCATCTTCGTGACGTTGCGAGCCTGGTCGACGCCCTGGTCGATGTCGCCGCGCAGCTCTTCGAGCTTCGCCTGGATGTCGGCCTTCGAGATCCGCTTGTCGGTCGCGGCGGGACTCATCGCGTCGCTCCCCGCTTCCCGCGTGCCATCCATGTCACGCCGCCGCCGACGAGCAGCGCCGCGGTGACGATCAGATAGGGCGCCCAGCTCCAGTTGCCGGTGAACGTGTCGCCGGTCTCCGTCTGCAGCGCTCGCAGCGCGCTCACGGACAGCAGGATGACTCCACACCCGAGCAGAAAGGCGCCGACGACGCCGAACGCGACGAATCGCCCGAGTTGTTTGAGGGGGTCGAGTGTCTCCTGCCTGAAGTACGCGACGACGAGCTCCCAGAGCTCCGACGCGACCTGTGGCAGCGGTTTCCCCTCCGGCATCCGCGGGAGTCTCGTCGGCCCGCCGGTGCGTATGCAAGCTTTTGGCCCCGCCGCCGAATGCGCGCCGGTCGCTACGCCGGGGTGTGCACCGGCGGCGCGGGCGGCGGCAGGAGCGCCGTCGCCGAGGGCGACTCCGGGTACGACGCGAGGACTGTTGCGACCCGTTCGCGCATCGACACGCCGGCGTTCTCCGGGAACGATCCGTTCGCGAGATATGCGAAACGCAACGGCACGCGGACGTTCAGCAGTCCGGCAAGGCCGGTGACGCCGTCGAGCGAACCCGTCTTCGCCTGCAGGTGCCCGGCGATCGGTGTGCCGACGAAGCTGGCGGCGAGTGTGCCGCGCTCTCCTGCGACCGGCAGGCCGTCCAGCAACGCACGGAAGTGCGGGCGGTCTCCGATCTGGAGCAGGTCGAGCAGGACGTCGCACGGCACCCGGTCGTCGGGACTGAGGCCTGATCCGTCGAGCACGTTGAGTGATGTGGTGTCCACCCCGAGGCCGCGGAGCTGTTGCAACACGACCTTCACGCCGGCCTGCGTCGTACCGGGAACCGCGACGGTCGTGCCGAGCAGGCGCGCGAGCAGCTCCGCGGTCAGGTTGTCGCTCGATGCCAACATCGACGCGACGATGTCATGAAGCGGCGGTGACGACACCGATGTGATCACGGTCGTCGAGCCGGGCGCGGTCGCGTGCGCGGCCCCACCGGCGTCGACGCCGCGCGCGTTGAGCAGTGAGCCGAGCTGTGCGGCCGCGTTCAGCGCAGGATCGGCGGCCCGCATGCCGGTGGGCGGGACGAAACCCGCGTCCACGGTGAGCGCGCCGAGCGGCCCGATCTCGCCGTTCGCCACGAACCGCGCCGGCCACAGGGACAGCTGACGCGACGTGTCGAAGAGGTGGTCGTCGCCGATGATCCCGTGCGGCACCGAGCGGACGCCTGCCGCAACGATGCCGTCGGCGAGCGCTTCGAATGGCGTCGTGACGTCACCGCGGGTCACGGGATCGCCTGCGAGCGCGGCGCGGTGCGCCGGCGTCGACAGCACCGGATCACCGCTGCCGACGAGCCACAAGCGGTCGACGACTCCGTTGCGCGGTGGTGAAGGCGCGACGACGGTCGTACGGAACCGGTAATCGGGCCCGAACACCGAGAGTGCCGCGGTGGCGGTGAGGAGCTTCAATGTCGACGCCGGAGCGAGCGCTTCACCGTCGTTGATCGACACCATGCGTCCGCCCGGACCGTCGACCGCCAGGCACGCGTTCGTTCCCGCCAGAGCCTGGCTCAACGCCTGCTTCAGGCGAGCCAGCGCGACGTCGTCGTCGACGATCGCGGGAGCGCGCCGCACCGAAAGCAGAGGCGTCACCATCCGTGCGCCGGCAAGAGGCAGTTGTTCGGACGGCGCGCTCGACCGCACCGCGACGGTGACGCACGCAACCGCGGCAAGGGCGCACGCGAGCGCGAGCGAGAGCGCGACGTGCCGCCGAGTCACTCGAGGTTGCGCCGCCGTCGCCAGCGCGCGTACCGCCAGAGGTGTTCGAGCGCAGCGACCGCGCGGGTCGAAGCCGCGTAACAGAGGCGCCCGGTCTCGCGCACCGTTCGCGGCCCGGGGTTGTCGGGCGACGCGATCGCGAGCTCAGTGGCGGTGAGCACCGGCTTGCCCGTGGCCTCCGAGACGTCGGCGGCCGCGCGCGCGAAGCGCGCGTCCTGGCGCTCGTGGTACGCGACGATGCGTTCGAGCCCGTCGCCGGGATAGAACGGGCCGTCCCGCATCATGCGGGCCTGGTTCGACTGGATGCCGAGGCCGAGGTAGACGACCGCGTCCACGCCCGGGTGCTCGGCCACCATCGCGAGCACTTCCGGGATGGTGTCACGGGTCTCCCCGCCGGCAAGGTCGATGGGGTTGTTGCGGCTCCAGCGCGGTGGGAGCTTCGCGTCGATGGCCGTGCGCAGATCGTCGGGCAGATCCACGAGTTCCAGCTCGGAACGGGCGATGGCGTCGGCCGTGACCACTCCCCAACCGCCGGCGGTGGTGACGACCGCGACGCGCGGCCCGGCAGGAAGCGGTTGTGTCGCGAACGTCGCGGCCGCTTCGAATGCCTCCTCCACCGTCGTTGCGACCGTCACACCGACCTGACGGCACGCGCCCTCGAAGATCTTGGCGTCGGACGCGAGCGAGCCCGTGTGCGACGCCGCCGCCCGCTGTCCCGATGCGGTGGTGCCACCCTTCAGCACGACCAACGGCTTGCGTTCCGTGACACCGCGCAGCCGGGTGAACAACCTGCGGCCGTCGGAGACGCCTTCGAGGTACGCGAGCGACACCGCACTCTCGGGGTCGTCCGCGTAGTACTCGAGATAGTCGGCGATGCCCACCGCGGCCGCGTTCCCCGCCGACACGGCGCGGCTGATGCCGATGCCGGTTTGCATGGCGTAGTTCTGGAACGACGACACGAAGTTGCCCGACTGGCTCGCCACCGCGATGCGGCCTCGCGGCGGGAAGGGGGCGACGATCTGCGCGCAGAGCGACGACGGCGTGGACACGACACCCTGGCCGTTCGGCCCCGCGAGCAGGATGCCGAGCCGTTCGCCCAGCGCGACGATCTCGGACTCGGCACGACGGCCCTCCGGCCCCGCCTCGCCGTATCCGGCCGTCGTGAGGAACGCGGCGCGCACGCCTTTGCGCGCGCACGCTTCGAGCAGAGCGGCGTTCGCGGCCGGCGGCGTGCACACGAAGACGAGATCGATGTCGCCGTCGGGCAACTCGTCGACCGTGCGCGCCACGGGCACGCCGAGGATCTCGCCCCCATCGAGATTCGTGGCGAAAACCTTCCCCTTGTACCCGGAAGCCAGGATGTTGTGCAGTGCGACGAAGCCGAACTTCCCGGGATGGCTCGACGCGCCCGCCACGAGCACGCCACGCGGGTCGAACAACGCGTCGAAGGGGGCCCGCCGGCCGGTGGTCATTCCGTCACCTCGACGAGCGCGTCGACCGCGACGGGCCGCCCGTCGACGATCATCAACGGGTTCACGTCGACCGACTGCACCTGCGGCTCGCTCTCGGCCACCCTCGACAGCGCGAGGAGCACCGATGCCATCGCGTCACGATCCACCGGCGGTTCGCCGCGGAACGGGCCGAGCAGCGAGCCCGCAGCGAGATCGTCGAGCATCTCGTCGGCGTCGACCGGCGTGAGCGGCACCAGCCGGAAGGTGACGTCGGCGAGGGCCTCGGCCAACACGCCCCCGATCCCGACCATCACGCACGGACCGAATTGCGCGTCGGTGTGCAGTCCTGCGATCAGCTCGCGCGCGGAGCGAACCATCGGCGCGACGAGCAGCTCCACCGGACCGTCCTCGGAGGTCGTGGCCGCGAGCAGCTGCATGGCCGCCTCGCGCACTGCCGCCCCGTCGTGCAGGCCGAGGCGTACGAGACCGCGTTCGGTCTTGTGCGCGATGCGATCGCCGCAGAGCTTCACGACAACGGGATACCCGATCCCGGCCGCGGCCGCGACGGCGTCGTCCGCGTCGCGGGCGGTGCGCTCGTCGAGCACGGGCACGCCGTAGCGCGCGAGCAGCTGCTTCGACCGGGCTTCGGAGAGGGTGCTCACACCCGGGTCGTGCGGTCTCGCCAGAACTCGTCGCGGAGGACTCGCTTGAGAAGCTTGCCGGCCTCCGTGCGGGGCAGCTCGGCCCGGATCTCGTACGTGCGCGGCCGCTTGTAACCGGCCACGCGCGCGTCCACGAATGCCCGGAGCTCGTCGAGGTCGACGTCGGCCCCGGCGCGGGGCTGCACGATCGCGTAGACGCTATCGCCCCACTCGTCGTCGGGGATGCCGAACACGGCCGCGTCGAGGACGGCCGGGTGCGCGTGGAGCACGGCCTCGACTTCGGCGGGATAGATGTTCACGCCTCCGGAGATGATCATGTCCTTCTTACGGTCGCAGATGTAGAGGTAACCCTCGTCGTCGGCATAGGCGACGTCACCGACCGACTTCCACTCGGGGTCGAGCGCCGTGAGCTGCTCCTCGCTGCGGTGGTACCCGTCCATCGCGAGACCGGTCGAGATGAACAGCTCCCCCGGCTCTCCCGGCGCCGCCTCGTTGCCGTCGTCGGTCACGATCCGCACCGCGACTCCGCCGTAGGTGCGGCCGCACGAGCCGGGCTTGCGCAGCTGGTCCGCCGGAGCGAGGACCGTGACGATCCCGAGCTCGGTGGACCCGTACACCTCGAAGAGGAAGCCGTCGCCCAGCTTCGCGACGACTTCCTGTTTCAGCGGGTACGGAACGGGCGCCGCGTTGGCGATCAGACACCGCATCGAAGACATGTCGGCGGCCGCGAGCTCGTCGTCGGGCAGGTCGACGATGCGCTTCAGCTGTGTGGGCGCGGAGAACGTGTTCGTGACGCGGTGGCCGGCTACCAAACGCAACCATGCACGCGGGTCGAACCGCCGCAACACGACGATCGGCGCCCCGAGCGTGTGCGAGAGCGACGCGAACGCGAGCGGCCCGGAGTGGTACAGCGGCCCGGTCGTGAGGTGCACGTCGTCGGGCTGCGGCAGACCGAGCTCGGTGAGCAGCGCGAAGACGATCGAGCGATCGCTCGTGGTCCGCAGCGCGCCCTTCGGCTTCCCCGTCGTGCCCGACGTGTAGAGCATCTGCGCGCCGACCTCCGACGCGTCGGGCGGCTCCGGGTCCGAGTCAGGTTGCGAGGCGAGCAGTTCGTCGAAGCGCAGACAGCCCGCCGGGGTGGGCGGGGCGTCGGCAAGCGTGTCGAACACGACGATGTCGCGGACCTTCGGGCAGCGGTCGCGCACCGAGGCGATCGCGGCGGCCTGCTCGCTGTCGGCGACGACCACCGCGGCGTCGGAGTTGTCGACCACGTACGCCATCTCGTCGGGGTTGAAGCGGTACGACAGCGGCACCGCGACCAGCCCGTCCTTGCGTGCGGCATGGATCGTGGTGAGGACGTCGAGCGAGTTCGGGCCGCACCAGACGAGACGCTCCCCAACCGTCGTACCCATCGACCGCAGCGCGTGGGCGAGGCGGTTCACGCGCCGGTTCAGCGCATCGAATGTCGTCGTCGACGGACGGGCACCGCCGGAGCCGTCGACGACGATTGCGGGCGCGTCGCCACGTGATGCGGCGTGCAGGCTGAGCGGATCGGGAGCAGGGCTCAAGCACGCTCCTGTCGTCGGGCGGTTCATCGATCCGGTTCGGCCGGCCCGGGTGGTCGACCGCAGCAGCGGCGCGGGCACCGTCGTGCGTCTGGACGCCCACCCTTCGCGGCCCTCCGGGCGCGAGGCGCCGGTAGCCTACCGAAGTGCTCCGTCCCGTCCCGCGGCGCGGGATCATCGAAGGCTTCTACGGCCGTCCGTGGTCACACGACGCGCGAATCGAGGTGATCGAGTTCGTCGCCGAGCGTGGAATGAACGCGTACGTCTACGCGCCGAAGGACGACCCGAAGCACCGGGCGCGCTGGCGCGACCCCTACGACGGCGACGAGCACGCCCGCCTCGCCGAGCTCGTGGCCCGGTGCGCCAAGGTCGGCGTGCGGTTCGGCTTCGCGGTCTCGCCCGGCCTCGACGTCGACCATGACGACCATGGCGACCGCGCCGCGCTGGCCGCGAAGCTCCTCCATCTCTTCGATGCCGGCGCGGACTGGTTCGTCGTCGCGCTCGACGACATCCCCATGGCGCCCGGGCTCGGGTCCCGGCACGGCGAGCTCATGGCGTGGCTGCGCGAAGAGCTCGCCGAGCGCGCTCCCGGCACCGACCTCACGCTCGTGCCGACCGATTACGTCGGCGCGTACGCGACGCCGTATCTGCGGGATCTGGCCGCCTCGCTGCCCGATGGCGTCGACGTGATGTGGACCGGCGGCACCGTGTGCTCGCGGACCGTGACCGCCGGCGACGCCCGTGCCCGCGCCGCGGTGATGGGCGGCCGTGCGCCGGTGCTGTGGGACAACTATCCCGTGAACGACGGGCCGATGGCCCGGGCCCTGCACCTCGGCCCCTACCGCGGCCGCGACCCCGAGCTGTGCGACGAGCTCGCGGGTGTCTTGCTCAACCCGATGGTGCAGCCGCGCGCGTCGAAGGTCGCGCTCGCGACCGCCGCCGACTTCCTGCGCGAGCCCGACGCCTACGACCCCGACGAGGCCTGGGAACGGGCGATCGTCGACGTCGGCGGCGCTCGCGCCCCCTCGCTCCGTGCCGTCGCGCGCTCGTGTGCCGACAGCCCGTTGTTGCGGGCGTCCGATCTGCCCTGCGCGCTGCTCGTGGACGAGCTCGGCGACGAGCTCGGTGGCCCGGGATGGGCTCAGCCGCTGACGCAGCTGCGAGCCGAGCTCGAGGAGCTGCTCGCGGCGACCGGCGCGTGGGCGGGCGACGACCCCCTCGGCGGGGAGCTTGCTCCGTGGCTCGCGCAGGCGCGGCTCGAGGCCGAGGCCGGCCTCGCGGCGTTGCGACTCGTGCAGCAGGTGCGTCCGGTCGCCCGCCGCGCGGCCGGCCGTTGCCGGGTCGCCGGGCCCGATCCGGAGTCGACGTTCGTCCACGTGTTCGCGCTGATGCTGGCCTGGAGCAGCGCGCGGGCAGGCCACGACCGGGTCGTGCTCGGCGCCCGCTTCGCGGTGCACCCGCAGGTCGCCCCGCTGGCCGGCGGACGGCCGGGCGTCGACGTGAGTCTCGCGGTGCAGGAGAACCGGTCGATCGTCGACCGGCTGTGCCGCATAGCGCTCGACGACTACCAACGTTGGCGCGACGAGTGGAATGTGCCGGTACGGGTCGTCAGTCGCTCGGGCGACCTCATGCCCGATGCGACCGGTACCTTCGCGATCGGTGACGAGGTCCTGCTCGTACGGGCCGGGTCACGCGTCACACGCGTCACAGCAGAGGGAGGGCCCCCGTTCCCCGATCCGCGTCTGGAGTCCTGATGCTCTCGGTCGTCATGCCTGCGTACAACGAGGCCGCGTTCCTCGAAGCCAGCGTGCGCGAGGTCGTCGACGGCGTTCGTGGCTGGGGCATCGATTTCGAGGTCCTCGTGGTCGAGAACGGCTCGACCGACGACACACCGTCGATCGCCGACGCTCTCGCGCGCGACGTCCCCGAGCTGCGGATTCAACACCTCACCGAGGCGAACTACGGCGCCGCGTTGCGCTCGGGGCTTCTCCTGTCATCGGGAGACGTCGTCGTGACCTTCGACGTCGACTACTACGACCTGCAGTTCCTGAAGCAGGCCCTCGCATTGCTGGAATCGACCGACGGCGGCGAGGAGATCCAGATCGTCGTCGCGTCGAAGCGCGCGGTGGGCGCCCGCGACGAGCGCGCGCCGCTGCGGCGGTTCGCGACGACGGTCTTCGACGCGATCCTGCGGGTCACGTTCCGCATCCGCGCGTCCGACACGCACGGGATGAAGGTGCTGCGCCGGGCGCCGATCGTCGCGTTCGCCGACGAGTGCCGGGCCGGACCCGACCTGTTCGACACGGAGCTGATCATTCGGGCCGAGCGCGCGGGCATGCGGGTCGAGGAGATCCCCGTCACCGTGGTCGAACGGCGACCGTCGCGCACGTCCATCCTGCGCCGCGTACCGCGGACACTTGCGGGTCTGGCCCGCCTTCGCGTCGCGCTGTCAAACGAAGAGCGTTGACGTGACCGGCGTGCTCGCGGCCGCCGCTGTCATGGTCCCCGAAGGCGACACGATCGCGGTCCACGAGCCGGGCTGGATCGCACTCGACGGCGGTGTGGTCGTCGACGCGGGTGCAGGTGCCCGCACCGGAGCACTCGATCTCCAGGACGTGTTCCTGGCGCCGGGGTTCGTCGATCTGCAGGTGAACGGTGTGGACGACGTCGACTTTGCGTCGGCCGACGCCGACGGCTGGCGGAGGGCCGGACGCCTGCTGCTCGGGCACGGCGTCACGAGCTACTGCCCCACGATCGTCACCGCGCCGCTCGGCACGTACGGCCCCGCGCTCCGGCGGGTGGCCACGGCGCGTGCCGATGCCGGGGAGCGCAGCCTGCCCGCGATCATCGGTGCACATCTGGAAGGGCCGTTCCTCGGCGGCGCGCCGGGAGCGCATCCCCGCGAGCTGTTGCGCGACGCGCAGCCCGAGTGGATCACCGCGCTGCTCGACGGCGAGCCCGGCATCGTACGGATCGTGACCGTCGCGCCTGAGGCCGATCGGGCCCACGCGGCGACGCGCCTGCTCGCGTCGCGCGGTGTTCTGGTGTCGCTCGGGCATTCGACGGCGACCTACGACGAGGCTATGTCCGCGTCCGAGGCGGGCGCGCGCCTCGTGACACACGTGTTCAACGGCATGTCGCCGTTCCATCATCGTGAACCGGGTCTGGCCGGCGCGGCGCTCGACCTCGACCGGCTGACGCCGACCCTCATTGCCGATCTCGTCCACGTGCACCCGGCCGCACTGCGGCTCGCGATCGCGCGCAAGCGCAACATCGCGCTCATCACCGACGCGGTCGCCGTGAAGGCCGGTGCTGTCGGCGGCATCGCGGTGCGCGAGGTGGACGGAGCGGCGCGGCTGCCCGATGGCACGCTGGCCGGGTCCGTGCTCACGATGGACGCCGCCGTCCGCAACCTCGTCGGGATCGGCGTGCGGTTGTCGCGTGCGCTCGAGATGGCCTCCACGATTCCCGCGCGTCTGCTGAGCCTGGGCGATTTCGGTCACTGCGGCGTCGGCGGTCGCGCCGACCTCGTGGCGCTCGATCGCTCGACTCTCACCGTGCGAGGCGCGTGGATCGACGGTGTGCAGGCCCGCGGCCCCGAGGTCTGGGTCTGACATCCGTCGTTCATGAACGCTCTCCGGAGGGCGTCGATACGATCGCGGGATGAGTCAGTACGCCGCTGCGCTGTCACAGCACCCGCTCGCCGCTACGGCGGTGGGCGAGGTCGCGGGCGAGCTGCTCGAGCGCTTCGACGGCGAACGGCCGGATCTCCTCGTGTGCTTCGCGTCGCCGCATCACGTCGGCACGTTCGAGGACGTCACCGCGGCGCTGCGCCGGCTCCTGGAACCCGAGGTGTTCCTCGCGCAAACGGCGGTGTCGATCATCGCCGGCCCGCGCGAGGTCGAGGACGCGCCTGCCATCGCGGTGTGGGCGGCGCGCTTCGACGACGCGACGCTCGAGCCCGTTTCGCTGCGTCTCGTCGACACGGCCGACGGTCCCGCGATCGTGGGCTGGCCCGAGGAGCCCGTCGAAGCGCACACGCTGCTGCTCCTCGCGGACCCGTTCACGTTCCCGGCCGACGCCTTCCTCAGCCGGCTCAACGACGACATGCCCGGGTTGCGGGTCCTGGGTGGGCTGGCGTCGGCGGCGAGGGGCCCGGGCGGGAACCGTCTCGCGCTCGACGGCGCCGTCACGAGCGAAGGTGCAGTGGGCGTGTTCCTCGACGCGGCGGTCGAGATCCGCACGGTGGTGTCGCAGGGCTGCCGTCCGATCGGCCGTCCGTTCACGGTCACGCGCGCCGAGGGAAACCTCGTCCACGAGCTCGGTGGGCAACCGGCGCTCGACCGGCTCCGTGAGCTCGCGACCGCCGCGAGCGACGACGAACGCGTGTTGATGCAGCGGGGCCTGCACGTCGGCATCGTCGTCGACGAGCACAAGGTCGACTTCCACCGGGGTGACTTCCTCGTGCGCAACGTGCTCGGTGCCGATCAGTCGAGCGGCGCGATCGCGGTCGGCGACACGGTGACGGTGGGCCAGACCCTGCAGTTCCATGTGCGCGACGCCGACGCCGCCGACGAGGACCTGCACGCGCTGCTCACCGGCATGGACGCACGGGCGGCCCTGCTGTTCACGTGCAACGGCCGGGGCCGCCACCTCTTCGGCGTGTCCGATCACGACGCCGGCGTCGTCGAGAAGCTCCTCGGGCCGATCCCGCTGGCCGGTGCGTTCTGTGCGGGTGAGATCGGGCCCGTCGGTGGGCAGAACTTCCTGCACGGGTTCACCGCGAGCCTCGCCCTGTTCCCCGACTGAGCCGGGCACCTCGGGGCGCGGCCGGCGCCGAAACGGTGCCGGAGCCGAGCCACGCATCCCCCTAGGCTGGCCTCGCGGAGAAAGGGGCGCGTTCATGCCGTCAGAGCTCGAGTCGAAAGCGGTCAATGTCATCCGCGGTCTCGCGATTGACGCGGTCCAGAAGGCGAACTCTGGTCACCCGGGGACGCCGATGGCGTTGGCGCCCCTCGCGCACGTGCTGTGGACCCGCATCATGCGGTACGACGCGACCGACCCCGAGTGGCCCGACCGCGACCGGTTCGTGCTCTCCGCCGGTCACGCGTCGATGTTGCTCTACGCGATGCTCTATCTCACCGGGTTCGGCCTCGAGCTCGACGACATCAAGCGGTTCCGTCAGTGGGGCTCACGCACGCCCGGTCACCCGGAGCACCACGAGCTCCCGGGTATCGAAGTCACCACCGGTCCGCTCGGGCAGGGTTTCGCGAACGGCGTCGGTATCGGGATCACCGAAGCACACCTGCGCGAACGGTTCGGTCCCGAGGTGTGCGACCACCGGGTGTTCGTGATCTGCAGCGACGGCGACCTCGAAGAAGGTGTGAGCCACGAGGCCGCGTCCATCGCCGGGCACCTCGGCCTCGGCCGTCTCGTGTACGTCTACGACGACAACCACATCTCGATCGACGGCCCCACCGAGCTCGCGTACACCGACGACGTGCCCAAGCGCTTCGCCGCGTACGGATGGCACGTGCTCGAGCTCGGTGAGGTCGCGAACGACCTCGACGCGCTCGAGCAGGGCCTGCGGGCCGGGATGGCGGAGGAGGACCGCCCCAGCCTGCTGGTCCTGCGCAGCCACATCGGCTACCCGTCGCCGAAGTACCAGGACACCGCGCACGCACACGGCGACCCGCTCGGTGCCGACGAGGTACGCGTGGTGAAGGAGATCCTGGGCCTACCGGCCGACCAGGATTTCTGGGTTCCCGACGACGTCCTCGAGTTCTACCGCGACGCCGGCGCGCGCGGCCGCGTGCACCGCGAGTCCTGGGAGCAGCGTCGCCGCAAGTTCCACGAGCGCGACCCCGAGCGCGCCGACGAGTACGAGCTGTGCCTCGCCGAACGCGGTCGTTCCGGGTGGGAGGCGAAGCTTCCCACGTGGTCGCCCGGCGAGTCGCTCGCCACCCGTGTCGCGTCGGGCAAGGTGCTCAACTCGATCCTCGACGTCGTCCCGGGGCTTATCGGCGGCGGCGCCGACCTCACCGGCAACACCGGCACGAAGCTCGAAAACGCCGGCGTCATCGAGCGTCACGCGTTCGCCGGTCGCCAGATCCATTTCGGCGTCCGCGAGCACGGTATGGGCTCGATCATGAACGGGATGGCGCTCACCGGTGGGGCGTTGCCGCTCGGCGGCACGTTCCTCGTCTTCTCCGACTACGAGCGTCCGGCGGTCCGGCTCGCGGCGCTCTCCGAGGCCAAGGTCGCCTTCGTGTGGACCCATGACTCGGTCGGGCTCGGTGAGGACGGTCCGACGCACCAGCCCATCGAGCACGTCATGTCGCTGCGCGCGATCCCGCAGCTCAAGGTCATCCGGCCTGCGGACGCGAACGAGGTCGCGCAGGCGTGGCGCGTGCACATCGACGGCAAGGGCCCGACCGCGATCATTCTGAGCCGCCAGGCCGTGCCGGTGCTCGAAGGCACGGCGGAGCGCGCCGGCGCCGGCGTTGCCGCGGGCGCGTACGCGCTCGTCGACGAGAATCCGGGCCGGCTCGATCTCGTGCTCATCGGCACCGGCTCCGAGGTCTCGGTGTGCGTCGGCGCGCGCGAGCTGCTCGAGTCGCGCGGCCTGTCGGTGCGGGTCGTGTCGATGCCGTCCTGGGAGCTGTTCGCGCAACAACCCGAGGACGCGCGTCACGCGGTGCTGCCGCCGAACGTGCCGAAGCTGGCGGTGGAGGCCGGCACGTCGCTCGGCTGGGAGCGGTACGCGGACGATTCGGTGAGCATCGACCACTTCGGTGCGTCGGCTCCCGGGAAGGTTGTGCTCACCGAGTTCGGGTACACACCCGAGAACGTCGCGGCCCGGGCGCTGGCACTGCTCGCGGCCCGGGAGGAAGGTTCGTGATGGCGCAGAACTCCAAACGCAGCCCGATCGCCCGTCTCCTCGACTACGGGCAGAGCCCCTGGTACGACAACCTGACCCGGCAGCTGCTCGAGTCGGGCGGCCTGCGCCGCCTGATGGACGACGACGGCATCCGCGGCGTCACGTCGAACCCCACCATCTTCGAGAAGGCGATGGCGAGCGGCGAGGGCTACGACGAGCAGCTCGCCGAGCTGGCCCGAAAGGGCATGGAGACCGACGCGATCTACTGGGAGTTGGTCATGCACGACGTCGGCGCCGCGGCGGACACGTTGCGACCGGTGTACGACGAGACGCACGGCGCTGACGGTTTCGTGTCCGTCGAGGTCGCGCCCGACCGCGCCCACGAGCTCGAGCCCACCATCGAGCAGGCCCTCTGGTTGCACGGACGCCTCCAACGCCCGAACGTCATGGTGAAGATCCCGGCCACGGCGGAGGGCATCCCCGCGGTCGAAGAGGTGCTGGCGCGCGGCCACAACGTCAACATCACGCTGATCTTCGCGTTGCAGCGTTACGACGAGGTCATCGAGGCGTACCTCCGCGGCCTCGAGCGGCTGGCCGAGAGCGGTGGCGACGTGTCGTCGATCGCCTCGGTCGCGTCGTTCTTCGTGAGTCGCGTCGACACCGAGGCCGACCGTCGCCTCCCCGACGGCCATCCCCTCCGCGGGAAGGTGGCGGTCGCGAACGCGAAGCTCGCGTACCAGCAGTTCCGCCGGCGCTTCAGCGGTCCGCGTTGGGATGCGCTCGCGGCCAAGGGTGCGAAGCTGCAGCGGCCTTTGTGGGCGTCGACGTCGACGAAGAACCCCGCGTACTCCGACACGCTCTACGTCGACGAGCTCGTCGGCCGTGACACCGTGAACACGCTGGCTCAGGCGTCGATCGACGCGTTGCGCGACCACGGCAACCCGCAGCCCGACACGATCGAGCGTGACGTCGACCAGGCCGAGCAGGTGATGCGCGACCTCGCCGATGCCGGCGTCGACTACGACGACCTCACGGCGACGCTGGAACGTGAAGGCGTCGACGCGTTCGGCCGTTCGTATCTCGACTGCCTCGCGACGCTCGACAAGCGCCGGCAGGAGCTGCTCCACCCGACCACCTCCTGATCATCCGCTCGGTCGCTCGGGCCCGGTATGGGAGGGGCGAGCGACCCAACTGCGGGACGTCAACGGGCGAGGTCGGCCGCGGCGCGGAGGTGCTCGGCGAGATCGGCCGGACGCGCGTGCGCGTTCAGTCCGCTCGGGTTCGGCATCACGTAGACCGTCGCGCCGGCGATCGTCGCGTCCTGCACGCCCGCCTGTGCCTTGCGCTCGACGGCGGCACGCCACCCCGTGAGCCCCACGAAGCACACGACCCGAGGGCGGTGCCGAGCGACGAGGCGCTCGACGCGGGCGAGACCCTGACGGAACTCGGCCGGTGTGAGGTCGGCGGCGCCGACCGTCGCGCGCTTCACAAGGTCGGTCATCCCGATGCCGTGCGCACGCAGGGCGTGCAACGGGTCACGGTCACGGCTCACGAGCCCGGCGGCGAGCGCCGCGGGCCAGAAGCGGTTCCCCGGCCGGGCGAACCCGATTCCGGCGTCGGCGGCGTAGAAGCTCGGGTTCAGGCCGCACAGCAGGAGCCGCATGCCCGGTCCGACGGTGTCGGGGAGCGTCCGGGCCCGGGTCGCCTTCACGACGATCCACTCGGCGTCGGCCTCGAGGTCGTCGATCACGAATCCCGCGCCGACCACGACGTCGGCGAGGTCGGCCGGTTGCCAGCACGCGAAGAAACGGCCCGGGAAGTCGTCGCCGGGGAGTTCGGATCCTTCGTAGTCGCCGCGCTTCATCGTGAGCTCGATCGGTGCGCCGACCCCGACCGCGTGGTGAAGCTCCGCGAGGGCAAGCGGCAACCGGCCCCGCTCGACGTGCAGGTATGCGGCCCGGGACCACGCGCCGGCCACGGATCCGCGGCGGAACGGCAGCATCTCGAGATCACCCTGCACGGGCCACGCCGCGGGGGCGGCATCCCGCGCCAGCTGCACCATCGCGAACGCCGCGTCGAACGCGACGGCCGGTGCGCCGAGTCGGGCCGTGTAGGAGCCCGGCCCCGACCCGGCGTCGAGACGTACACCACCCGGGGCCACGCGACCGGCGAACTCACGGGCCGCATCCACCCGCCGGGGCGGCCGCCGGTCCCGCCACTCGGCGGCGTTGCGCTCGTAGACGTCGACGGTGGGGCGTTCCATCCGGGTTCCGGTTCGGGTACTGAGGGCCAGAGGTCGTCTTATCATCCTCGTTCGGAGCGCCGAACGAGGACGGCCGCCGACAGCGGCGGGCTGCGACCGCGATCCCCCGTCGCGACGAGGAGGTGCCGGTGTCGGACATCGAAGGAGAGCGCGTCGCGCTGTCGGCTGCGCTCGTGGTCTTCGGCGCCACCGGCGATCTCGCCCACCGCAAGCTCTACCCCGCCCTCGCGTCGCTCGCCGGCCGCCACCAGCTCCCTCGCCGCCTCGCGCTCGTGGGCGTGGCCCGCACCGAGATGGACGACGAGGACTTCCGTGAGGAGGTCCACAAGGCGGTCGTGCAGGCCGGCAAGGACCCCGCCGAGCAGCAGGCGTTCGAGAACCTCGACGTCTGCTTCCGCTACGTGGCGGGCTCGTTCGACGATCCCGCGACGTTCGACCGACTCGCAACCGTGTTGCACGAGTGCGACGAGCATCACGGCGTCGAGGGCAATCGCCTGTACTACCTCGCCACCGTGCCCCAGATGTTCGTCGCGGTCGCGCACGGGCTCGGCACCGTCGGCCTCACGCGTGAGAAGCCCGGCACCTTCGTGCGGATCATCATCGAGAAACCGTTCGGGCACGATCTGCAGAGCGCGCGCGAGCTCAACGACAAGCTGCACGAGGTCTTCGACGAGCACCAGATCTACCGGATCGACCACTACCTCGCGAAGGAGACCGTTCAGAACATCCTCGCGCTGCGGTTCACGAACTCGATCTTCGAGCCGCTGTGGAACCGTCGCTACGTCGATCACGTACAGATCACCGTGGCCGAGAAGCTGGGTGTCGAGCACCGCGGCTCGTTCTACGAGCAGGCGGGTGCGCTGCGCGACATCGTGCAGAACCACGTGATGCAGGTTCTGGCGCTCACCGCGATGGAACCACCGGCTTCGTTCCACGCCGATCCGATACGCGACGAAAAGGTGAAGGTGTTGCGTTCCGTGCGTCCGTTCGACGACGAGACGTTGCCGGAGCGGGTCGTGCGCGGTCAGTACACCGCGGGCGTGATCGACGGCGAAGAGGTACCCGGCTACCGCGAGGAAGAAGGTGTGTCCCCGGCGAGCAAGACCGAGACCTTCCTCGCGCTCGAGTTCGAGATCGACAACTGGCGCTGGGCGGGCGTCCCGTTCTATGTGCGTACCGGCAAGCGGCTTCCGAAGCGCGTCACCGAAGTCGTGTTGCGGTACAAGCAGGTGCCGTTCCTACCGCTGCCGCGGACCGCGATCGATTCGGTCGAGCCCAACGAGATGGTGCTGCGCATCCAACCCGACGAGGGCATCGAGCTGTGGTTCGCGGTGAAGGTGCCCGGTTCACCGTTCCGGGTGCGCACCCAGAAGCTCGACTTCTCCTACAGCCGGGCCTTCGCGGAGCAGCCGCCGGAGGCATACGAACGGGTGTTGTTCGACGCACTGGCCGGCGATCCCACGCTGTTCATCCGTGAAGACGAGGTCGAGCAGGCATGGCGCATCGTGCAGCCGTTGATCGACGCCTTCCGTGAGGGGCGTGTCCCGCTGTCGTTCTATCCCGCCGGCAGCTGGGGGCCCAGAGAAGCGGACGCGCTCTTGTCGTCCGACGACACGTGGCGCAACCCGTGAGCCTGCCCGGCGAGCTGCGAATCGTCGACCACGTGCCGCAGGCGTTCGCGGCGTTGGTGGCTCAGGAGAGTCCCGGCTCGATCGCCCTCTCCGGTGGCGACACCGCGCGGCAGTGCTACGAGCTGCTCGCCGTTGCCGACGTCGCCTGGGGGTCGGTCGAGGTGTTCTTCAGCGACGAGCGTTGGGTGCCGGTGAGCGACCCCGACTCCAACGAGGGAATGGCGCGACGAGCGTTCCTCGACACGGTGACCCCGCGGGAGATCCACTCGATGCGTCACGCCGGCGGCACGCCGGCGGAGGCGGCCGCCGAGTACGACAAGCTCGTCGGGAGTGTCCGGCCGATCGCGCTCGTGCATCTCGGGCTCGGCCCCGACGGGCACACGGCCTCGCTGTTCCCGGGGACCCCGGCCGTCGACGTGCAGGACCGGCTCGTGGTCACGAACGCGGACGACCTGCACCCGTACGAACGCATCACGTTCACGTTCCCGGGCATCGCGCACTCGGAGCTCGTCGTGGTGACCGTGGCGGGTGAGGAGAAGCGCGACGCGATGCGACGGATCCAGGCCGGCGAGGACCTGCCCGGCGCGCGCATCCGGGCGCCACGCGTCGTGTGGCTCGCAGACCGGGCCGCGGCGGGGTAGATCGAGGGGCCGAGGCCGCCCCCGCTCGCGCTCCAGGGGCGGGGGCGGACGCCGCTTGCGCTCCAGGCGCTCACGAGCGAACGTTCCGCGCAAGCGTCATCCGCCCCCGCGCGCGGGTCAGCTGGTGTCTTCTTTGGGGCGGTTCTTGGGGTGCCTCGGATCGCCGGGCGGGACCATCGGGCGTCTGCCCGTCCCCTCCACGAGAGCCCAGCCTTTCGACGTCTTGAGGTCGTGGTGGTGGTCGCAGAGGCCGTCCAGCTCGTCGAGGCGCGTGTGACGGGTCGTCGCATACGGCTCGCGGTGGTCGTGCTCCAACCGGGTACGAGTGCAGCCTTCGGCCGTGCAGACCGGCGACGTCCAGAGCATCGCGATCTTCTGGGCGGCGTTCGGCCCGCGACCGAGATGGGTGACGTTCATCACGTCGACGCCCTTGGTGATGACGAGCTCGAGCACGCTC
>JAMXLJ010000139.1 GCA_024281095.1 Acidimicrobiia bacterium | reverse complement strand
TCGCGCCGCGAGGCCGAACTGCGGCGAGCTCGATCGTGCCGCCGGACTGGCGCACGAAACGGAACGGCCCCGATCCGACCGGCGCGTTCGCGATCCGGTCGGGGGCGTTGACCAACGAGCGCGGCATGATCCCCAGCCCGGGCTGTGCAAGCACCGAGGGCAACACGGACAACGGCCGGCTCAAGGTGATCACCACGGTGTGGGCATCGGGCGCGGTCATGCTCGCGACACGGGCGAGCAGACCGGCGAACACCGACGTCGTCGCCGGGGCTCTCACACGCTGAAGTGTCGCGATCACGTCGGCCGACGTGACGGGCGTACCGTCGTGGAAACGCGCGTCCGGCTGGAGGAAGAACGTGAATCGGGTCTGCGTGGGGTCGGCCTCCCACCGGCGAGCCAGCTCAGGCCCCGGCAGCGCGGTGACCGGATCGATGCGCGTCAACTGTTGGAACAGCAACGACGACAGCAGCGCGGGACCGGGCAAGTCGGAGTGCACCGGGTCCAGCGTCGTGACCCCGATCACGCCGACGCGCAACGTGCCGCCGCGTTGTGGCTTCGCCGTGCCCGACCCGCTGCTCGAGCACGCGCTCAACGTCGCCGCGACGATCAACGACACCGCCGACACGAGCACGGCTCGCATCATGGACGGCCGGTATCCCCGCCGGCCGCGCCGGCGAAGTGTTCGGATCGACAGCGGCATCAGACCGCCTTGAGCTCCTCGGCGAAATGACACGCCACCGGATGTCCCTGGCCCCGGTCGACGAGTGCCGGCTCCTCGCGCGCGCAGATTTCCTGCGCCTTCCAACACCGCGTACGGAACCGGCACCCGCTCGGAGGATCGACGGGACTCGGCACGTCGCCTTCGAGCACGATGCGCTTCCGCTGCCGCTCCTTGCGCGGGTCGGGAACCGGCACCGCTGAAAGCAACGCCTGGGTGTAGGGATGCCCGGGATATTCGTACACCTGCTCCGACGGACCCACCTCCACGATCTTGCCGAGATACATCACCGCCACTTGATCGGTGATGTGGCGCACGACGGACAGGTCGTGGGCGATGAACAGGTACGCGAGGCCGAGGCGGTCCTGGATGTCCTCGAGCAGGTTGACGACGCCGGCTTGGATCGACACGTCGAGCGCCGACACGGGCTCGTCGAGCACGAGCAGCTCGGGATCCAACGACAACGCACGAGCGATGCCGATCCGCTGACGTTGACCACCGGAGAACTCGTGCGGGAACCGGTTGACGTGCTCGGGATTGAGCCCGACGAGCTCCATCAACGACTTGACCCGCTCATTGCCACCGTGGCGATACGTCCCGTGGATGCGCATCGGCTCCGAGATGATCGCGTGCACGGTCATGCGCGGGTTCAGCGACGCGTACGGGTCCTGGAACACGAACTGCATCTTGCTGCGCATCCGACGAAGCTCCCGCCCCGACGTCTGGAGGACCTCCTGACCGCGGAACTTCACCGACCCCGACGTCGCGGGAAGGAGCTTCAGCAGCAAACGGCCGGTCGTGGACTTGCCCGACCCCGACTCCCCCACCAGACCCAGCGTCTGGCCCTTCGCGATCGAGAAGCTCACGCCGCTGACAGCTTTGACCGTGGCGACCTGACGGCGGAACAGCCCGGCGCGGATCGGGAACTCCTTCACCAGGTCGTGCGCCTCGAGGATCGTCTCGTCGGCCGTCCTCGACGTGCCGGCCTCGGAATTCACCAGGGTGCTCATGACGTTGCCGGCTCCGGCGCGAGCAGCTGCTCCCGATCGAGGTCCTCTGCGAAATGGCACGCCGACCGGTGGTCGGCACCGATCTCGCGAAACGCGGGGCGCTCGGTGTTGCAACGCCCGGGAACCTCCGCCGCCGGGCAGCGCGGGTGGAACGGGCAACCCGGCGGCACGAAGATCAGTGACGGCGGCTGTCCCTTGATGCGATGCAGTCGCTGCGAGCGCGCACCGCCGCGATCGAGCCGCGGCAACGACGCGAGCAGCCCGAGCGTGTACGGGTGGCGCGAGTCGTAGAAGATCTCGTCGACCGAGCCGAGCTCGGCCTGACGCCCGGCGTACATGACCATCACCCGGTCGGCGACGCCGGCGACGACGCCGAGATCGTGGGTGATGAGCAGGATTGACGAGTCGGTGCGCTCCTGGATGCGTTCCAACACCTCGAGAACCTGGGCCTGGATCGTGACGTCGAGCGCGGTGGTGGGCTCGTCGGCGATGAGGATGTCGGGGTCGTTCGCGATCGACATCGCGATCATCGCCCGCTGGCGCATCCCTCCGGAGTACTCGTGCGGGTACTGGTCGGCGCGCTGGCGTGGCTGCGGGATGCCCACGAGGTCGAGCAACTCCACCACCCGGTCGCGCACGGCGCGGTCCGGCAGCTTGCGGTGCACCGAGATGGCCTCGCCGATCTGGTCGCCGACCTTGAACACCGGGTTCAACGACGCGAGTGCGTCCTGGAAGATCATCGCGATCCGCGCGCCGCGGATCGCCTGCATCTCCTTCTCCTTGCGACCGATGAGGTCGACGCCGCGGAAGCGGACGGCACCGCGTACCCGGGCCCGCTTGGGAAGCAGACCCAGGATGGCCATCGACGTGACCGTCTTGCCCGATCCGGATTCGCCGACGATGCCGAGCACTTCGTTCGCAGCAACGGTGAACGACACGTCGTCGACCGCGTGCACCGGTCCGTCGTCGGACGGAAACTCGACCGACAGGTGCTCGACTTCGAGCAGCGGTGCCCCGGGATCGAACGACAACGAGCGCGACCCGTTGGGCGAGATCGCCGACTCGACCGGCTGCAACGACGTCGGATCGTCGTCGAACGTCATTGCCGGCCACCCTGGGGATCGAACGCGTCGCGCAGACCGTCACCGAGGAAGTTCACCGCGAGCACCGTGAGCAGGATCGCCAGGCCCGGGAAGTAGAGCAGGTACGCGTTCGACGTGCCGACGTAGCCCTCGGCGGTCGACAGCATGTTGCCCCACGACGTGCGGGGCGGCTGCACACCGAAGCCGAGGAACGACAAGGTCGACTCGGTGATGATCGCGGTGGCGACCGCGAGCGTGGCGTTGACGACGATCGGGCCGACGACGTTGGGAATGATGTGCCGGCCGATGATCCGCGGCGCCGACCCACCCGCGGCGCGGGCCGCTTCGACGAACTCCTTCTCTTTGATCGACAGCACCTGGCCCCGCACGATGCGCGCGATGTACATCCAGAACAGGCCGGCGAGCACCAGGATGATCGTGGTGTCGGAGTGACCGAACCTGCGCAGCGCGATGGCGAGGATCGCGATCGCGGGCACGACCAGGAACAGATCGGTGATGCGCATCAGGAACTGGTCGGTCACCTTGCCGAAGAACCCGGCGATGGCACCGAGCACGGCGCCGACGACGGTCGAGATGAGTGCGACCGCGAGGCCGATCTTCAGCGAGATCTGACCCGCGTAGACGATGCGGGCGAACTGGTCGCGGCCGAGCTCGTCGGTGCCGAACCAATGCGACGCGCGCGGCGACACCGGCCCGAGCAGCAGGTTCTGCTTGTTGGGGTCGAACGGCACCCACCACTTCGCGCTGAAGCACGCGACATACAGACCGACGAGCACCACGCCGGAGATGACGGCCATGCGGTGCCGGAAGAAGCGGCGGCGGAACAGCTGCCACTGCGTGCGCGGCACGGGCTCGGCGGTGTGCGCGAGCTCGACGTCGGCGATGGCGTCGGGGATGAGCTCGACCGGCCCGACGCCCTGCTCGACCGCGACGTCGACGCCGACGGGCTCGCCGCCGAGGAACAAGCCGTCCTCCTCTGAGGTGCGGTGGCGGAACTCGTCGCCTGCGCTCACGAGAACCGGATCCGGGGATCGAGCCAGCCGTACGCCACGTCGGCGAGCAGGTTGAACAGCACGATGAACAGCGCGGTGACCACGGTCCACGACACGAGCACGGTCGCGTCGCCGCGCAGCAGCGAGTCGAAGAAGAGGCGGCCCATGCCCGGAATCGAGAAGATGGTCTCGGTGATGATCAGGCCGCCGAACAGCACACCGATGTCGAGGGCCATCACGGTGACGAGCGGGATCAGCGCGTTGCGCAGGGCGTGCTTGAAGATGACCCGGCGCCGGGGCACACCCTTGGCGCGCGCGGTGCGGACGTAGTCGGCCGACATCACGTCGAGCATCGCGGCCCGCTGGTATCTCCCCCACCCGGCCACGATCTGCACGGTAAGCGTCATCACGGGCAGGGCCAGATGGCGGAGGTAGTCGACGTTGAGCCCGGTGACGCCGGGCTTGTGCAGGCCGATGGAATAGAAGAGCGGTTCCTGCAGATGGAAGACGTTCTTCAGGTCGGCGCTCAAGAACTGGATCGCGATCAGGCCGAACCAGAACGGCGGCATCGCGAGCGCGACGAACGACAAGCCGGTGAGGGTGTAATCGAGCGCGGAGTACTGGCGTACGGCGGAGTAGACGCCCATCGCGATCGCGAGCAGCGCCGAGACGAGCACGCCCCAGAAGATCAACTGCGTGGTGACCCAGAGCGACCGGCGGATCATGGCGAACACCCGCTCGTGGGTCCGCTCGCTCGTGCCCCAGTCGCCCCGCACGAACTTCTTCAGCCAGTCGGAGTACTGGACGACCGTCGGCTTGTCGAGGTTCAGGCGCTTGCGCTCCGACTTGATCGCCTCGGCCGCTGTCCGCGAGGCACGGAGGTGCGCGGTCGGGTCGAACGTCGCCCGCACGAACGCGAACAGCAGGAACGACGCGACGAAGATGACCGGAATCGAGTACAGCACCCGGCGCGTGATGTACGTCAGCATCCGACGTTCACGTCGTTCGAATCGTCACACATGAGAGTTCTCGGAAAACGCGCAGGGCCCGGCCCCTCTGCAGGGTCCGAGCCCAGCGCGTCATGTTCTTGGAGGACGTCAGTCCGCCGCCTTACTTCAGACCCCAGGTGTTCATGTTCCAGAACATCGAGAAGATCGGATGGTCGGTCACCTGGCCGACGATCCGCTTGCTCCAGAGGAGGATATTGGGCAGCGGGTCGATCGGGAGCGCGACGTTGTTGTCGGCCAGGATCTTCATGGCCTGCTTGTCGGCCGTGGCGCGGGTCGACAGGTCGAGGGCGCTGTCGACCGTGGCGAGCAGCGGGTCGACCGCGGGGATGTTCACCCGCTGCCAGTTCTGGCCCGTGTTGCCGTTGGCCGCGGTGGGGATGTTCGACGAGCAGAACAGCGCGCAGTCGGCCGGGTCGAGCTGCGTGGACACCTGCGCGTACAGGCCGACCTCGAAGTCGCCCGCGGGCAGCTGCGTGCCGAACAGGTCGCCGGCCTTCTGGTTGTTGGTCGTGACGTTGAAGCCGGCCGCCTTGAGCTGATCCTGGATGATCTGCTCGGTGAGCTCACGGCGCTTGTTGCCCGCCGTGGTCTTGATCTCGATGTCGGCGCGCTTGCCGCCCTTGGCCCAGAACCCGTCGCTACCTTTCGCCCACCCGTCGGCGGTCATCACCGAGTCGACCTTTTTCAGGTCGAGCTTGTACTGCGACCACGCGCTGGTGTCGGTGAACTGCTTGAGGATCGGCGGGTCGAGGGTGTTCATCGGGTTCTTCACGCCGAGCGGTCCGAAGAGCCGCTGCACGATCGCGTTGCGGTCGAGCGAGTAGCCGATCGCCTGGCGCACCGCCTTCGAGTCGAACGGGAACTTCGAGTTGTTGAACCAGAGGGCCTCGAGGTTCGCGGTGTCGGCGGTGTAGTACGCGTTCGCGTCGGGCAGCCCGCCCTGGATCGCGGCGACCGCATCCGGTTGTGGTTGCGGGTAGATCGCCAGCACCTGGCCCGTCTTGAAGTTCTGGAACTCCGACGCGGTGTCGGGCACGAACTGGAAGATCACCTTGTCGAGGTGCGGCTTCTCACCCCAGTAGTTGGGGTTGGGCACGAGCGTCACGCTGACGTTCTTCTGCCAGCTCTGGATGATCCACGGGCCGCCGGACCAGGTGTAGCCGTTCTTCATGAGGGCGTCGCGGTCCTTGCCGGCGAGGATGTGCGACGGGAAGACCCCGTACTGACCGCCGAACAGTCCCTTCCAACCGCCGTAGGAGTTCTTGAACGTGACGACCGCGGTGTCGGGCGACGGCGTGTCGACCGAGCCGATGTCGCGGTAGCCCGTCGTGTCGTAGATGTTCTTGCCGTGGGCGATCTGGTCCCACGTGTACTTGAAGTCCTCGGACGTGATCGGCGTGCCGTCGGACCACTTCGCGGCCGGGTTGATCTTGTAGGTCACGACCTGCGGCGGGCCGGCCTGGAGGGTCGGCTCCCCCTGGAGGAGGATGCTCGGCTTGTAGACCCAGTCGCCGTTCTCGTTCACCATTTCGAACGCGCGCGGCATGGTGTGGGCTTCCATCGTCCACGTGCCCCAGCTCGCGCCGGCACAGTTGTCGATCCAGTCGGCACAGTCGGGCTCCTGCTCGGCGCCGATCGTCAGCGTGCCGCCGTTCGGGACGTTGGCCGGGGCGGTGCTCGCGGCCGTCGACGACTTCTTCGCCTTGCTCGAGCTTCCGCAGGCTGCGGCGACCAGCGCCAGCACCGCCAAGAGAATGGCGATGCGCAAATACCCCGAACGCTGCGATAGCGGCTTCACGGCCAGGACCTCCCCGTCCCTCGCGGTCCGGGGTGTTGCGATGCGGGCCCCCGGATGACCCGACGACCGCTCGAGACCGGCCCTACTTCAATCGCAGGGCGAGCAGGATCGTGGTGAACGCGAAGATCACGGCCGTGACGACGGTGATGCGGTCGAGGTTGCGTTCGACCACCGTCGAGCCGGCCATCGACCCACCCATCGAGCCGCCGAACATGTCGGACAGGCCCCCGCCACGCCCCGAGTGCAGCAGGATCAGCACGATGAGCGTGATGGAGACGATGAGGTGGATCACCAGGATCAGGGCGTTGACCACGCGGTCCGCTCCTTTCGGACGAGCGCGCGGACGGTAACACAGGCCTCACCAGTCTCAGTGTCACTCGGCTCGAGCGTTGCCGTCGCGTGCAGCTACTACTACCCAGGGTGGGGTATTTACTCCCAGAATCGCACGATACGCGCGAAGTCGTCGGGGTCCAGCGACGCCCCACCCACGAGGGCGCCGTCGATCTCGGGCATCGCCATGAGCTCACCGATGTTGCCCGGTTTGACGCTCCCGCCGTACTGGATCCGCAGCGCGTCAGCGGTCGGCGCGTCAAAGCGCTCGCGCACGGTCGCCCGGATGGTTCCGATGGTGGCGTCGGCGTCTTCGGGCGTGGCGTTGCGTCCCGTGCCGATGGCCCAGATCGGTTCGTAGGCGATCACGCACGCGGCCACCTGTTCGGCTTTGACGCCGGCGAACGCGGCCGCCGTCTGGCCGCGGACCTTGTCGTCCGTTTCACCGGCCTCGCGCTCCTCGAGGGTTTCGCCGACGCACACGATCGGTGTCATGCCGTTGCCGAGCACCGCCTTCACCTTGCGGTTCACCGTCTCGTCGGTCTCGCCGAAGAGCTGGCGACGTTCGGAATGCCCGACGATCACGTAGTCGACGTTGAGCTTGGCGAGCATCGGTGCGCTCACCTCGCCGGTGTACGCGCCCTGCGGTTCCCAATGACAGTTCTGCGCGCCGAGCTCGATGCGGAGCTTGTCGCTGTCGATCAGCGTCTGCACCGTGCGCAGCGCGGTGAACGCCGGGCACACGACCACCTCGGTGCGGTCGTAGTCGGAGTCCTCGAGGCGGAAACCGAGCTTCTGCACGACCTGTATCGCGGTCAGGTGGTCGTGATGCATCTTCCAGTTGCCCGCGATGATCGGCATCCGTGAACCGCTGCTCATCCCCTGCTCTTTCTGAGCGCCTCGAGGCCCGGGAGATCTCCCTGCTCGATCAGCTCGAGTGACGCGCCGCCGCCTGTGCTGACGTGGTCGACGCGGTCGGCGAGACCCATTTGACGCACCGCCGCGGCACTGTCGCCGCCGCCCACGACGGTGAAACCCGGACACGCAGCGACGGCCTCGGCGACGCTTCGAGTGCCCGCCGCGAACGGCTCGACCTCGAACACTCCCATCGGCCCGTTCCACAGGACCGTGCCGGCCGCGCTGATCACGTCCGCGTACGACGCCGCGGTCTCCGGGCCGACGTCGAGACCCTTCCAGCCCCGCGGTATCGCGGAGGCCGGCACGATCCGCGTCGCGGTGTCGGACGTGATCTCGCGTGCGATCACGACGTCGACCGGGATCCGGACGCGGTCGGTGGCGAGGAGGCGCCGGCAGTCGTCGACGAAGTCGGGCTCGACCAGCGAATCGCCGGCGGTGAGCCCCTGCGCGAGCAGGAACGTGAACGCCATCGCACCGCCCACGAGGATCACGTCGCAGCGCTCGAGCAGCGCGTCGATCACGGCGAGCTTGTCGCTCACCTTGGCTCCGCCGAGCACGCCGACGAACGGCCGGCGCGGATCGGCGAGCAACCCCGACAGCACGAAGACCTCGCGCTCGAGCAACCGCCCCGCCGCGCTCGGCACCCGGGCGGGCGGGCCGACGATCGACGCGTGCGCACGGTGTGACGCCCCGAACGCGTCGTTGACGTAGACGTCGGCGAGCGCACTCAGCGCGTCGGCGAACGAGGCGTCGTTGGCCGTCTCGCCCGGCTCGAAACGCAGGTTTTCGAGGAGCAACACGTCGCCTGGTGCCAGCGCGGCCGCGGCGGCCGACACGTCGGCGCCGACGACCGCAGGCGCAAGCTGGACCGGCACGTCGAGCACCTCGCCGAGACGCTGTGCGACCGGACGCATCGAGTACTTCGGGTCGGGTGCGCCCTTGGGCCGGCCCAGATGGGAGCACGCGACGATCGCCGCGCCGCGCTCGCGCAGCCACTGCAACGTCGGCAAGGCGCTCGTGATGCGCAGGTCGTCTTCGATCGCGCCATCGCGCAGCGGCACGTTGAAGTCGGCCCGGACGAGCACGCGCCGGCCGTCGAGCGCGGGCAGGTCCTCGAGGCGCGGCAGCTCCATGATCCGGTCGGCGCGAGTTACTGCGCGACGAAGGCGACGACGTCGACGAGGCGGTTCGAGTATCCCCACTCGTTGTCGTACCAGCCGAGCACCTTTGCCATCCGGCCGTTCACGATCGTGTCGCGCGCCGAGAAGATGCACGACGACGGGTTGCCCACGATGTCGGCCGACACGAGCGGCTCGTCGCTGTACTCCAGCACGCCGCGGTAGCTCGCGCTCCCCGCCGCCTCCGCGAACGCCGCATTGACGTCGTCGGCGGTGATGTCGGTGTTGAGCTCCGCGACGAGGTCGGTGATCGATCCCGTGGGAGTGGGGACCCGCAACGCCATGCCGTCGAGGCGGCCCTTCAGCTCGGGGAGCACGAGGCCGATCGCGCGGGCCGCACCCGTCGTGTTCGGGATGATGGAGAGCGCCGCCGCGCGCATGCGCCGGAGGTCGGGCTTGCCGCTGCGAGTCGGCGACGCCTGGTCCTGCAGCTGCTGATCGCTCGTGTACGCGTGCACCGTGGTGATGAGGCCGCGGTCGATGCCGAACCGGTCGTTGAGCACCTTGGCGAGTGGGGCGAGGCAATTCGTGGTGCACGAGGCGTTGGAGATGACGGTGTGTTGCGCGGGGTCGTACGCGTTGTCGTTGACCCCGATGCACAGGGTGACGTCGGCGTCGCCGCTCGGTGCCGAGATGACGACCCGCTTCGCGCCGCCCTCGAGGTGGCCCGCCGCCTTCTCGCGGGCGGTGAAGAGCCCGGTGGACTCGATCACGACGTCGACACCGTTGTCGGCCCAGGGAATGGCCGCCGGGTCGCGCTCCTCGAGCTTCTTCACTTCGCGGCCGTCGACGGAGAATCCGCCGTTGCTGACCTTCACCTCGTTCGGCAGGACGCCCCCGACCGAGTCGTGCTTGAGCAGGAACGCCATCGTGTCGGCGTCGCCGAACGGGTCGTTCACGGCGACGAGCTCGACGCCGGCGTCGTCACCGCGGGCCAGCAGCGCGCGGTAGAAGGAGCGTCCGATTCGTCCGAAGCCGTTCACACCGACTCGAACCGCCATCGTTTCCTCCTACGGATCGGGGTCGCCGCGTTGCGACCGAAGACAGTTGATCACAGCAGAGCTTCGAGCGCGAGGGCCAGTCGCGCTGGATCGTGGATCTCGCCACCGCCGTCGCCGACCTGGGCCGGCACCGGCCGGACCCCGAGCCGGCGCACGTGGTCCTCGTCGACCGCGAGCGCGGCTCCGGGCTCGTAGAGAAAGTCGTCGACCCGGCCGCCGTGGTCGAGGACCGCGACGAGGTGGTCGGTCGCGTCGAGACCTTCGGTCTCGGGGATCTGCGGCCGCAGATTGGCGACCTGCACCACCCGCGCCGTCGCGACCGCGACCGCTTCCCGCAGCTCGCGCACGCACAACACGGGGATGAGGCTGGTGAACAGCGAGCCCGGGGCCAGCACGATCTGGTCCGCCCCGGCGATCGCGGCGACCGCGTCGGGGCACGCGACCGCGTCCCCGGGAACCAGCTCGACCTTGCGAACCCGCCCGGTGGAGTTCTTCACCGCGACCTGACCCTGGACCGGATGACCTTCGACGTCGGCCTTGAGGACGACGGGGTCGGTGGTGGCCGGCAGGACCCGGCCGATCGCGTGCACGAGCTCGCCGGCGGCGTCGAGCGCACGGGTGAAGTCCTGGAGCATCTCGGCGAGCCCGACGATGACGAGATTGCCGAGGGCGTGGCCGTGCAGCTCGCCGCCCGAGAAGCGGTGCTCGAACGCGCGGGACCACAACGTGTCCTCCCCGGCCAGCGCGACCAGGCAACGGCGGAGATCGCCGGGCGCGGGGACGCCGTGGTCGCGGCGGAGACGGCCCGACGAGCCGCCGTCGTCGGCGACACTCACGACCGCGGTCACGGAACCGGCGTAGCCGCGGATGGCGCGGAGCGCGACGGCGAGGCCGTGGCCGCCCCCCAACGCGACGACCGCGGGCCCGTTGTGGTCGCGCGCGGCGTCAGTCACGGTCGACATCCCGATGATGGACGCGCACGGCATAGCCCTCGGCCCGCAGGCGCTTGCCGAGCTCCTCGGAGATCACGACGCTGCGGTGGTGGCCTCCGGTGCATCCGATCCCGATCGTCAGATAGGACTTGCCCTCGCGGACGTAGCCCGGCAGCAACAGATCGAGCAGGCGCGTGAGCTCGTCGAGGAACTTCTCGCTGTCGGGCTGCTCGAGCACGTACCGGCGCACAGGTTCCTCGAGCCCGGTGAGCGGCCGCAGCTCTTCGACCCAGTGCGGGTTCGGAAGGAAGCGGCAGTCGAACAACAGATCGACGTCGAGCGGCAACCCGTGCTTGTAACCGAAGGAGACGAGGTTCGGTTGCAGCAGACCTTCCTCCGGCTGTTCCACGAACAGCTCCCGAAGACGGTCGCGCAGCTGATGCACGTTCAGGTTCGAAGTGTCGACGATGATGTCGGCCCGGCCCTTGAGCTCCTCGAGCAGCGCGCGCTCGCGCCGGATGCCGTCGACCACGCGATCGCCTTCGGCGAGTGGATGGCGCCGGCGGGTGGCCTCGAAGCGCCGCACGAGCGTCTCGTTGGACGCGTCGAGGAAGAGCACGCGGGTTCGCGCGCCCATCGCGCGCAACTCGTTCAGCGCGCTCTCCAACGCCTCCATGAACGCGCCCGAACGAACGTCGACGACGAGGGCGTAGCGCTTCGGGCGCTCGCCACCCTTCGCGAGCTCGGCAACCTTCGAGATGAGCGCGGGCGGCAGGTTGTCGATGACGAAGAACGCGAGATCCTCGAGGACGTTCGCGGCCTCGGAGCGGCCCGCGCCCGACATCCCCGTGATGACCGTTACGTCCAAATCCATGCGCTCACTCGTTCGCTGCAGGGCTCGGGACTTCGCCCGGTGCCGCCCGCGTCCCTCGTTCGCTGGCGAGCTCCCTTCGCTCCTCCGTCGCTGCGGTCGCCGCGATGGGTGTCAAGGATCGCGCGTCTTCGGGGTGCAGTCGGGCGTACACGGCGTCGCCGACGGGGTTGGGGAGCCACGAGAGCGCGTGCAGCTCGTCACGGCTCAGCTCACGTACACGCTTCACAGAGCCGAACTCCCGCAGCAGGCGGGCCCGACGGGTGGGGCCGAGCCCGGCGACGTCGTCGAGGAGCGAACGGGTCATCGACTTGCCTCGCAGCTTGCGGTGATACGTGATCGCGAACCGGTGCGCCTCGTCTCGGACCTGTTGCAACAGGTACAGGGCCTCGGAGTCACGCGGGATGCGGATCGGGTCGTTCCGGCGGGGCACGTAGACCTCTTCGAACCGCTTCGCCAAGGACGCGACGCAGATGTCCTCGAGCCCCAGCTCCTCGAGGACGCGTACCGCAACGTTGAGCTGACCCTTGCCGCCGTCGATCAACAAGAGGTTCGGCGGATACGAGAATCGCTTGCCCGCACGCGCGCCCTCGTCACGCTCGCGGAGGTACGCGCTGAACCGGCGCGTGAGGACCTCTTCCATCGCGGCGAAGTCGTCCTGGCCTTCCTGATGACGGATTTTGAAGCGGCGGTAGTCGGACCGCTTCGGCAGTCCGTCCTCCATTACCACCATCGACGCGACGATCTCCGTGCCCTGGAGGTTCGAAATGTCGAAGCACTCGATGCGCAGCGGCGCATCGGGAAGCTGCAGCGCGTCCTGGAGCGCCGTCAACGCGCGAGCGCGTGCGTTGTGATCCGACGCGCGGCGCAGCTTGTGGCGTGTGAACGCCTCTTCGGCGTTCTTGGTGACGGTGCCGAGCAACGCCCGCTTCTCGCCGCGCTTCGGCGAACGGATGCGAACCCTGGCTCCCCGGGCCGCAGCCAGGAACTCCTCGTACAACGCGCGGTCGTCGGGCTCGACCGGCACGAGGATCTCCTTCGGCACGTCGTCGGGCGGCACGCCTCCGTAGAGCTGCTCGATGACCGTTCCGATCAGTGCCGGCGGTTCGAGCTCTTCGACCTTGTCGACGACGAGACCCTTGCGCCCGACGACGCGCCCCTTGCGCACGAAGAACAGTTGCACGCTGGCCTCGAGCTCGTCCTCGGCGAGCCCGATCACGTCGAAGTCCTCCTCACGGGCTGCGACCATCTGCTGGCGTTCGATCGCCTTGCGCACGGAGATCAGCTGGTCCCGCAGGCGCGCGGCGCGCTCGAACTCGAGCGCGTCCGCAGCCTCGTGCATCTGCTTGTCGAGACGGTCGAGGATCGGCGACGTCTCGCCGTCGAGGAACGACACCAGCTCCCCGACGAGCTCGTCGTACTCCTCGTGGGTCACCGTGCCGACGCACGGAGCCGCGCACTTCTCGATGTGCGCGTACAGGCACGGCCGGCCGAGCCGGTGGTGCCGGTCGAACTTGCCCCGCGTGCACGTGCGGATCGGGAAGGTCCGCAGCAGGAGGTCGAGCGTCTCGCGAATGGCGTACGCGTGGGCGAAGGGCCCGAAGTACTTGACGCCCTTGCGCTTCGCGCCCCGCATCACCATCGCCCGGGGCCACTCCTCGTCGAGGGTGACGGCGAGGAACGGATACGACTTGTCGTCCTTGAGCCGGACGTTGAAGCGGGGCTTGTGCTTCTGGATCAGGTTGTATTCGAGGAAGAACGCCTCGACCTCGTTGCGGACCTCGATCCACTCGACCGACTCGGCGACCGCGACCATCTGGCGGGTGCGGTCGGGCAGGGTCTCCGGGGCCGCGAAGTAGTTCGACAGCCGGCCGCGGAGGCTCTTGGCCTTGCCGACGTAGATGACCCGGCCGTGGGCGTCTTTGAACTGGTAGGACCCGGGAGCATCGGGTATCGAGCCGGCGGGGGGACGATTGAGCACCCCTCCATTGTCGCGGCTGGTGGAACTGCCCGAACGGGATTCTTCGGGCGGGGGGGGGCGGGGCGGCGGGGCTCCCCCTGCTGCTCCAGGCGCTTTCAGCGAACGTTCCGCAGCAGCGGGAGCCCCGCCGCTCTCACACTTCGGCCCCGGGGTCCTCAGATGGGCGCGGGCAGTTCTTCTGGCGTTGGGAGGGAGGGGTGCTCGCTCGTGGCTTTGGCGCGTGGGGGGCGGGAGACCTTGACTGCGCCGGCGACTACGAGGGTGACGAGGAGGATGTTGCGGACGAGGACCATGACGAGGGCTTGGTCTTCGCCCCAGATGATGTCGCGGATGACGTAGAGCTGGAGGGTGCTGAGCCCGATCACCGCGGACGAGATCCAGGCCATGGTTCGCTCGCCGTGGTACCAGGCCAGCGCCGTGAAGGGCAGGAGCCAGCAGACGTACTGGGGTGACAGCAGCGGGGGCCACGCGAGGAAGGCGCCGACCGCGGCGAGGGGCGCGATCGCTTCGGTGACCCGGCGGTCGTCGCGGCGGGGCCACGCGCGCCACCAGATCCACGCCACCGTGAGCACCATGGCGATGCCGAGCGGCCGGCTCCATTGCGCCGCCGAGGCGCCGACGCGCCACGCCCCTGACTCCACGTGCGTGACGTTGTGCCCGAACGCCCGCACGAACCAGCCGATGACGCTCTCGATCTCCCAGCCACTCGAGTTGCGGAACGTGAAGACCTGCTGCAGGCCCGCGGTGCCGACCGCGCCGACCCATGCGATCGCGCCCACGGCACCCGTTGCGAGCGCGACGGTGAGCGCCCGCCACCGCCGCTGCAGGGCCAGCATCGGGAACACCGACAGCGGCCACAGCTTCGCGAAGCACGCGAGCGCGAGGACGACGCCGCCCGCCGTCGCACGTCTTCGGCGTGCGAGCGCGAGCCCCCACGCCGCGAGCGCGACCGACACCAGATCGAGGCGGAAGTAGATGAACGGATACGTCAGCATCAACAGGCCGACGACCAGATACAGGAACGCCGCCCGCCGGCTCCAGCCGTACGCCAGCGCGGCGGCGATGGCAAGGTCGCAGGCAACCTGTGACAACGCGGTGCGCACCGCGCTCGGGTACACCGCGCCGCCGTCGACGGCGACGATCGCCAGCCACGTGACGGGTGGGTACTCGACCTCGAAGTCGCGCCACGGCGTTCCCTGGCTCGACGCGATGGTGTGAAAACGCCGGATGTCGCCCGAAAGCGCGTTGTTCGGCCGGGTGACCAACGGTGAGACCAGAATCACCGCCACGAGCACGAGTCGCACGAGGATCAGCGCGACGATCGCTCGCAACAGAGCCCGCGCCGACATGGGCGGCGATGTTACGCAACGGCTCGGTGTGATCGCCGTCACGGGTGCCGATGGGAATCACCGCCGGCCTGCACGGGTTATGCTCCCCGAAGGCCGGCCTGGTAATCCGGCCAGATACTCGGTTCCGAGGCCGACAACCCCGCGGATGGGCGACCAGGCTGTCCCCGCCGGCCGCATCGGAGCCCGTCCCTGCGGGGAGGACAATCGATGTTGCGACTGCAGGCGCCGCTGGCTGACCGCTATACCAACGCGACTGCCGGTGAGCTCGACGAGTGGATCCAGGCCGCGAAGTCGCAGCTCGGGTCCCGACTGTTGATCCTCGGCCACCACTACCAGCGCGACGAGGTCATCAAGTGGGCCGACGCCCGCGGCGACTCGTTCAAGCTCGCTCGCTTCGCCGCCGACAACGCCGACGCGACCGACATCGTGTTCTGCGGCGTGCACTTCATGGCGGAGTCGGCCGACGTGCTCACGGGCGCGCATCAACGGGTCGTGCTCCCCGACCTCAACGCCGGCTGTTCGATGGCCGACATGGCCGACATCGACCAGGTCGAGGACTGTTGGGAATCGCTCGGCGACGTCATCGACACCGGGCGTCTCGTGCCGATCACGTACATGAACTCGTCGGCCGCGCTGAAGGCGTTCGTCGGCCGGCACGGCGGCGCGGTGTGTACGTCGTCCAACGCGCGCGCGGTCCTGCAGTGGGCGCTGGCGCGTGGCGACAAGGTCTTGTTCTTCCCGGACCAGCATCTCGGTCGCAACACCGGATACGACATGGGATTCCACGAGGCGGACATGCGCGTGTGGGACCCACGTCGTGATCTCGGCGGTCTCGAGGAGCGCGACGTGAAGGACGCGACGTTTCTCCTGTGGAAGGGTCACTGCTCCGTGCACCAGCGGTTCCGTCCGGAGCACGTCGCCGCGTTCCGCGCCGAGCATCCCGACGGCGACGTGATCGTGCACCCCGAGTGCGCGCACGACGTCGTGGAGATCGCCGACCGCGTCGGCTCCACGGAACGCATCCTCGAATGGGTCGATGCGGCACCGGCCGGCTCGGTGATCGGTGTGGGCACCGAGATCCACATGGTGCAGCGGATGGCGCGGGAGCACTCCGACAAGGCGATCGTGTCGCTCGACCCGCTCGTGTGCCCGTGCTCCACGATGTTCCGCATCGACGGGCCGCACCTCGCGTGGTGTCTCGAGTCGCTCGTGCGTGGCGAGGTCGTGAACCAGATCGTCGTCGACCCTGCCACCGCCGAGTGGGCCCGGGTCGCGCTGCAGCGCATGCTCGACATCACCTGACCTCCCAACCGAGGTTCGGTGTGGGCGCCGGGCGTCAGGTACCGGGCATCAGGTACCCGGCGTCAGGTGCGGCGGGCGCGCAGGTAGAGAAGTCTCGGGATCGTCGCCGCGGCTTCGTATTCGGGCGCGCGGGCAACGAAGCCCGCCGGCGGCGCGGGCTCCTCCATCCGCTCGATGACGAGGCCGTAGTCGATCAGCGTGTTGACGTAGCCGCTGAGCGGACGATGGATGAACGGCAGCACCACGCCGGGCGCGACTTCTTCCATGGAGTGGTCCTCGACGAGGTAGGGGCCGATCCGCCAGTACTGCTCCTCGAGGATGTGGTCGTCGATCCATCCACTTCCCGGTGCCTGCAGCAACGGGTGATTCAGGAAGAGCAGGAGCCGTCCGCCCGGTTGCAGCACCCGCGAGATCTCGGCGATCGCGGCGACATGGTCGTCGACGTGCTCGAGCACGAGGCAGACGATCACCGCGTCGAACCACGCGTCGCGTACCGGCAGCGCGGTCGCGACGGCGCGCGCGTACGCGGGACCGCCGCCCCGCTCCCCCGCCGCGCGCAGCTGCGCGGTCGTCGGGTCGACCCCGACGACCGCGTCGGCACCGAGACGCTGCGCGAGCCGCGCGAGCTGACCCTCACCGGTGCCGACGTCGAGCACGCGGCACGCGCCGGCGAGGCCGTGTCTGACGAGCGGGACGATCTGCTCTTCGTACTCCGGGTCGGCGCCCTCGGTGAAGCCTTCCTGCCACCACCCCGCGTGTTGTTCCCAGGGATCGAGATCGCTCACCGAGCGACGTCGAGAAGCGGCGCGAGGAACCTGCCGGTGTGGCTGTCTGGCGTCTTCGCGACCACTTCGGGGGTGCCTTCGGCGACGACCTGGCCGCCGCCGTCGCCACCTTCGGGACCGAGGTCGACGATCCAGTCGGCCGACTTGATCACGTCGAGGTTGTGCTCGATCACGAGCACCGTGTTGCCCGCGTCGACGAGCCGCGACAGCACACCGAGCAGGCGGCGCACGTCTTCGAAATGCAGGCCCGTGGTGGGCTCGTCGAGGATGTAGATCGTGCGTCCGGTCGCGCGCTTGCCGAGCTCGGACGCGAGCTTCACCCGTTGCGCTTCACCACCGGACAACGTGGGTGCCGGCTGGCCGAGGCGCACGTAGCCGAGGCCGACGTCGTACAACGTCTGCAGCTGCCGCGCGATCGTGGGCTGGTTCGCGAAGAACTCGAGCGCGTCCTCGATCGACAGGTCGAGGACTTCGGCGATGTTCTTGCCCTTCCATGTGATGTCGAGGGTGTCGCGGTTGTAGCGCGCGCCCTTGCAGACCTCGCACGGCACATAGACGTCGGGCAGGAAGTGCATCTCGATCTTGATCGTGCCGTCGCCCGCGCACGCCTCGCAGCGACCGCCCTTCACGTTGAACGAGAAGCGGCCCTGCTGGTAGCCGCGCACCTTTGCTTCCGGCGTGGTGGCGAACAAGGCGCGAATCTTGTCGAAGACGCCGGTGTACGTGGCCGGGTTGGAGCGCGGCGTGCGCCCGATGGGCGACTGGTCGATGTTGATGACCTTGTCGAGCTCTTCGGTGCCGTCGATCGTCTTGTGCCGGCCGGGCACGGTGCGGGACCGGTACACGCGCTGCATGAGTGCGTGGAACAGGATGTCGTTGACGAGGGTGCTCTTCCCGCTGCCGCTGACGCCGGTGACGGCGACGAAGCAACCGAGCGGGAAGTCGACGTCGATGTCCTTCAGGTTGTGCTCGCGCGCACCGCGGACGGTGATCCACGACTCGCCCGGCTGGCGGCGGAAGTCGGGCACCGGGATGCTGCGTTCCCCGGAGAGATAGTCGCCCGTGATCGACTCGGGCGCGGCCATGATGTCGTCGACCCGCCCTTGGGCGATGATGCGGCCGCCGTGCTCGCCCGCGCCCGGCCCGATGTCGACGATGTGGTCGGCGACGCGGATCGTCTCCTCGTCGTGCTCGACGACGATCACGGTGTTGCCGAGGTCGCGCAGGCGCACCATCGTGTCGATGAGCCGCTGGTTGTCGCGCTGGTGCAGCCCGATCGACGGCTCGTCGAGCACGTACAGCACACCGGTGAGGCCGCTGCCGATCTGCGACGCCAGCCGGATGCGCTGCGCCTCGCCGCCCGCGAGCGTGCCGGACGCGCGATTGAGACTCAGGTAGTCGAGGCCGACGTCGAGCAGGAATCGCAACCGCTCGTTGACCTCTTTCAACACCCGTTCGGCGATGAGGCGGTCGCGTTCGGACAGCTGGAGCGCGCCCAGGAAGGCGGCGGCGTTGCGAATCGACATCTCGCCGACTTCGAAGATGTTCCTTTCGCCGACGGTGACCGCGAGCGATGCCGGGCGCAGACGTGCGCCGCCACACGCCGCGCACGGCACCTCGCGCATGTAGCCCTCGATCTGCTCGCGGCTGCGGTCGCTCTCGGCCTCGGTGTGCCGCCGCGTCAGCCACGGGATCACGCCTTCGTACGTCGTGCGGTAGGAGCGCTGCCGGCCGTAGCGGTTGCGGTACGAGACCTGGATCTGACGGTTGCCCGACCCGTAGAGGATGACCTTCTGCGCGCTCTTCTTGAGCTTGCGCCACGGCACGTCGAGGTCGAAGCCGTACTCGCGCCCGACCGCCTGCAGGACTCGCTTGAAGTACTCGCCGCGGAAGCCCGACCACGGCGCGACCGCGCCCTCCTCGATGCTGAGGTCGTCGTTGGACACGACCAGCTCGGGATCGACCTCGAAGCGCGTGCCCAGGCCGTCGCAGCGTTCGCACGCGCCGTACGGCGAGTTGAACGAGAAGTTGCGCGGCGCGAGCTCTTCGAAGCTGAGCCCACACCGTGCGCACGCAAGGTGCTCGGAGAACGTCAGCGTCTCCGCGTCGTCTTCCTGGTCGCGCTCGCCGAGCTCGCCGCTCCTGCGAGCTCCCTCCGCGCCCTTCGGGGTGCTCCGGTCGGCGCCGCCCGTGGTGCGCGGGACGATCTCGACCTCGGCCACACCGTCGGCGAGGCGCAGCGCGGTCTCCAACGAGTCGGTGAGACGGCGCTCGATTCCCGGCCGGCGCACCAGCCGGTCGACGACGACCTCGATCGTGTGCTGCTCGTAACGGGCCAGGCGCTCGCGCGTGTCGCCATGACCCCCGGAACCTGCGAGCGCGCTCAGCTCGTGGAGCTCGCCGTCGATGCGCGCCCGCGTGTAGCCCTGCTTCGCGAGCTCGGACAGCAGGCCCTCGTACTCGCCCTTGCGCCCGCGCACGACCGGTGCCAGCACCTGGAACCGGGTGCCCTCCGGCAGCTCCAGTACACGGTCGACGATCTGTTGCGGTGTCTGACGCGTGATGACGTCGCCGCATTGCGGGCAGTGCGGCACCCCGATGCGCGCGTAGAGCAGCCGCAGGTAGTCGTAGATCTCGGTGATCGTGCCGACGGTGGACCGTGGATTGCGCGACGCCGACTTCTGGTCGATCGAGATCGCGGGTGACAGGCCCTCGATGAAGTCGACGTCCGGCTTGTCCATCTGACCGAGGAACTGGCGGGCGTAGGCCGACAGCGACTCGACGTAGCGGCGCTGGCCCTCGGCGTAGATCGTGTCGAAGGCCAGCGAGGACTTGCCCGACCCCGACAGGCCCGTGAAGACGATCAGGCGCTCGCGTGGGAGCCGGACGTCCACGTCCTGCAGGTTGTGCTCACGAGCGCCGTGGACGACGATCTCGTCGCTGCCGATCTGATGGGCCTCGGCGGCCGCCTTCCGGCGGCGCGCGTCGGCGGCGGCTCCGCCGTCGCCGTTGCGGGTCACGCTGCGCGACGCCGTCGCCTTCTTGGTGGTCTTGGTGCTCTTCGTCGTCTTGGCGGCCGCCTTCTTCACTCCGCCGCCCGTCGCTCGCGCCACGGAGTCAGGCTACCTGGCTGCGTCGACCACAGGGCGAACATTTGTTCGGCCTGTGGCAGTGGGCACGGCGGTCACGCGAACTCGCGAAGCTCCCGGCGCAGCTCGCTGATCTCGTCGCGCAGGCGGGCGGCCTCCTCGAAGCGCAGCTCCTTGGCGGCCTCGTGCATCTCTTCCTGCAGCGTCTGGATCAGCCGGCCCAGGTCGTCGGGCGGGAGGTCGTCGAGTTGGAACACCGCCGAACGGGTCGCGCCCGCAGCCTGACGCCCTCGGCCCCGGCCCCGGCGGCCCCGCGCCGGCGCGGAGTCGGCGTCGCCACCGCGTGCGCGCACCATCTCGAGGATGTCGGTGACCTTCTTGCGCACGGTCTGCGGGTCGATGCCGTGCTCCGCGTTGTGCTCGAGCTGCTTCTTGCGCCGGCGGTTCGTCTCGGAGATCGCCCGTCGCATGGAGTCGGTGAGCTGGTCCGCGTACATGACGACCTGACCCTCCACGTTGCGCGCGGCGCGGCCGATCAACTGGATCAGCGAGGTGTCGGAACGGAGGAACCCTTCCTTGTCCGCGTCGAGGATCGCGACGAGCGACACCTCGGGAAGGTCGAGGCCCTCACGGAGCAAATTGATGCCGACGAGGACGTCGAACTCGCCGAGGCGCAACGACCGAAGGATCTCGACCCGTTCGAGGGTGTCGACCTCGCTGTGGAGATAGCGCACGCGGATCCCGAGCTCGAGCAGGTAGTCGGTGAGGTCCTCGGCCATCTTCTTCGTGAGGGTGGTGACCAGGATCCGCTGGTCGCGTTCGGCGCGCGTGCGGATCTCGGCGACGAGATCGTCGATCTGGCCCTTGGTCGGGCGCACCTGCACCTCGGGATCGACGAGACCCGTCGGCCGCACGATCTGCTCGACCACCTGGCTCGAAGCCTCGAGCTCGTAGGCCCCCGGCGTCGCCGACATGAACACGACCTGGTTGACCTTTTCGAGGAACTCCTCGAAGCGCAGCGGCCGGTTGTCCATCGCGGACGGCAGCCGGAAGCCGTGCTCGACGAGCGTGTCCTTGCGCGACCGGTCGCCCTCGTACTGCCCGTGCAGCTGTGGCACCAACTGGTGCGACTCGTCGAGGACGACGAGGAAGTCGTCGGGGAAGTAGTCGAGCAGGGTGTACGGCATCTGCCCCGGCGCCCGTCCGTCGAGGTGACGCGAATAGTTCTCCACGCCGGAGCACGATCCGACCTCACGCAGCATCTCGAGGTCGTAGGTCGTGCGCATGCGCAGGCGTTGGGCCTCGAGGAGCTTCCCGTTGTCCTCGAACCACTTCAGCCGCTCCTGCAGCTCCGCCTCGATCGTCTCGAGGGCGCGGGCCATGGCGATGCGGTCGGTGACGTAGTGCGACGCCGGGAACAGCACGAGCGACTCGAGCTCCTCGACGATCTCGCCCGTGACCGGGTCCACCGAGGCGATTCGCTCGACCTCGTCGCCGAACAACTGCACGCGTACGGCGCGCTCCTCGTACGCCGGGAAGATCTCGATGGTGTCGCCGCGGACGCGGAACTTGTTCCGGGCGAAGCCGACGTCGTTGCGCTCGTACTGCAGGTCGACGAGGCGGGACAGGATGGAGCGCTGATCGTGCTCCTCGCCCCGTGCGAGCATGAGGAGCTGCTGCGAGTAGTGCTCGGGTGAGCCCAGCCCGTAGATCGCGGACACCGACGCGACGATGATCACGTCGCGGCGTGACAGCAGTGCGCTCGTGGCCGAGTGGCGAAGGCGGTCGATCTCGTCGTTGATCGACGAGTCCTTCTCGATGTACGTGTCGGTGGACGGGAGGTACGCCTCGGGCTGGTAGTAGTCGTAGTACGAGACGAAGTACTCCACCCGGTTCTTCGGGAACAGCTCGCGGAACTCGCTGGCGAGCTGCGCGGCAAGGCTCTTGTTGGGCGCGAGCACGAGCGTCGGCCGCTGGATCTTCTCGATCACCCCGGCGATGGTGAACGACTTCCCGGAGCCGGTGATGCCGAGGAGCGTCTGGAACCGCTCGCCCCGCTCGACCCCGGCCGAGAGCGCGTCGATGGCCGCCGGTTGGTCACCGGCGGGCGAGAACTCGGAGACGAGCTCGAGGGGAGGCATGCGTCAAGGGTAACGGTGCCCGGTGACAGGTATTCCGGCGACCTCGCCACGTCCTGGCGTCACCTTGCGCGCACTGTGCGGGTCAAGTGACGCCGGAAGCGTGGGCCTTCTGCCGGAGCGACCGCCAGATCTCGTCGACCTGCGACTCGAGGTCGCGCAGGGACCCCCCGTTGTCGACGACGTACGTGGCGATGGCGCGGCGTTGCTCGTCGGTGGCCTGGGCCTTCATGCGGGCGAGCGCGTCGTCGCGGGGCACCCCGCGGGCCTCGAGCCGCTCCAGGCGCACCTCGAGTGGTGCCTCGACCACGATCACTTCCTTGTAGCCACGCGCCGCGGCCTGGGCCGACTCGACGAGCAGGGGGATGTCGCAGACGACGATCGCGTCCGGCGCCGCCGCCACGATCTGCCGCACGAACTCCTCGTTGATGGCCGGGTGTGTGATGGCCTCGAGGTCCTTGCGGGCGGTCTCGTCGGCGAACGCGACGCGCCCGAGGGCGGGGCGGTCGAGCGTGCCGTCGGGGCCGAGGATTTCCGGGCCGAACCGTTCGACCAGTTTGTCGAACGCCGGCCGGCCCGGCTCGACGACCTGCCGGGCGACGGCGTCGGCGTCGACGATGACGGCTCCGTGTCGGTGGAGAAGCTCGGCCACGGTGGACTTCCCGGACCCGATCCCACCTGTCAACGCCACGAGCAGCACGGCGCGGATCATACGGGACGAACCGCTCCGCCCCCGCGGCCATCAGGTGCGGAGAGGGACCGGAATCGCGGTCAACTCGCCGCCCGGCGCTCCGATACATGAGAGGTGGAGAACCTCTCCCTGAGGCGGCCGCGCGCGACCTGCGGCCGTCGCCACTAGAGCCGTGCGAACGCCGGTCCTGCCCGGACGAGCCGGGCCTTCGGTCGTGCCCGAACGGGCCCGCAGCCGACGGCCGAAGCCGCGCGTGCCGTGGCCCGGCTTCGAGCCCGCGATCGCCGAGCGCGGGATCGACGGCCGCGCCGGCGCGGTGCTCGACCAGGTGGTACCCCTCGCGACCGCGTTGCGTTGGGCGACCGTGGCGCTCGGCCTCCTGCTGCTCACCACGAGCGACCGGCACCCGGGCAGAATGTCGATCCTCGCCGGGGCCATGCTCGTCGGCAACACGGTGTGGCGAACGCTGCGGCCGTTGCGCCTCGGCGGCGAGGGCCGCAGCGCGCTCTTCTTCCTCGCGCTCGACATCGCGATCGTCACCACCGCGGTGCTGCTGAGCGGTCGCGCCGAGAGCCCCTTCCTGTTGACGCCGATCCCGACGCTCACACTGGCCGGCTTCGGCTGGGGCAATGCCGTCGTGATGCCCGCCGCGCTCGCGCCGGCCACCGCGATCCTCGTCGCCGACATCGTGGGCAGCGCGCCACAACGCGTCATCGACGAAGGTCTCCAGGCCGGCCTCGCGTTCCTTGCGAGCGCGGCGATCGGCGGCCTCGCGAGGCGCCTCTCGGTCGAGGCGGCGGCCCGGCAACAGGCGGCGCTCGACCAGATGACCCGCATGGCGACCGCGAACGATCTCCTGCTCGCGTTGCACCAAGTCGTGCAGACCCTGCCCGAGTCGCTCGATCTGACCGACGTCGTGATGTCGGCGAAGCACCGCTTTCGCGAGAGCTTCGACTACACGACGGCCGCGGTGCTCGTGCGAGACGAGGCGACCGGCGGATGGCGACCGGAGTGGGCCGAAGGTCTCCGTTTCCCCCGGTTGATCGACGAGCAGTCCCTGCCGGACGCGGCCGCGTCCGTGGTCGGCGGTGAATGCGACGCGACGGTCCAGGACCTGTTCCGATCGGACAAGACGGGATGCTCGCCGTCCGCCGGAAGCGGGCTGTATGCGGCGCTGCGCACGCCGCGTGGTGCCGTCGTCGGGCTGATCGTCATCGAGCACGCCGACCCCGATCGCTACGGCGAGCACGATGCGAAGCTGCTGGAGGAGATGGCCCGGCCACTCGCGCTCGCGATCGACAACGCGCTGTGGTTCGGGCGGCTGCGGGTGCTCGCGGCCGAGGCGGAGCGGGCCCGCATCGCGCGAGACCTGCACGACCGCCTCGCGCAGTCGCTCGGCTATATCGCCTTCGAGCTCGAGCGGCTCTCCATCGTGTACGCGCCCGCGCCGGACGTCGAGGCGCTGCACCAAGTGGTGCGCGATGTCGTCGTCGAGCTGCGCGAGACGCTGCACGAGCTACGCGCCACCATCACGGAGAGCGTGACGCTGGCCGACATCGCGCGCGGATATCTGGGCCGGCTCGAGGACCGGACCGGGATGGAGACGCACCTGATCGTGCGCGAGGACGGGCGCCGCCTCCCGATCCAGCTCGAGCAGGAGGTCTGGCGGGTCGCGCAGGAGGCGCTCGCGAATGTCGAGCGCCACGCAGGTGCGCAGACCGTGTGGTTGTCGTGGACGGTGCGTCACGGGCGCGCGTCCCTGGAAGTGCGGGACGACGGCCGGGGCTTCCGTGCACGCGACGTGCCGGACGGCCGTTACGGCATCGTCGGCATGCGCGAGCGCGCGAGCGCGATCGGCGCGCATCTGACGGTCGACGGCGAGTCTGGAACCGGGACGCGGGTCCTGTTGTGGCTGGAGGTACCGACATGACGACGGTGTTGCTTGCCGACGATCACCAATTGCTGCGCCAAGCGGTGCGCCGCGCGCTCGAGGACGCCGGCTTCGACGTTGCCGCGGAGGCGGGTGACGGCGAGGAAGCGGCCGACCTCGCAGCCCGCCACCAACCCGACGTGGTGGTGATGGACGTGACCATGCCGGTACTCGACGGGATCCGTGCGACGCGACGGATCCGGGAGCTCTCGCCGTCGGCTCGCGTCGTGATGCTCACGATGCACGGGGAGGAATCGCTCCTCGCCGACGCGATCGACGCGGGCGCGACCGCGTTCCTCACGAAGGACTGCTCGCTGCAGGAGGTCGTGCGCGCGGTGCGGTCCGCGGCCGACGGCGAGACGATGCTGTCGCCCGATCTGGCCGCTTCGCTGTTGGGCCAGTTCCGCGAACCGCCCGTGGACGGCCCGGCACCGTCGCCGTTGACGCGGCGCGAGGAGGAGATCCTCCAGCTCGTCGCCGACGGTCGCTCCACCACCGAGGTGGCCCGGGAGCTGTTCATCAGCGCCAAGACTGTGAAGAACCACCTGGCGTCGATCTACGTGAAGCTCGACGCGCGCGACCGCACGCAGGCCGTGCTCAGCGGCGTGCGGATGGGCATCGTCCACCTGCGCTGACCAGGACGCTTGCGGATGTCCGAAATGCGCTGATCAGGCGAAATGAGTCGTGCGGCCTATTCCGGCAACCACGTCCGGTGTTCATACTGCCCGAGACCGTGAGCAGCGGCGGGAGAGATCACTTCGACGTGCCGGAAGGGGCAGCATGAACCTGTTCATCCTCAAGACCTGGCTGGAGGCGAAGTTCGTCAAGGACGAACAGGGCGCCAACCTGGTCGAGTACATCCTCCTCGTGGCGTTCATCGCCCTGGCGGTCATCGTCGCCGTCCAGTTCCTCCAGGGGAAGGTGAAAGGCAAGTTCTCGGACGCGGGAAACTCGCTCGGCTGAGCGACGCGTCGCACGACGATCGAGGCCGCAGGCTCTGTGCCTGCGGCCTCTTCGCGCCCCGGCTCGATCGCCAACCCGGAGAGAGGGAGCGGTTGCCGCTCAGCGGAGCCGCAGGCGGGTGGCGACGTCGTTGCGCACGAACACGACGCTGTGGTCGTCCGCGTACAGACGTTTCCAGTCCGGTGAGGTCGCGAGCACCTGTGCCAGCGCTTTCTCGCTCGGCCAGACCACGACGTCGACGCCGTAGCGGCCGAGGAGTTGCTGCCATCCCTGGCCCGAGTCGAGCACCGGCAGGTACGCGCCCATGAGACCGGTCGGGTACATGTCGAACCGGTCGTCGAGGAACACCCGCTGCTTCGGCCAGTACTTCAGGATGATGTAGCCGCCCCATCCGTCCGGCGCAGCGACGTGGTGGCCGAGCAGCCCTGCACGCTGCACGGCCTTCATGGCCTCGACCGGTTGCGCGTTCATCCGGAACGCGGGCTCGCTCCACGCCTGCGCGCCGACGACCACCATCACGACGACGATGCCGGCCGCCACTGCGCTTCCGAGCGCCCGCGGGGATCGCATCGACGCGGTCGTCGAGGAGATCCGTCTCACGGGCGCGGGCACGAGTGCGCGCGCCACGACCGGCAGCGTCGCGAAGCCGACGAGTGCGATGTTGCGCTGCGCCCACAGCGCGAGGAGCACGAACGGGATGGTGACGACGAGATCCCGGCGGCTCACGCGATGGCGCGTGCGCGCGAGCACGCACACCACGACGACCAGCCACACCGCCAGCATCTGACCGGGCAACGACCGGAAGTCGGGCGAGCGCCACTCGACGACGTGGCTGAGGATGCGGCCGCGGCTCAGCAGCTGCACCGGGAACAGGATCAGCGCCGCCCCGTACGGGTTCACGAACACGACGGCGCACGCGATCGCGGCACCCAGGAGCAGCCGGCGCTCACGGCCGGCCCACGGCCGGAGCCCCTCCGCCCATCGCCCGGCAAGATGGAGCGCGAGGTAGACCAGCCCGAGCTCGAAGGTGCCGTGCACGTTGGCCCACAGCCAGACGAGCACCGGCACGGCCACGAGCTCGCGTCGCCCGATCCAGCTCTCCGGGCACTCGACGATCCACACCAGCGCGAGGAAGAACAACGCCGCGATCACGAGCGGCCGCGGCGACCACATCACCGCGAGGCACCCGAACGCGCCGACGGCGAGTGCAAGCGCGCGCACGCGTTCGCGCACGATCCGCAACCCGAGCCGGAACGCGATGACCGCGAGCGTCGCGCCGAGCGCGGCGCCGAACAGGCGGATCGCCGCGCCGCCGCCGAGCCGATCCAGCGCGCCGTACCACAGCTCGGCCAGCCAGGACTGCGCGACCCACGGTGCGCCATGCGCGGTGAACGAGTAGGGGTCGGTGTGCGGAATTCCCTGCGCGAGGATCAGGCGTCCGGTGCGCAGGTGCCAGAAGAACGAGTTATCGCCCAGCTTCGCGACGCCGACGACCCAACCGACGACCGCAGCCGCGAGCGTGTAGAGGGTCTCGAGGCGCGGCCCACCCGTGCGTGCGCGCGCCGGCGCATCGACGTCGCGGACGACCGCGAGAGCGCCGGCGCGCACCCGCGGTTCCGTCGCCGTCGGCACAGGCGCTCTCCTACAGGGTCTTGGACAACTGGATCAGAGCCGGTCCGAGGACCACAACGAATATCGACGGGAAGATGCAGAACACGAGGGGAAACAGCATCTTCACCGGCGCCTTCTGGGCGTGTTCCTGGGCCCGGAGCCGGCGTCGGACCCGCATCTCGGCCGCCTGGCTCCGCAGTACGGGTGCGATCGAGACGCCGAAGGTGTCGGCCTGCAGCATCGCCAGGATGAACGAGCGCAGCTCCGGCACCTGCGTGCGATCTTCGAGGGAGCGCAGCGCGTCGGCTCGGGTGGCACCAATGCGTGTCTCTTGCAGCATGCGCCCGAACTCCTCGGCGAGCGGGCCGGGCATCGAAGCCGCGGTGCGCTCCACCGCCTGGTCGAACCCGAGGCCGGCTTCGACCGAGATCACGAGTAGGTCGAGCATGTCGGGCAACTGCACCGCGATGGAGTGCTGGCGGCCCTTGATCTTGTTGTTGAGCACGAGATCGGGCATGAGCAGACCCATGAACGTGAGCAGGGCGACGAATGCGACCCCCTGAACACCCGACAGCCGCATGACGCCGAAGACCACGGGGATCCACAGCAGTGGGGCGAGGCAGGCCACCACCTTCGTCACGAGGAACTGGTCGACGTCGATGCGGTCCTGCGTACCCGACAGCACCAGCTTGTGGCGCACACGCTCGACGTAGCCCTGTGGCGTGTAGCGCCGCGCGAGGCCCAGCATGCCGGACATCACGGGAGCGACGATGCGCCGGCTGAACGGCCGCAGCATCTCCTGATGGCGCGCGCCTTCGATCTCGTAGTCGCTGAGTTGGTCCAGCGCGCCGCGAAGCTCGGTGCGCTCGAAGACGTTCGTGACGACGACGAACGCAGCGAGCCCGACCGCGAGCGCGGCTCCGACGATGACGACGTACAGCATGGTCAGACCTCGATCGCGACGATCTTGCGGAGCCAGAAGAACCCGACGACGGACATGCATGCCGCAGCGACGATCGCGGCGATGCCCATACCGTCGTGGATCAGCATGTCGATGTAGTGCGGCCGGATGACGTAGAGGATCACGCCGAACGCCGGCGGGAAGATGCCCAGGACCACGCCCGACATCCGGCCCTCTGCGGTCAGCGCACGGATCTCGCGCCGCAGCCGGTCACGTTCGCTCATGGTCTCGGCGACCGTGTCGAGCAGCTCGGCCAGGTTGCCGCCGACCTCGCGCTGCAGACGGATCGCCATGACGGCCCACGCCAGGTCACGGCTCTGCATGCGGGCCGCGGCGTCACCGAGCGCGTCCTCGAGCGAACGCCCGAGACGAGCCTCGGCGAACACCCGGGCAAGCTCCTTGCGGGTCGGCTCGGCGGCCTCCTTGGCGACCGCGTCGACACCTTGCAGGAGCGAGAACCCGGCCCGGAGCGATCCCGCGACCATCTTCAACGTGTCGGGGAGCTGCTCCTCGAACGTGCGCAGCCGCTTGCGGCCGCGCGCTTGCAGCAGCACGACCGGCGTCGCCGCGACGACCGCGGCAACCGCGAGCCCGATGAGAGGCGCGTGCGACACCACCGCGGTCACGACGAACGCGACCACGGTCGCGGCGGCCCAGAAGAGGATCGCTTCGGCGGCCCGCACGGGGACCTCGGCCCGCTCGAGCTCGTGCTCGACCCGTTCGAGCACACCGGCCCGGTCGGCGAGGCGCGAGGTGAGCCCCACCGCGTCCTGCACGATCTTCGACTCCGCCAGTTGCAGCACGTTCTGCGTGTGCGTGGCTGCCGGGCTCGGGCTCTCGCCGTAGCTCGTCAGCTGCTTGCCCACCGTCTGGCGCCGCCCGCCGAACGATTGCAGGAGCGCGAAGGCGATCCCGAACGACGCCAGCACCACGAGCCCGATGACGAGCGCCTGACCGGCCGCGCCGGAAAGGACCGTTGCGGAAACGCTCATCGCAGCCCCACCACCTTCCGGGCGAAGTCCTGCTGGCGGAACAGCTCGGGCTCGAGCACGATCCCGTGGTCGGAGAGGCGCTCGGCGAAGCGGGGACGGATCCCGGTGCTCTTCAGCTCGCCCAGGCTGCGACCGTCGCCGTCGATGCCCATGCCGTAGTCGAACAGGTAGATGTCCTGCAGCGTGATCACGTCGCCTTCCATCGTGCAGACCTCGCTGATGTGCGTGACGCGTCGCGAGCCGTCACGCAGACGGGCCAGGTGGATCACGAGGTCGAGCGCGGAGGCCATCTGCTCCCTCACCGCGCGAATGGGGAGCTCCATGCCGGACATCAGCGTCATGGTCTCGATCCGGGCGAGCGCGTCACGCGCCGTGTTGGCGTGAACGGTGGTGATCGAGCCTTCGTGGCCCGTGTTCATCGCCTGCAACATGTCGATCGCCTCGGCGCCGCGGACCTCGCCGACGACGATGCGGTCGGGGCGCATGCGCAGCGCGTTGCGAACCAGGTCGCGGATGCGGACCTCGCCCCGGCCCTCGATGTTGGCCGGCCGGGCCTCGAGCGGCAGCACGTGGCGCTGATGGAGCTGCAGCTCCTTCGCGTCCTCCACGGTGACGATGCGCTCGTCGTCGGGGATGAACGACGACAAGACGTTCAGCAGTGTGGTCTTGCCCGTACCTGTTCCACCACTGATCACGATGTTGAGCCGGCCCCGCACACACGCGTCGATGAAGCGCGCCACCGGCGCCGACAACGTGCCGAACGTGATGAGGTCGTCGACGGTGTAGGGGTCGGCCGAGAACTTCCGCACCGTCATGAACGGCCCGCCGATGGCGAGCGGTGGGATCACGACGTTGACGCGCGAACCGTCGGGCAGACGGGCGTCGACCATGGGTGTCGACTCGTCGACGCGGCGGCCGACCTGGCTCACGATCTTGTCGATGATGCGCCGAAGGTGCGTCTCGTCGGCGAACGCGATCTTCGTCGGCTCCAGGCGGCCGTTGCGCTCGATGTACACGTCGGTGGGCCCGTTCACCATCACCTCGGTGACGCTCGGGTCCTTGAGGAAGCGCTCGATCGGCCCGTAGCCGAGCACGTCGTCGGACACGTCCTGCATGAGGCGGGTCCGCTCCACCGACGTGAGTGCGGCCCGCTCCTGGGCGATCGCCTTGTGCAGCACCTCGTGCACCTGGCGGCGCAGCTCGGTCTCGGAGATGCGCTGGTCGTAGAGCGTCGGGCCGAGCTCGGCGATGACGTACTGGTGCATCTTCTGGCGCATCTCCTCGAGCGCGCTGGTGCGCGCCGAGAGCGGTGTGCGCTGGAAGTCCTGCCAGCGGGTGTGCTGCGGGCTGTTCACGATCCGCCTCTCCCTCGAAACTGCCGAACCGGCCGATCAGCCGAACAAGCGCCGCCGGCCGCGACGCCGTGACGGCATCACCGCCTCCGGCACCGCTTCGACCGCGTGTGCTTCGTGTACTTCGTTGCGGAACAGTTGCTCCGCGATCGCATCGAGCGCGCGTGCTGCCGGTGCGCGCGGGTTGTCGACGATCACCGGCACGCCGCGGTTCACCGCCTGCGGCACCGCCGCGTCGGACGGCACCTGGAATGCGGTCTTGAGCGACAGCGCCCGCTCCACCTCGGCCACGTCGAGCTGCACCCGGGCGTTGGCCCGGTTCAACACGAGCTTGACGCGCTCGCCCGCCAACGAGAGCAGATCGAGCGTCTGCATCCCGACTTTCAGGTTCTTGATGCTCGGGATGTCCATGCTGGCGACGACCAACACGTCGTCCGCGCACTCGACGAGCGCCAGGACGTTGTCGTCGAAGTGCGGCGGCATGTCGACGACGACGAATGCGCACGTGCGTCGGAGCGTCTCGACGATCATGAGCATCTGCTCGGGCGTCACCTGATCGGCCGCAGACGGCTCGATCGGCCCGGGCAGCACGAGCAGGCCCGTCGCCGGGTGCTCGACCATCAGCCGACGCAGCGCGTCGGGCTCGCCCTGGTGCAGCGCGGCCGCGGCATCCACGACGGAGCGCTCCGGCGACACTCCCAGCAGCACGGCGACGTCCCCGAACTGCAGGTCGGCGTCGACGAGCGCGACCGGACGGGCCGACCGTCTTGCGAGCCCGCACGCGAGGTTCGTCGCGAGCATGCTCTTGCCCACGCCGCCTTTGGTCGAGAACGACACGATGACCCGACCGAGGCTCTCTTCGCGCGCCCGTGTGTTGAGCCGCCCACCCGCGGCGAGCAGCTGTGTACCGACACGGGCCACGGCGGCGCGAAGCGTTGTGTCCGCGTCGGCGAGCGACAGCGCGTCACGCACGCCGGCACGCATTGCGTGCTGCAGCAGCTGTGTCGACAGCTCCTCGGAGACGATCACCACGGCGAGGCGCGGGTGTGCGTCGGCGAGTGCCCGGGCGCGCGTCACACCCTCCGAGTCGATGAGCCCGGGCCCGAGGATCGCAACGCCGAGGCGGCCCTGTCCTTCCGCCCCGGCGATGCGACTCACGAGAGCCGGGATCGAGTCGAAGGTGCCGGTTGCACCACCGATCCGGAGGCCCAGCTTCTGGCGCAACACCGGGTCCGGCTCGACCACCCAGATGTCGTACTGGGTGTCGTCCGGGTCCGTTGTCAGCGCCGTGTTCCCGAAGTAGTCCATGAATCCTCGTCTCGACCGTGCGTCGCGTCCGTGTGGTGCGCCGCGTCCGTCGGATGGTCCTTACCGGCTCAGTACTTGCGCAGAAGGTCCGCGGCCGGCGGGACCAGCGCCGTGTCCCCGACCGACGGCACGTTCTGCGGCGCGTACGACGGCGGCACGAGCGTGAGGTAGATCGCGTAGTTCTGCTGTGCGAACGCCAGGCGTTCCGCGTCCTGACCGTCGACGGCCAACGTCACGAGACCGCGGTTCTTCTGCTGGTTCGCCGAGTCACCGCTCTTGTCGGACGTCGACTGCGCCGCCTGCTGACCGACCGCGAGGACCTGCACGTTCTGCACCATGAAGGCCGCGATGTTGTCGGGCGCCATCGGGTCGAACTTCGCCTGCGGGTCCTTGCGGACCTTCGCCGCGACGATGACGTTCACGTGGTCGTCGGGAGTGATGAACCCGGCGACGCCGTGCGCGTCGTCGACCGAGATCGTGATCGCCTGCTTGCCGTCGGGCAGCGTGCCGCCGATGCCGCCGCCGCTGCGGCCGGGTGCGACGAACTGGTCGCTCACCACGAACTGGCCGGCGGTGATCGCCGCAACGCTCACCTTGCCCTTGATCGTCGAGCTGTTCTTCACCGCGGCCGGCGGAACGGCCTCACGCGGCACGCGCCGGATCTGGAGCAGGCCCGCGCTGACGACCTGGTCGCCCGAGGTGCCCTTGGCGATGTTCTGCCGGGCGACGTACGCCTCGACCAGCTTCGCCCGGTCCTGGGCGCGCTGGTCGGCGCCGGACACGTATGCCCAGGCGCCCACACCGGCGGCGACGGCCAGCACGGCCGCGGCCACTGCGATCAACGTTCGACGGTTGCTCACGCGATTCCTCGTTCGTCCGCCCGCCGGATGGCGGGAACCCCACCTCGGTGCGACGCCTTGGTCGTTACGTGAACCGAATGGTCACGCAGCGCGCGAGGCGTGGCGTCGGTGCAGTATGCGGACGGCCGCGGAGAGGAGCAACCAAATGTCCGGGTCTGAGCGCAAAATGAGGCAATCGACCTAGGTCTCCGGACACAGAGCGCGCGATCAGGGCCCGGCCGAAGCCGGGCCCTTCGCTCGTGTGCGCGCAGTGGCGCGCAGGACGGATTGTCAGGACGCGGGCGTCTCGGGCGCCTCGCCTGTCTCCCCCGTATCGGCCGTCTCGCCCGTCTCCGCCGTCTCGCCCGTCTCCGCTGCCTCGGCAGGGACGGAAGCCTCCGCCGCCGGGCTTCCGGCACCCGCCTCCGGAGCTTCGGCATGCTCGTCGGTCGTGTAGTCGGGGCCGATGTAGTTGCCCTGCTCGTCGTAGGCGTGCTCGCCGTAGAGGTCCTGGTACTCGGCCGCGACGACACCACCCTCGGCGGCCTGCTTGATCGACAGCGAGATCCGGCGCCGGTCGAGGTCGATGTCGATGATCTTCACCCACAGCTCCTCACCGGGGGTGACCACCTGCTCGGGCGCCTCGACGTGGTGCACCGCCATCTCGGAGATGTGCACCAGGCCCTCGATGCCGTCGCCCACCTGGACGAAGGCGCCGAACGGAACCAGCTTCGTGACCCGGCCGTAGACGAGCTCGCCGACCTGGTGACCGGTGGCGAACTCCTGCCACGGGTCCTGCTGTGTGGCCTTCAACGACAGCGAGATGCGCTCGCGGCTGAGGTCGACGTCGAGCACCTGCACCGTGACCTCGTCGCCGACCTGCACGACGGAGCTCGGGTGATCGACGTGCTTCCAGGACAGCTCGGACACGTGCACGAGACCGTCCATACCGCCGAGGTCGACGAATGCACCGAAGTTCACGACCGACGACACGACGCCCTTGCGCACTTCGCCGGGCTTCAGGTTCGCGAGGAATTCATCGCGCTGCTCGCGCTGCGTCTCCTCGAGGTACGCCCGCCGGGAGAGCACGACGTTGTTGCGGTTCTTGTCGAGCTCGATGATCTTCGCCTGCAGCGTGCGTCCGACAAATGGGTGAAGGTCGCGCACGCGACGCAGGTCGACGAGCGACGCAGGCAGGAAGCCGCGCAGCCCGATGTCGAGGATCAGACCACCCTTGACGACCTCGATCACGGGCCCCTCGACGACACCCTCGGCCGCCTTCAGCTCCTCGATCTTGCCCCAGGCGCGCTCGTACTGCGCCCGCTTCTTCGACAAGATCAGCCGGCCGTCCTTGTCCTCCTTCTGGAGGACGAGCGCTTCGACCTGCTCGCCGAGGTCGACGACGTCGGCGGGGTTCACGTCGTTGCGGATCGAGAGCTCTTTGCTCGGGATCACGCCTTCCGACTTGTAGCCGATGTCGAGGAGCACTTCGTCGCTGTCGATCTTCACCACGGTGCCGCTCACGAGGCCGCCCTCGTCGAAGTCGACGATGGTCGCGTCGATCGCATCGGACAGCGACTGGCCTCCGAGGTCGTCGAGGACGACGGGAGCGTCCTGATCGATCTCCCCGGTGTCGAGGCTCTCCGCGGTGCCGGGTGCTTCGGCTTCGGCGGCGTTCGTGTCGTTCGCTGCGACGGACGTAACGGGCCCGTCACCCTGCGGGGCGCTCGGCGCTCCGTCTACTTCCGGGACGGCGGTCTGTACCGCCGTCGGGTCCTGTTGCGACAACCTGGGTGCTCCTCTAGACAACAATGACAAGGGTCGAGTGGAACGGATGCTCGAACCATCTGGGGGAATCGTGTGATTGCCCAGCGGGTCGGGACCGACCACCGGTGAACGCGAGTAACGGCCCCCGGGAAGAGGGCCGTTCACCAGGCTATCGCCATCTCGACCCGAGCGGGAGGGTCCCTCGTCCCGATGCGGCACGGCGGCCCGTCAGCAACAGCTCGGGACGGTCCAGTGCAGGCGGCCGGCGCGCGTAGTCCCCCGGCGTCACGCCGGAGATCCGGACGTCGTCGACGCCCACCTCGCGGGCCAGGAGCCGCAGTTCCCTCGCCGTGAAGCACGTCGTCCACAGGTCGAACACACGTTCACGGCCTTCGGGCCCTCGGACCGTTGCGTGCTCGTGAAGCACGCCGGTGTCCGGGTCGAACGTCTCACCTTCCTCCAGAAACCGGATTGCGAACGCAGCCGCGAATGCGGAGACAGCAAGCCCGCCGCCGGTTTTGACGGCACGCACGATCCTTCCGAGCACGTCTTCTTCGTCGGTGCCGCCGAGGAGACCGAAGCCTCCCTGACACAGACAGATCGCAGCGTCGAACTCGCCGTCGATGTCGAGCTCGCGCACGTCGAGCTGTTCGAACGTCGCGGGAAGTCGTTCGTCGGCCGCGGCGTTGCGCGCGATCTCCAGGAATGCGGCGGAGCGATCGACTCCATGGACGGCGACACCGCGCCGCGCGAGCGAGAGCGCGTGACGGCCCGGACCGCACCCGACGTCGAGCACGCGCATCCCCGGCGCCAGCGCGAGCTCCGAGGCGAGGAAGTCAACTTCCTGCTCCGTCCCCTTGGTGAACGCGTTGCGCAGGTATGCCGGCCCGAGGAACTCGGCGATCTCGTCGAACCAGCCGTCGGAGGCCCGCGGCATCTCGACCGACTGGAGCGCTCGGACTATCGATCCGTACCTTCGACGAGCACGACGATCGTGTCCGGTCGGACGCCGTCGTGCTTCATGGCGTCCGCCGCCTCGGGCGTCTGCAAGGCTTTCTCGAACGTCGCCATGTCCGGCACCTCGAAGATCAGTCCGACGCGGTTCGGCGTCTGCGGATCGACGAAAGTGCGCGCCGAGATCCCCAGTGGTCCGAAGAACTCCTCACGCTTCGGTGACGCGAGCCAGTGGTCGACATCGTCGACCTCGTGAAGCACGAGCAATGTCGGCATCGTCTTCTCCAGTCGGAACGAGGTGCGCGCGAAGAGGCAATCGCCGGGTTCGCGGCTGGATTCTGCCTTCTCCGGAGCGGCTGTGCGAGCGCTCTTCCCGTCGCCGACGCGTTGCGCAGGTATGCCGCTACGAGCGCTGATCGACCTGGAGGGCCTCGGTGGGAACGCTCAACTCGGACGCGAGCGCGCCGATAGGGCTGCGATGCTCGTGTTCGGAAAGACCATCGGCCCAGGCCTGATCCTGGCCCTTCCGGCGATCACCGCGATTCCCGGCGCGATTGCGGCCGTGGTCGTCGGCCGCCGGCAGGCCCGCACCGCACGCCAATAGCTGCGACGATCCCACCGCGATAACTGTCACACCCCCGTCATACGATTCGCGTGTGATCGGGTTGGCGGAGGCTCGGCAGTTCGAAGCGGAGGCGCACGCGATCGTCG
>JAMXLJ010000138.1 GCA_024281095.1 Acidimicrobiia bacterium | reverse complement strand
CGCTCGGCAGGCGGTCCTCGTCGCGGACACGGCCGAGCTGCGTGTCGACGAGCCCGGGATGGCAGGCGTTGGCGGTGACGCCGCGGCCGTCGAGCCGGCGTGCGAGCTCGGCCGTGAAGTACAGGTTGCACAGCTTCGAGGCGCCGTACGCGTGCCAACCCGACCACGAGCGCTCCCACTGCAGGTCGTCCCACTGCAGACCGTCTCGCGCGATGCCGTAACCCTCGGACGACACGTTCACGACCCGTGCCGGCGTACCGGCGACGAGGCGTGGCATCAGACGCGCGGTCAAGAGGAACGGGCCGAGGTGGTTCACCGCGAACATCAGCTCGAGACCCTCGGGAGTCGTGCGGCGCCGGCCGAGGATCATCACACCGGCGTTGTTCACGAGCACGTGCAACCGTCCGAAGCGGTCGCCGATCTCGTCCGCCGCGCTCGCAACCGAGGCGAGCTGCGAGAGGTCGAATACGACCGTTTCGACCGGCGACCCGGTCTCAACCGTGATCTCCGCACGCGCCTGCTCGACCCGTTGCGCGTTGCGGCCGCCGATCACCACCGTTGCCCCGGCGCGGGCGAGCGCAGCGGCGGTTGCCCGGCCGATCCCCGACGTGGCCCCGGTGACGAGCACCGCCGTTCCCTGCATGCCGTCCACGATGAGAAACTCCCTGGTGCTCGAGCCCTCGAGATCGTAGGATATCTGACTAGTCAGGGAAATCTACCGGGGCGGGAAAGGGAGCCACCATGGACGTGCGCAGGCTCAACGGTGCGCTAGGTGCCGTCGTCGCCGGAGTCGACCTCGAGACCATCGACGACGCGGCGTTCGAGACCGTGCACACCGCCCTGCTCACGCACCAGGTGTTGTTCTTCCGGGAGCAGCAGCTCAGCGACTCGGGCCAGCTCGCGCTTGCGGAACGGTTCGGCCAGCCGAGCGTGTATCCCATCGCGGCGCACTACGGCGGCACGCAGGCGCTGCACGTGATCGAGGACACCCCCGACAGCCCGCCCGACGCCGACGGCTGGCACACCGACATCTCCTGGATGCCGGAGCCTCCGAAGATCGCGATCCTCTGCGCGCTCGAGCTTCCCGCGTACGGCGGCGACACCATGTGGGCCGACCTCTACCGCGTGTACGACGCGCTCTCGCCCGCGTTGCGCGACATGCTGGCTCCTCTGTCGATCCACCACACGCAAGGCAGCGACTTCTGGGAGAAATTCGCGCGCATCGCCGGAAGCGAGCAGCTGCCAGAGCTGCAGGCCGCCTTCCCCGGTGCCACCCATCCGTTGATCCGAACCCATCCCGAGACGGGCCGGCGCGCATTGTTCGTCTCCGGGATGTTCATGGAGTCGGTCGTCGGATTCACACGCGAAGAGAGCGAGTGGATGCTGCGGTGGCTCCAAGGCCGGTTGGACGACCCGAACGTGCAGGTTCGCTGGCAATGGCGCGCCGGCGACGTCGCGATCTGGGACGAGCGCTGCACCAACCATCGCGCGCTGAGCGACCACTACCCGCAACATCGCCGGATGCGCCGCTGCACGATCGACGGCGACGCTCCCTACTTCGCCCCGCAGTCCGTCTCGTCGCTCGTCACGACGGGCTGAGCGCGCCTCCCATCGCGCGAGACGTCGAACCCGCGACGAGCGCGTCAATGTGGCGGCGGGACGTCGACGAAGCCGCCGAGCACCGCCGTGACCGTGTCGGTGAGACCTACCCGTCCCTCGAACTCCTCGAGGAGCACCCCGAGGATCTCGCCCGCCATGGTCCGGCCGCGGCGGGTCAACTGCACGAGCACCCGGCGGCCGTCGTCGGGGTCGGCCACCCGGGTCACGATGCGGTCGCGCACCAGGCGGTCCACCGCACGCGTGATGCCACCCGAGGTGATCACCAGGATCTCGTTCAGGCGGCTCGCGGAAAGTCGGTACGGCGGCCCGGCGAGGGCCAGGGTCAGCACGACCGCGGCGCCGGAATCGGCCAGCCCCACCGATTTCAGTGCGCCCTGCAGCCACGCGTCCACACGGCGGGCCGCGGCGATCAGCACCAGCACGGCGGTGGCCTCGTCGGCATCGACCCGCGGGAACTCCCGTCGCACGCTGGCCCGCAGCTCGTTCACGCCGGTGGTGACGTCGGATCGCACCCGTCGTGGCATGGAAGTGAGGCTACGAGCCGGGCGGCCACGTGCGTCGTTTCGCCCGGGTTGACCGACATCGCGCGCCGGGTCCCCGTAGACTTCCGTGTCTGGGGTCAAGGGCGGGGTGCTGGTGCGCGGCAGGTGCGCGCCGGCCCCTTCTGGGGAGCTTTGCATCATGGGGTCGGGTCATCGCACGCTGCGTGCAGTCGTCTGCACGTTCCTTCTCACCGCGGGTCTGGTGGCCGTCGCCGTCGCGCCAACCGGCGCCGCGAACGCGACACAGCTGCGCCGCTATCCCTATCTCACCGACGCGGTGGGCACGCAGATCAAGGTGAACTGGGCCACCGACCAGTCGGCCACGACAGGCTCGGTGAAGTGGGGCACCGTGGGCACCGGCGGCACCTGCACCGCGAACACGTCCGTCACGGCCACGAGGTACCCGATCACCGTGAACGGCGTCAGCGAGTACCAGTGGGTCGCGCAACTGTCGCTGCCCGCGGCCGGCTCCTACTGCTACCGCGTGTATCTCGGCACGACGGACCTGCTCGGCGCCGATGCGTCGCCGGTGTTCAAGACGCAGGTTCCCGCGGGCTCACCGGAGACGTTCTCGTTCGCGGTGCTCGGCGACTGGGGTCAGGTCGACGCCACGGGCAACCCGAACCTCGCGAACATCATGAGCCTGATCTCGACGAGCGGGGCCCGCTTCGCGATCAGCGTGGGTGACAATGCGTACCAGTCGGGCAGCCAGACGAACTACGGCGACCTGCAACAGACCGGAGCCAACATCAGCGCGGTGTTCGGACGGTCGTTCTGGACAGTGCCCGGCGACACCATCCCGATGTTCGCGGCCAGCGGCAACCACGGCTTCACGAACGCCACCGGCACGCGGAGCACCGAGCAGATGATCTGGCCGTCCGACACCGCGGCGGCGACTTCGGGTGGCCGCTACGTCAAGGAGACGTACTGCTGCGTGAACGGCACGGCGTCCGCGAGCTACCCGAGCAGCTGGTACGCATTCGACGCCGGTAACGCGCGCTTCTACGTGCTGCAAGCAGACTGGGCTGACGGCAACGTGGGCACCGGCACCGTGTACTCCGACGACTACGCCGCACACTGGGCCCCGGGCACTGCGCAATACCAGTGGCTCAAGTCGGACCTCGCGGCCCACCCCGGCGGGCTGAAATTCGCCTTCTTCCACTATCCGATGTACTCGGACCAGAAGGCCCAGAGTTCCGACACGTTCCTGCAGGGCCCGAACAGCGTCGAAGGCCTGCTCGCGTCGAACGGCGTCAACCTGGCGTTCAGCGGCCACGCGCACCTCTACCAGCGCAACGTGCCCGGCACGCCCGGAACGTTCCCGAACTACATCACCGGTGGCGGCGGCGCCACACTCCAACCGATCGCCGAGGTCGGCTGCAGCGCGGTCGACAAGTACGGCATCGGCTGGTCGCCGTCGAAGAACATCGGGTCGAAATGCGGCGCCGCGCCCCTCCCCGACAGCGCGGCGCGCGTGTCCCACTTCATCAAGGTGACTGTCAGCGGCAACACCGTGACGGTCACGCCGACCGACTCGCTCGGGCGGACCTTCGACGTACAGAGCTACACGTTCGGTGTCGCGCCCGACACGATCATCGACAGCGCGCCCGCGAGCCCAACCAACGCGACGACCGCGTCGGTTGCATTCCACTCGTCGATCACCCCGGCGACGTTCACGTGCAGCGTCGACGGCGCGGCTGCGAGCGCATGCAGCAGCCCGCTGAACCTGAGCGGGCTCGCGGTGGGCTCGCACACCGTTACCGTCACCGCCAAGGCCAACGGGCAGACCGACCCGTCGCCGGCCGCGGCGAAGTGGACCATCGACACGACGGCTCCGGCACCGCCCAGCGGTCTGCTCGCGAACGCCACCTCGTCGAGCGTCACGCTGTCCTGGGGCGCGGCATCGGATCCGAGCGGGATCGGCGGGTACGACGTGCTGCGCGACGGCACCGTGATCGCCAGCACCCAGGGCAACACCACGAGCTACTTCGACGGCACCGTGGCGCCGTCCACCACGTACCAGTACCAGGTGGTCGCCCGCGACGGCGCCGGGAACCCATCGCCGCCGAGCACGGCGCTGACGGTGAACACACCCGCCGGCTCGGCACCACCGCTCTTCAGCGACGGCTTCGAGTCGGGCAGCCTGTCGGCCTGGTCCATCACCGGCGGACTGACGGTGCAGAGCACGACCGTGCACAACGGCGCGTTCGCAGCCGAGGGCAACACCACGGTTGGCGCCACCTATGCGAAGAAGGTGCTGCCGTCGACCTACACCGACTCCTATTCCCGCGTGTTCTTCGACCTGAAGACCGCGTCAAGTCAGGTCAACCTCCTGCGACACCGAACCGCCGCCGACGGCTCGCTGGCGTACGTGTTCGTCACCGCATCGGGTCAGCTCGGCGTGCGCAACGACGTCGCCGGCACGACCACCACGAGCGCGCTGGTGCTGTCGCTCGGCTCGTGGCACGAGGTCGAGCTCCACACTTTGATCAACGGCACGTCGAGCGCCGTGGAGGTCTGGGCCGACGGTGCACGCGTCGATGCGTTGTCGTCGACGACGAACCTCGGCACTACTCCGGTGGGCAAGATGCAGATCGGCGAAGTACAGAGCGGACGCACGTACGACGTCGTGTTCGACGACGCCGCGTTCGGCACGTCGCGTGTCGGCCCGTGAACAGGGCTACGCGTAGCGCACGATCTCGCGGAACGTGAACGCGGCACCGTCGTTACGAAGCTGACCGCGCGCGTCGAGCAGCTCGAATGTGGCTGTGCGCGCGTCGCCGTCGATCGTCACGCGGCCAACCGACGAAGACGCGTTGAACGCCGACCAGCTCTCGCCGCGCAACGCCTCCGGCCGGCTCGAGAAGCCGGCGCCGATTGCGGCCAGTGCAGACTGGTCGACCAGCGGCCCGGGCGGGTTCGCGCCCTCGGGAAACTCGGCCATCGGAGCCGCCAGCCACTCGGCGACCTTCGGACCGAAGCGCGACCAGCCTGCGTGGTGGTAGTCGCCGCTGATGAACCGCACCGCCGCGGCCGGCGACGACTGGCAGGCGTGGATCAGCTCGGCCCGCTCCGTCGGGTACTGGGCCCAGTCGCTCCCGGTGACGAAACCGACCGATGTCTGTGACGCGATGATCACGAGCCGCGCCGTGGTCGATGCGAGCAGCCCCAACAGCCACGTCTTCTGCTTCGCTCCGAGCACCGTCTTGCCCGGCCCGTCGGGCGCGGTGAGGAGACTGCGGTATGCGATGCCTTCGGTCCACACGAGCAGCACGCGACCTCTGTCCAGCAGCACGCTCCCGTAACGGCCCTGTCCGTCGGCGCTCGGGTCATTGTTCTGCCATTGCGCGAACGCACGACTCGCGACCGGGCTGCAGCTCGTGATGTCACAGTCGTTGCGGCCCATGTCGTGGTCGGACGCGATGTACAGCCACGGTTTGCGCGAGAGGAGCTCGAGCTGCTCCTCGAAGAACAGATCGCTCCACAGCGCCTGGTAGCCCGCGACCGACGGCCGGTACGCATTGCTGTCGGGATATCCGTAGTCGCCGAGATGGACGAAGAAATCGGGCTGGAGACGGGCGGCGACGCCGACCGCGGTGTCGTGGTACGGCGCCGACTTTGCGTTGTTGCAGGATCCGAAGCAGAAGCTGAACCGGGCCGGCAACGACGCGGGATCGAGACGAACCGGTCGCGCCGGCGTGATCGGCGGCGCGGTGTTCGCCCAGGGCAGCCGGTGCTCGCCGACCGCGAAGCCGTCGAGATGCACCTCGAACGTCGATCCCGTGCGCGTGAGGTCGTTGCCGATCGCGAGCGTGTCCTTGACCGCACCGGCCAGACCGGGGTTCCGGCCCCGGCCGACGAGGTGCTCACGCCGCCCGTCGTAGGTCCACAGCTCCACGCTGCCGTCGGCCAACACGCCCAGCTGCACCTGTGTCCAGGCGCCGGCGCGCACCGGTGCGACGGCCCGGGCCACGCTTTCCGCTGCGATGCCCTCGCCCGTGATCCACTGCAGCGCCTCACGGGCCGCGCTCCCCGTTTGGGAGTGGATCCGCGCGAGGTGGACACGCGCGCCGGCGCGCTGCCAACGGCTCGGTCGCACCGCCAGACGGAGCCAGCACTCGCTCAGCGGCTGCGTGAAGAGGTTCTTCGACGCGACCGCGTCGGCGGGGTCGGCACCCCGCATGAGGAGGCCCTTGCCCGCGCCGAGCGCCGCGGCCGCAGCGACCGACAGTGTGGTGCCGCTCGCCCTACGGGTCGTGAGCTCGATGGGCCCGTCGTCCTCACGGTCGAACCGGCGGGCCAACACGGCGCCGCGCGCGACGACGTCGAACGTGCCCGGCCGGCTCCACGCGCCACTCGCCGAGTCGCGGGCACGCACACGCCAGCGGTTGTGCCCCTCGACCAAGCCGGTCGCGCCGTCGCCGTACGCGAGCTCGACCGCGGGCTCGGTGACGCCGGCCGCGACCACGGAGCCGTTGAGCTCGACGTCGTACGAGCGGGCGCCCCGAACTGCGCGCCACGAGAGCCGGAGACGCGTCGCGCCGTCCACGGTGATTCGGCCGGGCCCCGGGTCGAGCACCGGCGCCGCCGGCCCCTCACCGGGCCCGCCCGCACAGCCACCGACGGCGAGCGCGCCGAGCGCCGCAAGGCCCGAGCCGATGAAGGTGCGGCGCGAGAGGGCGTCGCCCGGGCGACCCGGCGGAGGATCGGCGCGGTCAGTCGAAGCCGTCACGGCGTTGCCCCGCGGGCAGGCCGGACAGCACAGGCAGCGCCCCATCTTGCGCTGTGGTGCCGGACGTGAACGGCGACGGCGACGGCGACGGTACGCGTGAGGGTGCCGCCTTCCCGAGCCGGCGCAGCCGCGCAAACGTCTGGGCCTGTCGCGCCTCGCGCCGGGCTCGACGGCTCCCCGGTGCCGCCGGTCGCCGCGGGCCCCCCGGACGCCACAGGCCACCGCCCCAGCCGTCGGGCCGGTCCGGCCGTCGGGCACGACGGCCCGCCACGAACAACACGACCACGAAGAAGATCAGGAACGCCGGGAACACGACGAGGCCGGTCGGGAACCCGTGACTCGACGACGAGCTCGAGTCGGCCCCGTCGGCCTGGTTGCCGGCCGAGCTCGAGCCGCCATGCGCCGCGCCGGGCAGCAACTCGGGAACCGGCACGCCGTCGCCGAGACGCTGCGCGACCACGTCGAGGTATCGGAACCCGTAGTTCCGGCTCGGCTCGATGTGGCTGTTCTCGGTGAACTCGTTCCAGCTGATGAGCCCGAGCGCGTCGGGCCTCGAGTCGAGCGCGGCCGCGATCTCCTGCTCGAACGTCTTGCCGTCGTTGCGCGGAACCACCGAGGTTCCCTGATTGCGCCGCGCGTCGAATCCCGGTGCGGCCGGGGCGAACCACAGGCCGCCGCTCGCGTCGACGGCTTGACGCATCTCGACGAGCTTCTGCGCGTAGCCGTCGTATGTCGCCGGGTTCACCGATGACCAGTAGTAGGCGTCGCCGTCGACCACGCGAGCCAACCGGTTGTACCCGTCGACGTTGCGCTCGGAGGCGAGGATCAGCAGATGGTCGCGGCGCGTCGCGGTGACTCCCGCGATGTCCGCAGCCGAGAACCCCCAGGTGCCCGACCAGATGACGAGCGGCTTCGGGAACATGTTGAACGGCGCCCGCTGCGAGTAGTTCCAGCTGAACCAGTCGAGGTCGCGTGCCACGGTCGCGGCGCCGCCGGGAAGCGGGTCCCGGTTGACGTCGAGACCCTGGTAGATGATCGAAAGCTTGAAGTTCTCCTGCTCGGCGATGTCGACGAGCTTCGCCAACCGCGCGTCGAGCGTCGGAGTGTGCTTCCAACTCACGATGAAGCCGTCGATGCCGGCGCTCTTCGCCCACTGCACGTGCTGACGCATCACCGCGACGTCGTCGCTCGAGTACTTGCCCAACTCGGGAAGATCCGACTTCTTCGTCTCCCACGACCGGGCGTCGAACCAGATGTAGTAGTACGCGAGCACCGGCACGTGGCCCGGCTGCGCGCTGGTGGCGGACGGGCCGCCGCTTCCCGACGACGCCGCGACGCGCGGCGCCGCCGCGGCACCGCTCGTCGCGGAGACACCGGTGAGGAAAGCGATTCCCACGAGGGCCGGCGCGATCAGGCGGCGCCACGCGCTGGTGTTCACGGCTGATCGACCGCCGCCGCGACACCCGCGATCGGGGCCTGCTTCGCCGCCTTGCGATCACGACGGGCCTGGCGCGCCAGACGCCGGTTGTACCCGCGGTGTCGACGGCGCAGTTGCAGGCCGAACCACAAGATCACGAGCGCCAGGAGGAGGAGTGCGACGCCGACCACGGCGACGTCGACGTAGCTGATGACGTCGAGGTCGGCCTCCTGGTCGCGCGAGATCGACACCGGCCGCGCCATCTTCAGACCGCCACCGACGACCGTCACGTGGTAGTCGCCACGGGGCAGGTCGTCGACCGTGACCGCGTGGCCCCGTGCGAACGGGATGTGGCGCGTCGTCCCGTCGGGATATTGCAGGTCGATGCCCGTGCCGATGCCACCGCCGAACATCGCGTCCGTCGCGACGAAGCGCGCCGAGTAGAAGAGGAGCTTCACCGTCGCGAGCTGTTGCTGGCTCGGCACGAAGCGCTGTTGCGCGCGGTTCACCACGTTCGAGCCTGCGACCACGACGCTGTTGACCTTGTAGAAGATGTCCTTGCTCTCGAGACCGTTGCTGCCGGTGACGACCTGACTCCCCTGCAGCCAGACCGGATCCGCGGTGTCGAGATCGATCGTCTCGCCGATGCTGCTCTGGAGTTGCAGCGAGCTCATGAGGGACGGCGGGACGACGCGGCCCTTCAAATTGGTGAAGTTGAAGCTCGTGAGGTAGTCGAATTCGAACGTCGCCACCTGCGACTCCACGCCGGCACGGTAGACCCCGGCGCCGAACCATCCGGTGAATTGGGCGCGCACGCCCTGCTTCACGTCCACGGTGGGTGTCGCGACCACCAGCTCGTCCTGGCGGTTGTCGCGCAGGATCAGGCGTTGGGCCGGTGTGATGAGCATCGTCCCGATCCCGGCGTTGTCCGTGGTGATCGTCGCTCCGGCAAAGGTGAACTTCGCGCCGGCCACCGGAGGCGTGGTCTGGATGCTCAGCTGGTTGAAGCCCTGGGGCAGCGCCTGGTTCAGCTTGGGATGCGCGCGCTTCGGCGCCGGCGTGCCCTTGGGGTGCGGTCGTTGGGGCGGCGGCGTGTTCGCTGCCATCGCCGGCGCCGCGGCGCCCAGGAGCATGCCCACGACCACGCCGATCGGCGCGAGCACCGTCAGGACGCGTCGGGGGCTCATCACGCGGGTTCCATCGTTCGGTTGCGCCGCATCGTGAGAACAACTGCGCCCGCAATGAGCCCGAGCGACAGCGCGATCGCGCCGCCGTAGGCGACGTAGATGATCCCTCGCGTCGGCGCCGGCGCCACCGCGGGATGCCGTTCCGATGACACGAACGACGCTTGCCGTGCGGGTGCGGAGAACGCAAACGCGCCACTGAAGTCCTGGACTTGGCGTTGGCCGGGCAGGGGCGGGAGGCTCCAGTTCTGCTGGATGAACCGCAGGATCGACGTGAAGTCGAGCTGCGTGTGGTCGACCACGCCCTTCTTGGCCAAGGCGCTCACCAGAAGGGCCGGCGTGCGCAGTCCGTAGCCCGCGGGCGGCGGCACGTGGTCGTACCAGCCCCCCCAGCTGTCGTAGGTGAGCAGCAGCGCACTCGACGACCACGAACTGCTCTGCTGCAACGAATTGACGATGTTGCGCACGAAGTTCTGGCCGCTCTGGATACTGCCCGGTGGGTGCTCACTGCTGCCCGAGGGGACGATGTACGACACCGCCGGCAACGTTCCGTTCTGCAGGTCGCTGAAATAGTCGTCGAGCGGGGCCACGTGAGCCATGAGCGCGTCGTTGTTGACGAACCGCGGGATGGCCAGCAGCGGCACCCGTGGCACCTGCGCGCCCCGCTTCGCGTCACGCCCGCCCTTGTACGTGATGTTCGGGTCGTAGTTCTGCACGTAGAACTTCCACGACACACCCTTCGCCTGGAGCTCGTCGAAGACGGTGCGCGTCGTGTCGGGGTACCCGTTCGGCGGGACCGTCTCGCGGCTGGTGTCGCCCGGGGTGCCCGTCACCCAGAACATGTGGTTCCACACGCTTCCGCCGCCGATCGACGTGAAGAAGCGGTCGAACAGCACGTACTCGTCGGCAAGGTTCCAGTAGTACGGGATGTCGCGGTCGTCGTAGTAGCCCATCGGGAGGTCGACCGGAACGCCCCGCGAGGTTTGCGCAGCGGCGAACCCGTTCATGGCACCCTTCGCGAACGCCGTGTTGAACTCCGTGACACCGCTCGCGAGGTTCTGGATCGGTCGCTTGCCGATATGGAACGGGCTGACGCAGTCCTTCGACGTCTGGCCCGTGGGATCGATCGGGACGCATGCCTTCGCCGGAGTGCCGTCGGCACCGTGGTAGCCGGCGAAGTAGTTGTCGAAGGTGTGGTTCTCCTGCATCACGCTGATGAAGTGACGCAACGGTGTGGTGGTCGGCGCCGCCGGCGGCGCGGTCGCAAGCGGCTTGCTCGTGCCGGTGTGTGCCGCCGACGCGGGCACGATGCCACCGAGCCACAGGGCGAGGCCGGCGACCACGACCGTGCCGCCGACGCGCCGCGCACGTCGTACCCGTCGCATGCGCGCGCTCATGGCCGCACCTCGTAGATCACGACGACGCGACGCTGCCCCTGAACGCCGCCGCTCGAGACCTTGACCGACTCCGTGTGCACCACCCGGCCGTGGTACTTCTCCGCGAAGCGCAGCAGCTTGGCCGCGAACAACGGCGAACGGTTGGCGGAATACGAGTCCCACACGAGGTACTGCAGTGAGCCGCGACGGATCTGGAGGTCGGGGTTCGCGATGGGCTCGTACACCGGGTTGCGATGCAGCGGGTTGGTGCTGACCGACAGCCCGTACGTCTTCCGGTCGCCGTAGAACTCGATGATGTTGGCCATCGACGGCCCGAGGGCGAGCAGCTGCGCGTTCCGCGGCACGTTTCTGCCGACCCACTCGCCGGCCTCGCGCCCTCCGGCGACTCCACCCGAACCGGCGAGGAACGTGCCCGACGACGACGGGCTGATGCGCTGGATCGTCGGCAGCAGGAGGCTCAAACCGATAGCCGCGAGAGCGACACCGCTCACGATCGGCGACAACCCGGTGAACTCACCGGACGAGCGATGCCTGCGAACGGGCATGCGGGCCAGCGACCGCGCGGCAAGGATCGCGAACGGCGCCGCGATGGGAAGCAGGTATTGGAATCCCTTCACCGGCCACAGCTGGAAGAACCCGACGGGGACGAGGATCCACGAGAGCAACAACACCTCGCGCCAGCTGCGCTCCTTGCGAAGCACCCACAACCCGGCGAGCGCAGCCGCGAACACGATGTAGCCGAGGGCGGCCGGCACGTTCGTGAAGTAGAACAACGCGCCGTGGTTCGGCCGGCGCAGCAGCTGCCACGCGAAGAACGACTTCCCGGTCTTCGACGAGTTCCCGAACGCCACCGAAAGCGGGTACGGCAGCATGATGCAGGCCATGATCCCGCCCGACACGATGAGGTCGCGGATGCGCACCTTCACGCGCGGTGCGAGCGCGAGGAACGCGTAGACCGCGGCGACGAGGACGATGCCGGTCTCCTTCGCGAGGAACGTCAGCCCCATGCCGGCACCGGTCGCGTAGAGCCACACCGGTCGCTGCGTCACCGCGTAACGCGCCGCGAGGTACAGCGTCAGCGTCGAGAAGAACACGAGCGGCCCGTCGAGGAGGACCTGCCGCGTGACGACGACGTGGTATGGCATCACGGCGAGCAGCGCGGCCGCGATGAGCCCGGCCCGGCGTCCGTACAGCAACCGGCCGGTCAGGTACGTGACCACGACCGTGCCGACACCGAAGACCACGCTGAGGAGACGGGCCGCGTAGTCGCTCGTCGTGAACTGGTAGAGGACTGACAGCGTCGTCTGGAACAGCAGCGGGTGCGCGCGGTAGATCGGGAAGAACTTCTGCAGGGTGACGTTGCCCGCGATCGACGCGGCCTGCCCGGCGTAGACCGTCTCGTCGCTGTTGAATCCGACCCGGTTCAGGCCCCAGACCCGAACGAACACCGCGACGACGAGGATGCCGGCGAGCCACAGCCACGCCGGCACGAGCGGCCGATCCTCGGGCTCCGTCGCGGCCGGCGCCGCTGGCGTCTCCTCGACGTCGACGTCGCGCGCGGCGACCAGCGTGCCGGCGGCCGTCGCTTCGGGAACGAGTGCGGGGCCGGTGCGGCTACGTAGTGCCCGCAGCCGGAAACCTGGGGCGACTGCTACCTCCGCGGACCTCTTCGTCCGCGTAGCGCGCCCTCACCTCCCCCGTCAGCTCGACCACCGACGGCGTCCCGTTGGTGGTCATGCCGGCCATGGTGGTGGCGTGCAGCGAGCGCGGGTCCTTGCCGTCGAGCAGCGCGATCTCGTCCTCGGGAACACCCGTGAGCGCGGACTCCGTCTCCGCCTTGCCCCAGATCCACGAGTCGGACAGCGCGAACCGGAGGAGGATCAGCACGACCAGCGACACCAGGTTGCCGACGAGCACGCCGACGCCGGCGTGCTTCAGGCCCACGATGATCGGGCCACGCAGCAACAATGCGGCGTTGTTGACCGCGAAGAACATCACCAGGCGGTGCCACAGCCGGCGCTGGTAGGAGGTACCGCGGAACGCCCACCGCTCGACGAGCGCGAAGTTCCACATCGAGGAGCACTGCGTCGCGATCACGACGCCCAGCAACTCGGGTGCGCCCACCGCGACGGCGGCCGCGAGCGCAGCCTCGTTCACCGCGATCCCGGTGACGCCCACGAGGCCGAAGCGCACGAAGCGCAGCGCCCGCTGCCAGAGGTCCGGCCAGCGCCGCATCAGCGGCGCCACGAGCCGGGGTGCCGGCGCCTGCACGGCGCCGGGCGCCGAATCTTCTACACGCACACTCATGTCGAGACCGTCCGGGGGGCTGGTCGATGGGGTTGTCTGGTTGCGGTTGTGACGGCCGGAGTGACCCGACGTCACTCCGGCGCCTCAACGGGGACGATGGACGTGACCGTGTGTCCGTCGCCGTTTCCGTTGTGGCCGTTGCCCCCCGGCAGCTCGGTCACCGCGGCACGTGACCATGACGTCGCGTCGCCGGGAACCACGCGCAGGTCGTTCTGGACCTGCTCGATGAGACCCGGAATCCGCGTCGCCCAGTCGAGCGTGGTGCTCGACAGCAACGCCGCCCGCCGGCCTTCCAGTGCACCGGCGATGATCTGACGCTCGACCGCGCGCAGGTTGTCGCCGTTCGACGAGAGCAGGAAGTCCTCGATCGAGTGGTACGGCGGGAACCCGTACGCGTCCTCACAGTTGCCGAGCAGGATCTCGAGCGCGTCGTCCTCGTCGAGCCACTCGAAGCCGTCGTTCGACCGCTGGATCACGAACAGCGCGGCCAGCTTCGCCGGCTTCGCGGTGCGCACGCCCGGCACCAACCGCTGCACCGGGTACTTCGGCGGCGGGATCACCAGCTGCATGAGCGTGTTGATCGTCGCAACCGGCAGGCCGGTACGGGTGAGCAGGAAGGCGAACTTCCGCCCGGAACGGGAGTGCACCCGGCTCTGCAGCGGCAGCGTGGTGCGCTCACGCCAGTTCAGCAAGGGCGTGTTGACCGCGTGCAGCGTGTGGTTGCTGATGGTCAGCGGCTTCGGGTACGGCAGGACACGCCCGTCGGGGCAGACGATCGTGAGGTCGTCGGCGACGAAGTCGTAGGGCTTCGCGTCGAGCAGCTTCAGCATCGTGGTCGTCTTGCCCGTGTCGGTGCGGGCCGTGATCATGAACGCGTCGTCACCTTCGACGACGCACGCGCCGTGCGCGAGCGCGTACCCGCGTGCGACAAAGCTCCACCGCAGGATCGGCTCGACGAGGTTCGTGTACAACACGTGCGGCGAGTGGCGCAGCAACGGTGCCGCGAGCACCTCGATGCGCTCGCCGATTGCGATGTCGGCCGCGAACCCGAGGTTGCCGAGCGTCTCGGTGTAACGGATCTGGCGCCGGAACGGGTCGCGCCGCGACCGGCTCGGTGACTCCGGCAGCTTGCCGAGACGCACGCGGATGGTCGGGGGACCGTCCAGCGCGCGGACACGGAACGCCTCGAGCTCGGGCAGCCGGGCGTCGGCCTCGACGGTGATGATGCCGTGGATGTCGTACCGGTGCGTCGACGCCTTCGACTCGGCACGCATCTGCGCCTGCTGACGCGCGAGGTCGATGCGGAGCCGGCCCAGGTGGCGCAGGTAACGGACGCCCTCACGGCTGTTGGCCTTGCTCTCGCCGGCGTAGCGCTCACCGAAGGTGTAGGGCACTTCCGCCACGCGCAGTTCGGGCGTGCGCACCGCGATCTCCATGAGGATCTTGAAGCCGCGGGGCCGAAGCGCGTTCGGGTCCACGGCGTCACGACGGACCATGAAGAACCCGCTCATCGGGTCGGTGACGGAGCGCAGCGCACGCGGGAACGTGGCCTTTGCCGCGGCGGACGCGGCGATGGACACGACCGTGCGCGTCGAGCCCGCGAGGCCCGCGCTGTCGCCACCCTCGCGGTAGCGGCTCGCGACGACGAGCGTCGCGTGTTCGCGCTCGCCCGCCTCCAACATCTTGACGAGCAGCTCCGGCGGGTGCTGCAGGTCGCCGTCCATCACCGCGACCCACGGCGAGCGCGCGAGCCGCAGACCGGCGACGACCGCGCCACCGAGGCCACCGTCGCGTGTGCCGACCGGACGGTGCAGCAGCGACACGACGAGGTTGCCGGCAAAGCGGCGCGACCGGACCACGGCGTCGATCACGTCCGGCGTCGTGTCGTCACTGTCGTCGACGAACACGACCTCCGCCGGCATGCCCAGAAGCGCGGCGTCGACGCGCTCGAGCAGCGCCTCGACATTCGCAGCTTCGTTGCGCGTCGGCACGATGACGGTGAGCGCAAACTCGGGTTGGGCATCGAGCCCACCCCACGCGCTCCCCGCTGCCGCGCCTGCCTCCATGGACACGGACTTGCGCGTGCCCGCCCAACGCTCCGGCATCATTGCCATGAGGTTTCACCCCGCCCCAGTTGAAATTGATCTCGCCCCAGCGACGAGAAACGTAAACGACGAGTTCACTCTGCGTCAACGCAAAGTGTCCGATTTTTCGCCTTCGCTCGGCAGGCTTGACGCGCTGCGTGGTCGAAGACCAATTCGGGTCCCGAAATACCCACGCAACGTGTCGCGCCGACCTGCGGAGCCGTCGAGACCGTCGCGCGGGAGCCTAGAGGGCCGCCGGCCGCGCGAGCGTGATTTGGCGCTGGGCTACGACGCGGCCGATCGGGGGCCGCCCGCTCCGGGCAGAGGGTCAGTCCTCGGGAAACGCCACCGCAGCCTGCGTCAGCAGATCGAACACGTCGTTCAACGAGCGGCCTCGCGCGTCGATCCAGGCCGCAAGGCTGCTCGTACCGGCGAGCTCCCGCAGGTGCCGCGCGATGCGCGCCTCACGGGCCATGCGTGATCCCTGGCGCGGGCGCGGCGTCTGCCGCACGCCGGCACCTTCCGCCACGGCGACCTCGATCGCGCCGGCAAGGCCGACCTGCCCGCGCCGGGTGTGCTCGCGACCACGGGTCAGCCCGCGGTCGACGATGACCCGGCGCACCTCGTCGTAGATCGTGTGCGGCGGTGCGACGCTACGGAGGGCCGGCGCGGTGAGGTCGATCATGGCGTCCGTTCCGGACCTCGGGTCCCGGTCCGCTTCACCCATCGCCGACAAAGCCATCATCCTCCGGCTCGGGAGGGAACCTCGAGTCCCCGTCCCCCTGTGCATCGTCTGTCGCGGGCACGTTCTTGAATCGGACTCGTCGAAAGTCGACGGTAGCCACAAAAGGCAACGAGCTGGTGAGCGCGCGGTAACGGAACGGCGAATCGTCGTCCGATACCTCGCTCGTCACGTGACCACTTCGACGCGGGCGAGCTCGTCGAGGCGGGCGACGAGGTTGTCGTCGGGAAAACCCTTTCCCTGGACGTTGAGCAGGCGGACCCGACCCGGCCCAGTGGGGAACGGGCCCCAGTGCCACGTGCCGATCGCAAGGTTGCAGATCTCGAACGGGTGCAGGACGAACGCGCGGATCGTGTCGACGTGCTCGGGAGATGAGAAGTCGACCGACGCCGGCGCGACCACCAGCACGGCGTCACAGTTCATCGGCATGAGCGTCTGGGTCGCGGTGTCGTGACGGTTGAGATGATCGCAGAGCATGTTTCCACCGGGGCCGAACGTCAGCTCGTCGTAGCCGTGGAAGATGAAGTTGCAGTGGGGATCGGCGAGGCGGAACTCGAGGTGCACCGGGTCGACGGGATCGGTCTCGTTCACCGGGATCTGCCCGAATGGCTCCCAGGCCTCCACCGTCAACGGCTGCGCCTCGAGCGTGATCGTGCGCTGCCCGCTCACGGTGAACCTCCCGCTCGTCACCGGTGCCGGCCGGTGCCACCGCAAGCCTTCGCCGACACGCTGCTTTATGCTGACGCAGCCGTCAGTGTATGGAGGACGCGGATGGACGTGCGCTCGATCGAGGACGTGGAACCGGTCGTCGAGCACAACGGCACCGTGCCGGTGTGGTGGCTGGTGAACCCCCGAGAGATGAAGGAGATCACCGACGGTGGGTTCCTCGAGCTCGTGAGCGAGTTCGAGGTGGCGGGCGGAGGGCTGGTCGACCCGCATTCACACCCGACCCACGAGTTCTACTACGTGACGTCGGGACGCGGGCTCATGACCATCGACGGCGAGGAGCGGGAGATCGGTCAGGGCGACCTCGTGCACATCCCACCCGACAAGGTGCACAGCCTGCGTCCGGTGAGCGAGCACGCACCGATCCACTGCTTCTGCTTCGCAGTAGGGGTGAAGGACTCCGGGCCCGTCGACTACACGAGTCATTGACGCCCCCTGCAGACGGGGCGGCCGGCGCGGGTCGCGCCCGTGTGCTGGTCACGCGCCGGCTTCCGGATGGCGGCCTCGACCCGCTCGTCGCCGCGGGCCACGAGGTGCTCACACGTGACGGCGACGAACCCTTCACACACGACGAGCTCGTCCGACGTGTTCACGACGCCGACGCGCTCGTGTGCCTGCTGACCGACCGTATCGACGCCGAGGTGCTTCACGCCGGAGCGGGGCGGCTGCGCGTCGTCGCGAACGTCGCGGTCGGTTACGACAACGTGGACGTGGCCACGGCGACGTCGCTCGGCATCTCCGTGTGCAACACGCCCGCCGTTCTCGACGAGACGACAGCCGATCTCGCGTTCCTGCTCATCCTTGCCGCGGCGCGATTGTCGTCCGAGGCCGAGCACGACCTGCGTGCCGGTCGCTGGGCCGGCTGGGGCATCAACCAGTACCTCGGGCAGGACGTGCACGGCGCGACGCTCGGGCTCGTGGGGTACGGCCGGATCGGCCAGGCCGTCGCGCGGCGCGCGTCGGGGTTCGGGATGAGCGTGTTGCACCACACCCGCCGCGACACCGGCGATCCGGGGTACATCGCGTCATTGGAGCAGCTCCTGTCGGGCTCCGACATCGTCAGCCTGCACGTACCGCTCACGGAGCAGACCCGGCACCTCATCGGCGCGCGTGAGCTCTCGGTGATGCGACCCCACGCGGTGCTCGTCAACACCGCCCGCGGGCCCGTCGTGGACGAGGAGGCGCTGGCGATCGCGCTCGAGCAGGGCGTGATCTTCGCGGCGGGGCTCGACGTGTACGAGCACGAGCCGCGGCTGCACCCGCGGCTGCTCGCGGCGCCGCGTACGGTCCTGCTGCCCCACATCGGAAGTGCGTCCCTCGCAACCCGCACCCGCATGGCGCGCGTCGCGTGCGAAGGCGCGCTCGCGGTGCTCGCGGGCGAGCGTCCCCAGAACCTCGTGACGGTGTGACGCAGGGTCAGCTGTCGTGCTCGGCGCCCTCACGCACGACGAGGACGGGGCACGGCGCGTGATGGATCACGTACTCGCTCACTGATCCGAGGACGACACGCTTCAGCACGCCGCGGCCGTGCGATCCCATGACGACGACGTCGGCGTCGATGTCGCGGGCGACCGCGCAGATCGCCCCGCCCGGGTCGCCGACCTCGACGCGGCGTGCGGCCTCGGGCCTTCCGATCGCGCCGATCGTGGCTGCGATCGCGGCGTCTGCATCGGCCTGTTCCTGATTCCACTCCTGCTGCTGCTCTTCGGGCGTCTCGACCGGGCCTTCGAAGCCGCCCGCCTCGTCGCCCGGGATCTCGCTCAGCACCGCGACGACGGTGATCGTCTCGGGCGCGCCCAACAGCCCGAGCCCGCGGCGCGCCGCGTGCACGGACAGCTCCGAGCCGTCGGTGGCGACCAGCACGTTCATGACCCCTCCTGCGCGTTTCCCTGCTGCACGCCCGCAATCAGACCGGCGTCGAGGTTCAGCAACTCCAGCGTGGTCGCCCCGTCGCGCAACGCACGGAAGAACCCCTGCTCCTTCTCGGCCCGGGCGCGGCCCGCAGCGAGCACCGCGTCGAGAACGCCTCCGGGGACGATGACCACGCCATCGGCGTCGCCGACGACCCAGTCACCCAGCTCGACCGTGACGTCACCTACGCGGACCGGCGAGCCGACGGAACCGGGACGGTTCTTCGTCGCCCCACGCAACGCGATGGTGGTGCTGAAGACCGGGAACGCGTGAGCCTGCAACGCGCCCGCGTCCCGCACACCGCCGTCGATGACCAACCCCGCGATGCCGCGGGACTGCGCGCCGGTCGTGAGCACCTCTCCCCAGTACCCGAGCTCGCGCAGCGGCCCGACGTCCACGACGAGCGCGTGTCCGGAGGGCGCCTGCGCCACCGCGACGTGCACCGCGAGGTTGTCGCCCGTGCTGCAACGGACGGGGTATGCCGGCGCGGCGAGCGTCGCGCCCGGCCACGCGGGCCCGATGCGAGCGCGCATCGCGCGGGCACCCGACTCCCCCAGCGTCGCCGATCCGAGCGCGAGCAGCGCGTCGGCGGTCTCGGCTCCGGTCGGCATCGGGGACTCCTTTGCGGAGGGAGAGGGATTTGAACCCTCGAGGAGGCTCAACACCCCCTACTCGCTTAGCAGGCGAGCACTTTCGGCCGCTCAGTCATCCCTCCGAACCGGTGAAGTATACGACCGGTGGTTCGGGGGCCCGAGCGGGCCCGCCGGTGTCTAGCCTGCTTGACGTGGAGCCTGTTCAGGCGCTGGAACGGATCGCCCACCTGCTGGAGCGGGCGCGGGAGCCGTCGTACCGGCCGATGGCGTTCCGGCGCGCGGCCGACGCGATCCGCGACCTCGACCGTGGGGAACTCGAACAGCTCGCGGCGCGCGGCGCGCTGACATCGCTGCCCAACGTGGGCGACAAGACGGCGCGCGTGATCGAGGAAGCACTCCGCGGCGAGACGCCCGCGTATCTCCGGCGCCTGGAGAATGATCCCGGCACGCCGACGGGAGCCGGCGACGAGATCCTGGAGCTGCTGCGCGGTGATCTGCACATGCACTCCGACTGGTCGGATGGTGGATCGTCGATCGAGGCGATGACGCGCACGGCGGCCGCGCTCGGACACGACTACGTCGCGCTCACCGACCACTCACCGCGTCTCAGTGTGGCCCGCGGGCTCAGCCCGGAGCGTTTGCGCGACCAGCTCGACGTCGTCGCGAGGATGAACGAGGAGCTCGCGCCGTTTCGCGTCCTCACGGGCATCGAGGTGGACATCAACGAGGACGGCACGCTCGATCAAGACGAGAGCCTCCTCGCCCAGCTCGACGTCGTGGTCGCGAGCGTTCATTCGAAGCTTCGTATGGATGCGGACGCGATGACCGAGCGCATGGTGCGGGCCATGGCCAACCCGCACGCCGACGTGCTCGGCCATTGCACCGGGCGCATCGTGGTAGGGCGCGGGAGGCCCGAGTCGACCTTCGACGCCGATCTCGTGTTCGCCGCGTGCAAGCGCTTCGACAAGGCGGTCGAGATCAACTGCCGTCCGGAACGGCTCGACCCGCCGAAGCGGCTCCTGCGACGTGCGATCGAGCTCGGATGCAAGTTCTCCGTCGACACGGATGCGCACGCCACCGGTCAGCTCGAATGGCAGCACTACGGAGCCGACCGTGCCGCCGAGTGCGGCGTGCCGACCGGCGACATCGTCAACACCTGGCCGGTCGACGACCTGCTGACCTGGACCGCGTCGCACGCGTCCTGACCGCGTTCGGTCGGCGCTCGACGGTTGGCGTTTGTCGGTCGTGGCGGTCAGGCGTCGAGCCACACGACAACGCCGTCCCAGGGAGCGAGTCGCAACGTGCCGTCGAGCCGCTCGCCGTCGCGCTGGCGGCGGGTGCCGATCCGCACCACGCCAAACACGTCATCGACGATCGCCGTGGCGTCGGACGTGTTCACCGCGACGAGCGCTCGCTCGCCGCGCCGCCATGCGAACACACCGGCGGGCGCGTCGCGTCGCGAATAGGCGCCGTGACGAAGCTCGGGTACCGCGTCACGAAGCGCGATCAGGTCACGCGTGAGAGAGAGCGTCGAGTCGGGATCGTGACGCTGATCCTCCACGTTCGCGGAGGCGAGGTCGCCGAACGGAAGCCACGGCTCGACGTCCGGGTCTGTGAAGCCCGCGCCCGGCTCGGCCGACCACTGCATTGGCGTGCGCTCGGGGTCGCGCCCGTACAGCGGAAAGAACCGGAGGCCGACCGGGTCGAGCAGCCGCTCGCGCGGCACCTCGGTGTCGGTCATGCCGACCTCGTCGCCGTAGTACAGAACCACGCTGCCCCGTAGCGTGAGCAACATCATCAACGCGGCGCGCGCGGCGTCGGCGTTGCCCGCGGCCCAACGGGATGGGAACCGGTACGCGTCGTGGTTGCCTCCTGTCCACACCGGCCACGCAGCGGCGGGGAGCGCCGCGCTCGTGGCGTCGACGACCGCGCGTAACTGCTCGGCGTCGAACGGGGCGAACAGGAAGAGGAAGTTGAATGCGAGATCGAGCTCGTCGCCGTTCCCGTAGAACGACGCGAGCACGTCGTAGTCGAACACGTGGGTCTCGCCGATGAGGACGCGGGGCGCGTCGTACTCGTCGGCGATCCGCCGCCAACGGCGCAACACGTCGTGCACCTCCGGCCGGCACGAGTTGTACACGGGGCGCTGGCCCTTGACCTGATCCATGAAGTGATCGTCATCAGTGGTGGGCGGGTTGTCGCGCAGCAACCGGTCCTTGACGATCATGTGGACGACGTCGATGCGGAACCCCGCGATGCCGCGGTCGAACCAGAAGCGCAGGATCCGGTCGAACTCGGCTCGGACCTCCTCGTTCCACCAGTTGAGGTCCGGCTGCTCCGAGAGAAAGTTGTGCAGGTAGTACTGCCCGGTGTGCTCGTCGAACGTCCATGCCGGGCCGCCGAAGCTGCTGCTCCAGTTGTTCGGCGGTGATCCGTCGGCCTTGGGATCGGCCCACACGTACCAGTCGCGCTTCGGGCTGTCGCGCGAGGCGCGCGACTCGACGAACCAAGGATGACGGTCGCTCGTGTGGTTGGGCACGAGGTCGAGGATCACGCGGATGCCGCGTTCATCGGCACGCGCAATGAGCTCGTCGACGTCGGCGAGCGTGCCGAGCACGGGCTGCACGTCCGTGTAATCCGCGACGTCGTAGCCCCAGTCCGCGTCGGGCGAGACGGTGATCGGGTTGAGCCAGACCCCCTGCACGCCGAGCCACGCGAGATGGTCGAGGTGGGCGGTGATGCCGTCGATGTTGCCCACACCGTCGCCGTCGGTGTCGGCGAAGGAACGCGGGTAGATCTCGTACAGGACGCCTTCGCGCCACCAGGCGCTCGGATCTTCGTCGGGCACGGAGCGGGAGCGTACCTACACGGCGTGGCGCTCGGGCGCGGACGCGGCCCACATTGCCGCGTACCGGCCTTCGTGACCCAGGAGCTCGTCATGGGAGCCTTGCTCGACGATCCTGCCGTCGTGGACGACGATGATCCGGTCGGCGAGCCGCGCGGTCTGCAGCCGGTGCGCGATGAGCAGCGTCGTACGGCCTCTCGCCGCGACACCCATCGCCCGCGTGACGGCGGCCTCGGTTGCGAGGTCCAGGTTCGACGTCGCCTCGTCGAGCAACAGGATCGCCGGGTCGACGAGCCGCGCGCGCGCGAGCGCGATCAACTGCCGCTGCCCGGCCGACAGCGAACGGCCACGTTCGCTGACGTGCTGCAGGTAGCCATTCGGGAGCGCCGCAACGAACGTGTGCGCTCCGACCGCTCGCGCCGCCGCTTCGACTTCGGCATCGGTCGCGTCGCGTCTCCCGTAGGCGATGTTGTCGCGGATGGTTCCGGAGAAGAGGAAGGCTTCCTGCGGAACGACGCCGAGCTGGGCGTGGTAGGCCGCTGGGTCGTACCGGTCCACGGGTATCCCGTCCACCCGGACGACCCCACCGGTCACGTCGTAGAACCGTGCGACGAGCTTCACGATCGTCGACTTTCCCGCGCCCGTCTCGCCGACGAGCGCGACCGTCTCCCCCGGTGCAACGAGCAGATCGACGTCGCGCAACGCGTCGTCGATGGCGTTCGAGTAGCGGAAACGAACATGGTCGAACACGATCTCGCCGCGCAGGTGACCGGGGACGACGGGATCCGCGGGCGGAGGGACCGACGTCGGCGTGTCGAGCAGTTCGCCGATCCGCCCCATCGACACGCGTGCCTGTTGGTACGAGTCGAACACCTGCGACAGCTGCTGGATCGGGGTGAAGAACAGGTCCAGGTACAGCAGGAACGTGATCACCTCGGCGCCGGCACCCGGTCCCGCCGGCAGCAACGCGGCGCCGGCGCCCAGCACGACGGCGGCCGCGAGCTCCGAGAGCATCTCGACGAACGGGAAGTACGTGGCCACGAGCTGCTGGGCCCGCAGCCGCGCGTCGAGATAGCCCCGGGCCACGCCGTCGAACGCCTCCGAGCTGCGCGTCTCCTGGGTGAAGGCCTGCGAGACCCGGACGCCCGACAAGCCCTCTTGGAGATTCGCGTTCACAGCCGCGATCCGGTCGCGGGCACGGTCGTACGCGCGGCCCGACGCGCGCCGGAACCACAGCGTCGCGAACACGAGCGGCGGGAGCGTCAACGCGGTGACGCCCGCAAGCCGAGGGTTCAGGACGGCCAGCGCGATTCCGACGCCGACGAACGTCACCACGTTCACGAGCGCGCTCACGAGACCGTTCTGGAGCAGCTGCGACAACGACTCGATGTCGGTCGTCATGCGCGTCATGATGCGACCGGCCATCTCGTGCTCGTAGTAGTCGACGCCGAGCCGCTGCAGCTGGGCGAAGACCTTGACTCGAAGCCCGAACAGCAGCCGCTCAGCGGTGCGTCCGGTGACGAGCGTCTGGCCCCACATGTCGAGCCAGTCGAGCAACGTGACGGCCAGGAAAGCACCCGAGACCGCGAACAGCGCCGCGGTGGACCCCGCGGCGACGCCGCGGTCGAGACCGGCTTTCACGAGCCCGGGGCCGAGCAGGGTCGCGACGCCGTCGAGCGTGACGAGCAGCACGCCGAACGCCAGCGCGGCGCGATACGGGCGCAGGAACCGCCGGAACACGAACTGCTCACCGAGCCGGGTCTCGTGGCGGACGTCGACTCCGGGATCGTCGTTCGGGGGCGGAAGCGCCGCCACCTTGGCCAGGAGCTCGGGCGTCGGGGCCAGCGCCATCTCGGCCCCGCCGCCGAACATGCCGCCGCCACGGCCGCCACCGAAACCGAGCCCGGCACCCCCCGCCCGTGGGCCGCCGGGACCGACCGCGACGCCGGCGCCGTCGCCCTCGGCGTCGCCGGCACGTCGGGGCCATGCCGATGCCGTCACGCCGTCCGGAGCCGGCTCGACGACGCTCTGCGCCGCTTCGGAGAACGCCGGCACATCGCCCGGACCGGCGTCGGCTCGCTCGGCCTGGTCTGCTCCGACACCCTCGGCGTCGCCGCCCGGACCGGCCAGGAGCATGCGGTACAGGTCGCAGCGGGCCCAGAGCTCGTCGTGGGTGCCGGTGTCGACGACGCGGCCCTCGTCCACGACGACGATGCGGTCCGCGAGGTTGAGGGTCGACCGTCGGTGCGCGATGAGGATCGTCGTGCGGCCGGCGAGCAGACGGGCCAATGTCGCGTGGATCTCTTCCTCGACGCGCGCGTCGACCGACGACGTCGCATCGTCGAGCAACAGGATGCGTGGATCGGTGAGGAGCGCGCGCGCCAGAGCGACCCGTTGTCGTTGGCCACCCGACAGTGTGAGGCCCTGCTCGCCCACGACCGTGTCGTAGCCCTCGGGCAGGCTCGCGATGAACTCGTGAGCCTCGGCTGCCTCCGCCGCGGCGACGACGTCGGCGTCGCTGGCGTCGGGACGGCCGAACGCGATGTTCGCCCGCACCGTGTCGGAGAACAGGAAGCTGTCTTCGAACACGACACCGATCTGCCCGCGCAGCGAGAGCAGTGTGACATCGCGCACGTCATTTCCGTCGACGCGTACCGCGCCGTCCTGCACGTCGTAGAAGCGCGGCAGCAACAAGGCCACCGTCGACTTCCCCGAGCCGGACGTGCCGACGAGCGCGACGGTTTCGCCCGCTCTCACGTGGAGCGAGAAGTCCCGCAACACCGGCTCGGATCGCAGGTAGCCGAACGTCACCCGGTCGAACACGATGTCGCCGCGCGCGGGTGGCAGATCGACGGCGTCCGGCCGATCGGTCACGACGGGGTTGGAGTCGAGGAGGGCGAAGATGCGCTCCGCCCCGGCCCGGGCGAGCTGGCCGACGGTGAGCACGCCGGCGAGCATCCGCACCGGCGACACGAGGTTCGAGACATACGCCATGAACGCGTAGAAGGTGCCGATGCTGATCCGTCCCTCGACGGCCAGCCAGCCGCCCAGGGCCAGCACGGCAACCTGGCCGAGCGCGGGAATGGTCTGCAGCGCCGGTTGCAGCCGGGCCTGGGTGCGCACGAGCCGGGTGCGCGAGCCGTAGAGCTTGCGAGCCGCGCCCACGAGCCGCTCCAGCTCCTGCTCCTCCTGCCCGAAGCCCTTCACGACCCGGACGCCGGTGACCGCCTCCTCGACCACGGTTGCGACGTCACCGGCCTTCTGCTGCGCGTCCCAGCTCGCCGGGAAGATCGAGGTCCGCAACTTGACCGCGGTGACGAGGAGCAGCGGGGCCACGACCAGCATGACCACCGTCAGCAGCGGCGACAGCCAGAGCATCAGAGCGATCGACACGACGAACATGACGACGTTGCCGAGCGCGATCGGAAGGAAGGCGAGAAGGCCCTGGATCAAGGTCACGTCGGAGCCGGCCCGGCTGACGAGTTGACCGGTCTGCAGCTCGTCGTGGCGGGCGAAGTCGAGCCGCTGCAGCTGGCGGAAGATGTCGGTGCGGAGATCGTGCTGCACGTCGAGACTGACCCGACCGCCCCAGTACCTCCGCACGTACGCGGCGACGAAGCGCAGGACGCCGAAGACCACGAGCAGCCCCAGCCATGCCGCGATCCCGCCGTGATGCTTGACGATGCCGTCGTCGACGATGTGCCGCTCGACGATCGGGCTGAACGCGGCGATGGTCGTGCCAAGCACGGCCGCGGAGAACGCCACGATGACCTTGCCTCGGTGAGGGCGGAGGTACGACCCCATTCGCCGTATCCATCCGCGCGTCGACGCCGCGTGCTCCTCCGCGATCACGTCGAGCATTCCTTCATCGTGATCCGAGGCTAACCGGCCGCGCTCATCCCGACTTCGACTTCGGTCAGGCGCGGACGATTTGGTGCGACACGATGCGTCCGTTGCGGAACTCGAGCTCGCCGAACGTGTGAAACGGTTGTCGCCGCCGTTGCGTGGGTGACCCCGGATTGAAGAGCAGCTGGCCGTCGATGCCGGTCTGCTCGCACGGTTCGTGCGTGTGGCCGAACACGACGACATCCGCGTCGGGGAATCGACGATGCAGACGCGCGACGCGTCCGGCGCGTGGGCCCGGATCGTGCACCATCGCGACGTCCACACCGTCCAAGGTGACGCGACGGGTCTCCGGCAAGACACCGACGAGCTCGTGGTCGTTGTTTCCGAGCACGGCATAGACGGGCGCGTACGATGCGAGCTCTTCGAGCAGCTCGCTCGTGAGCACGTCGCCCGCGTGGAGCACCGCGTCCGCCCGCGCGAGCGATTCGCAGAGCAATTCCGGCAATCGACGGTTTCTCCCCCTGCGGACATGGGTATCGCCCATCGCCGTCACCCACATCGTTCCCTCCGAGGCGAGCGATGGCGCGGTGAACGGAGACTCGGCCGGCCCGATTCCGGACCCCGGAGCAAGGAGACCCACTGCATGCAGTCCACGACGTCCACGCGCGGGTCATTTTCGGCCCGTCAGCGCCGCTCGGCCAACCGTGAGCAAGAGGTTCAGGTTCACGGTGACCCGCACGGTTCGCGGTCTTCCCGCCACGCTCGTTCCCGCACCAGACCGACGTCACGATCGCGTCGCCGCCGGCGACATCGGAACAATGTGACGGTCGTGTCCGTTTGTTGCGCGGCCGCCGTTGCCGGGTCGGTCGCGTTCACGATGGCGGCCGGCGCATCCGGCAGCGCGGCGCGTCCGGCGCGTCCGGCGCGCGTCCATCCCGAGGTCTTGAACGATGTCGCGCTCGCGAACGCGCTCTCCGCGCCGACGCGCGAGAGCTTGTCGCGGGATCCGCAGGGACGCGCGATGTCGACAGACCACGCGATCCGTATGCAGCTTGCTGCCGCGCACGAAGCAGCTGTCGCGCGCGACGCCGAAACTGCGATCGCGCGTCGCGCGCGTGATGCAGTGTGGGACCGGCTCGCGCAATGTGAGACCGGCGGCAACTGGAGCATGCGCGGTTCGCGCTTCTCCGGTGGCCTCGGCTTCTACAACGGCACATGGAACGACTTCGGCGGAGGAGACTTCGCGTCGAACGCCGGCCTCGCGACGCGTGACCAACAGATCGTCGTAGCCGAACGCGTACGAGCGCGCTTCGGGTACACGGGCTGGGGGTGCGCGCCTCGGGTCGGCCTGTTGTAGCGGGCGGCACCGACCGTGCACGTCCGGGCGGCGGACTGAGCGCCGGCGAGCGCCTCAGGCGTCGGCGATCCGGACGCTGCGGGTCGTGAAGAACGGGCCGTACTGCCACACGAGCTCGGGACCCTCGCGGAAACGTCGCACTTCGAAACCGGGCATGTCGCGCGGGCGCAACACCAACACGCCGTCCTCGTAGGACGCGGCGACGTTGATGCGCGTCGTCAGGTCGAGCGCCATCACATCGTCGACACCGTGCTCGAACGTGCCGTCGGCGACCATGTCGTGAATCACACCGCCGGCGGTGATGACGGCGCGATCGCCCGCCTGCTCGATGCGTTCGACGTGTTGCCAGATCGGATGGTCGGCCGCGAGCGGCCCACCATCGGATCGAGCATCGGTGACCTTCCATGTCCCGCGCAGGTCCGGCGCGCCCGAGGGCAACGGATCGGTACACCCGGCGAGCACCGGCGGCGGCATCTCGGTGCCGTAGCCGCCCGGTGGCGTGTGCACCCTGGGGATGTCGCGCACGCCGCTCACGCGGCCATCACCGCCGGCCCGACAACCCCCTGGCGGAGGGAGCGGGATTCGAACCCGCGGAGCTCTCGCTCAAGAGTTTTCAAGACTCCCCCGTTCGGCCACTCCGGCATCCCTCCGCGCACGAGGGTAGCGGGGGCGCGCCGGCGCCGGGTCGTGCGCACCGCTCGTCAGCCGCGCGGCTCGACGCGTTCGAACCCTGTGTACGGGCGTAACACGTCTGGCACCACGAAAGCGCCGTCGGGTTGCTGGTAGTGCTCGAAGAGGAACAGCAGCGTGCGCCCCACCGCGCAGGCGGTGCCGTTGAGCGTGTGGACCAGCCTCGTGTCACCGTCGTCGCGCACGCGCGTGCCGAGACGCCGGGCCGAGTAGTCGAGGTAGTTCGAGCAACTCGTCAGCTCGCGGTAGCGCTGCTCGGAGGGCAGCCACACCTCGATGTCGAACTTGCGCGCCGCGGCCGGGCCGAGGTCTCCGGCGGCGATGTCGACGATGCGGTACGGCAGGCCCAAGCCGCCGACGATCGACTCCTCGATCGCGAGAAGCGTGTCCATCTCGTCCCACGAATGCTCGGGATCCGCGTAAGAGAACATCTCGACCTTGTCGAACTGGTGCACCCGGAAGATGCCGCGCGTGTCCTTGCCGTACGTGCCCGCTTCCCGGCGGAAGCACGTGGAGAACCCGCCGTAGCGCAGGGGCAGAGCCGACGCGTCGAGGGTCTCACGCCGATGCAGGCCCGACAACGGCACTTCCGACGTGCCGACGAGGAACAGCTCGCCCCCGTCGACCTCGTACACCTGGTTGCGGTCGGTGGGGAAGAACCCCGCTTCCTCCATGGTCGACTCGCGCACCAACACCGGCGGGATGGCCGGCGTGAAGCCTTCCGCGACGAGGCGCGACATCACCCACTGCACGAGGGCGAGCTCGAGCAACGCGCCTTCGCGCAGCAAGTAGGCGAAGCGCGATCCGCTGATCTCCGCGGCCCGTTCGGTGTCGACGAAACCCATCACGGCGCCGAACGTGGCGTGATCGAGCGCGGGCGCGGGCGTCGGCGCGCCGACCTCCCGCAACACCACCGAGTCCTCCTCGCCGCCGTCGGGCACACGCGGGTCGGCCGGGTTCGGCAACTGGAGCACGAGCGAGCTCACACGCGCTTCGGCTTCCGCGAGCCGGGGCTCGAGCGCAGCGAGCTCCTCCTTCAGCGCCGCGGCAGCCTCGATGAGCGCGGGACGCTCGTCGGGTGGCGCCTTGCCGATCCGCTTCGAAGCGGCGTTCTGCCGTTCGCGCAGCTTCTGAACCTCGGTCTGCAGGCGCCGGCGCTCGTCGTCGGCCTCGAGCACTTCGTCGATCAGGCCGGGACGCACCCGTTTGCGCTCGATGCCACGTCGGTACTCCGGCTCGGTTCGAAGCCGGCGCAGGTCGATCACGACGGCGCCTGCTCCGGACGGATCTGCTCGCGCAGTTCCTGCATCCATCGGGCCGCAGCCCGTTCGGCCTTGGACACGGCCGTGCGGCGCGCGTGGGCCTCCTCCTCACCCGCGACCGGGTACGAGCCGAGGAACTTCACTTCCGCCTGCCGCGCCGCGAGCGCACGCAGGCAGTCGGCCACGACCTCGTCGGCGATGTGCCCCGCCGCGTCGATGAAGAAGCAGTACTCGCCGAGGCCCTGCTTGGTGGGGCGTGACTCGAGCTTCGTGAGGTTGATGCCCCGCGCCGCGAATTCCTGCAGGATCGACAGCAGCGATCCGGGCTTGTCGACACGCTGGAAGCACACGATCGAGGTCTTGTCGTGACCGGTGGGCGCAGGGACGCCACGGCCGAGAAGCACGAAGCGGGTCTGGTTCTCCGGGTGGTCCTCGATCTCGCTCGCGAGCAGCTCCAGGCCGTAGAGCCGGGCCGCGAACGCGGTGCCGATCGCGGCCCTGTCCGTGCGCTTCGACCGCGCGACCTGGCGGGCTGCGTCCGCGGTCGAGTTCGCGGCCACGAGCTCGGCGTCGGGAAGCTTCCGGCTCATCCACACGCGGCACTGCGCGTGCGCGTGCGGGTGCGACAGCACCGTGCGGACGTCGGAGAGGCGGGTCTCGGGACGGGCGCAGAGGTGGAGGACGATCGGCAGATCGATCTCGCGCTGGATCAGCAGATCGCTCTCGAACGCGAGCGTGTCGAGGGTGACCGACACCGAGCCTTCGATCATGTTCTCGATCGGCACGACGCCGTGGTGCGCGTCGCCGCGCTCGACCGCAGCCATGACCTGAGGCACGGTTGCCAATGGGAGCATCTCCTCGCCCGCCAGATCGGGTTGGGTGAGGACGGCCTCCTCGGTGAAGGTGCCCCGGGGGCCGAAGTACGCGACGCGACTCACGACCGGGCATCGTACCGGCGTCCGTGCGCGCGCCCCCTGCGTATACCCGTGCCGGTTCAGGGTCCTATCGTCGGAGTGATGCGGTTCTGGACCGTCGACGAGGCGAACGGCGCGCTGGAACGCGTCCATGCGATCGTCGAGCGCATCCGCGAGGTCGTCGCTGCGACACGTGAGCGCGCCGGCCGGGTCTCCGGCAACGGCTCGTCGAACGGACAGGGCGAGGCAGCAGTCGACACGCGAATCGGCCCGCTGCTCGAGGAACTGCGCCGTGACGGCATCGTGCTGCGCGACGTCGACCGCGGGCTCGTCGACTTCCCCGCGATCGCCCCGAGCGGCCGCGAGTACTGGCTGTGCTGGATCGTCGGCGAGCCTGCCGTGGACTGGTGGCATTGGCCCGAGGACGGCTTCGCCGGGCGCACGCCGCTGAGCGAACCGCCGGAGTAACTGGCGCGCGTCGTAGGCGGCGCCGGCTCAGATGTGCTCGATCGCGCGCAGGCGCGCCCGCGGGGTACGCCGCGCGGGGCCGAGGCCGGCCAGTGTGATCAGCCGAACCACGCGCGCCCGCTGCCCCCGGTAGGGCTCGAGCAGCTCCAGCATCCGCTCGTCGTCGCTCCGGGCCTCGCCGGCGAGCGCCCACGCCACCTGGTGCGGCAGGTGGTAGTCGCCCACGCTCACCGCATCCGGGTCGCCGAGGGCTACCGCGGCGACCTCGGCCGCGGTCCACGGGCCGACACCGCGCAACGACCGCAGCGAACGGTGCACGACATCGGACTCGCGGCAGCCGAGACGGGCGAGCCCGGATGCACGCGTGCATGCACGCCGGATCGTCTCGGCGCGGGAGCGCTCGATCCCCAGCGGGTGATACGCCCAGTACGGCATGCCCGCGAGCTGCTCGGGCGCGGGCGGGACGTACATGCCCCGCGCCGCGGCAGGCCCGGGAGCCCGCGTGCCGTGCCGGCGCACGAGGCGCGCGTAGCTGCGATGGGCCTCGACCGACGTGACGCGTTGCTCGATCACCGACGCGACGAGCGCTTCGATCACCTGATCGGTCGCACCGAGGCGAAGGCCGGGATGCCGCCTGTGGAGCTCGCGCAGCAGCGGGTCACGCGGTTCGAACACGGCCGGGTCGTCGTGCAGGCCGAGCAGCCGTGGCAGCTGCTCCAGGGCCCACGCTCCGCCGGACCCCCAGACCGTCGCGACCACGACGCCACCCTCGTGGCGGATGCGCACGGCGACCGCGCCCGCCGGCGTGCCCGTCGCGCGCCACACCTCGCGTGGCGTGACCCTGGTGCACGGGTCGAACCGACCTCGCTGCAGCGGTCCGAGCGTGAGGGCCAGATCGAGTGGATGTCGCAGCTGCAGGCGTCGCTCCCGCACGCGGCGCAGTTTCGCCGCCCCGCCCACCAAAGCGAGGGATACCCGGGCAACTCGGCGAGAGCCCTGGCAGTGCCGACCCGGCCACGCGACCGCACAGGGTCGCCTCATGCGCAAGGCTGTGGACACCCCCGCGCAGGAGTAGCTCGTGACAGACACCCCCCTTCATCAGACGCCCGAGTGGCACGCACTGAGGGACCACTTCGCCGCGATACGCAACGTGCATCTCCGCGACCTGTTCGCCACGGACCCGTCGCGGGGCGAACGGATGGCGCTCACGTTCGACGGCCTGTACTTCGACTACTCGAAGCACCGCCTGACTGTCGAGACGATCCGCAAGCTGTGCGCACTCGCGGAGGCCGTAGGCCTTCGAACCCGGATCGACGAGATGTTCGCGGGCGCGCGCATCAACGTCACCGAGAACCGCCCGGTGCTCCATGTCGCTCTCCGTGCGCCGCGCACGGAGTCGATCGTGGTGGACGGCGTCGACGTAGTGGCCGAGGTTCACGACGTGCTCGACCGGATGGGCCAGTTCAGCGACAAGGTCCGCTCGGCGGAGTGGCGAGGCGCGACCGGGCTTCCCATTCGGAACGTGGTCAACATCGGCATCGGGGGATCCGATCTCGGCCCCGCGATGGCGTACAAGGCGCTGCAGGACTTCAGCCGGCGTGACATGACGTTCCGGTTCGTGTCGAACGTCGACGGTGCCGACATCACCGAGGCACTTCGCGATCTCGATCCCGCCGAGACGCTGTTCATCGTGTGCTCCAAGACGTTTACGACGTTGGAGACGCTTGCCAACGCGCGCGCGGCGCGGGACTGGTTGGTCGCCGCACTCGACGAGGACGCGGTGGAGCGACATTTCGTCGCGGTGTCGACGAACGCCGAGAAGGTGGAGGAGTTCGGCATCGACCCCCGGAACATGTTCGGCTTCTGGGACTGGGTGGGCGGCCGGTACTCGATGGACTCGGCCGTGGGCCTGTCGCTCATGGTCGCAATAGGCCCCGAGCACTTCCGCGAGATGCTCGACGGGTTCCACGCGGTGGACGTGCACTTTCGCGCGGAGCCGTTCGAGCGCAACCTTCCGGTCCTCATGGGCCTGATCGGCGTCTGGTACATCGATTTCTTCGGTGCCGAGACGCACGCAGTGCTGCCGTACAGCCAGCACCTCGAGCGCTTTCCCGCCTACCTGCAGCAGCTGGACATGGAGAGCAACGGCAAGTCGGTGCGCCTCGACGGCTCGCCCGTCGACGTGGACACCGGCCCGGTCGTGTGGGGTCAGCCGGGAACGAACGGCCAGCACGCCTTCTACCAGTTGATACACCAGGGCACGAGGCTCGTGCCGTGCGACTTCATCGGGTTCGTGCAGCCCAACGACCCGGTCGGCGATCATCACGACCTGCTGATGGCAAATTTCCTCGCGCAGACCGAGGCCCTGGCGTTCGGCAAGACGGAGCGCGAGGTCGCCGCGGAAGGCGTCGACCCGCAACTCGCGCGGCACCGGACGTTTCCCGGCAACCGGCCGACGACGACGCTGCTCGCAGACCGTCTGACGCCCTACACGCTGGGGCAGCTCGTCGCGACGTACGAGCACAAGGTGTTCACGCAGGGCACCGTGTGGGGGATCAACTCGTTCGACCAATGGGGCGTGGAGCTCGGCAAGGTGCTCGCGTCGCGCATCGTGCCGGAGCTCCAGGATCCCGATGCCCCACTCCGTCACGACAGCTCCACCAACGCGCTCATCCGCCGGTACCGCGAGCGACGAACGGGCGGCGGTTCCGACAACCGGGAGGTTTGAACGTGCAGCTCGGAATGATCGGCCTCGGAAGGATGGGCGCGAATCTCGTGCGACGGTTGATGCGCGACGGTCACGAATGCGTCGTGTTCGACGTCAACCCGGCAACCGTGAAGATGCTCGCGGACGAGGGTGCGACCGGCTCGTCGTCGCTCGAAGACTTCGTCGGGAAGCTCACGCAGCCGCGTGCGGCGTGGATGATGCTGCCCGCCGCGTTCGTCAGCGAGATGGTGGACAAGCTCTCCGATCTCCTCTCCCGTGACGACATCCTCATCGACGGCGGTAACTCCTATTACCGCGACGACATCAAGCGGGCGAAGGAGCTTGACGCGAAGGGCATCCACTACGTCGACGTGGGTACGAGCGGCGGCGTGTTCGGGCTCGAGCGTGGCTTCTGCCTGATGATCGGTGGAGAGAACGAGACCGTGTCCCACCTCGACCCGATCTTCCGCACGCTGTCACCCGGCGTCGACACCGCCCCGCGTACGCCGGGGCGCGACGGGGAACCGGCCCCGGAGGAGTTCGGGTACCTCCACTGCGGCGAGCACGGGGCGGGCCACTTCGTGAAGATGGTTCACAACGGCATCGAGTACGGGATCATGGCCGCGTTCGCCGAAGGGCTCGCCATCCTGCACGATGCCGACGTGGGCACCCGCAAACAAGCCTTCGACGCCGAGACAGCACCACTCCAGAACCCGGAGTACTACCACTTCGACATCGACACCACGGCCGTGGCCGAGGTGTGGCGGCGCGGCAGCGTCATCGGATCGTGGCTCCTCGACCTCACGGCCGCGGCGCTCTACAAGTCGCCCAAGCTCGAAGAGTTCTCCGGCCGGGTATCCGACTCGGGCGAAGGGCGGTGGACCATGCAGGCCGCCATCGAGGAGGGTGTTCCCGCACAGGTGCTCGGAGCCGCGCTCTACGCCCGCTTCGCGTCGCAGGGACATGCGGAGTTCGCGAACCGAGTGCAGTCGGCCATGCGCAAGGAGTTCGGCGGCCATCTCGAGAAGGCAGCCGGCGCATGACCCGCACCGGTATGCCGCGGTCGGATGCCCTCGTGCTGTACGGCGCGACCGGGGACCTCGCGCACAAGAAGATCTTCCCCGCGTTGTACGCGATGACGAAGCGCGGCCATCTCGACGCGCCCGTGATCGGGGTCGCGTCGGAGGACTGGAGCATCGAGCAGCTCCGGCAGCGGGCGCGTGACGGGATCGAGCAGTTCGGCGGAGGCATCGACGACGGCGCGGCCTTCGACAAGCTCGCCGCATCGATGTCGTACGTGACCGGCGACTACCGCGACCCGGCCACCTTCGATCGCTTGCATGCGGCGCTCGACAGCTCACGGTTCCCCGCGCACTATCTCGCGATCCCGCCGAGCTTGTTTCCCACCGTCGTGCACGCACTGGGGTCGTCCGGGTGCGCCAAGGACGGTCGGGTCATCGTGGAAAAGCCCTTCGGCCGCGATCTCGCGTCGGCCGAGGCTCTCAACCGGACGCTTCACGAGGTCTTCTCGGAGTCGAAGGTGTTCCGCATCGACCACTACCTCGGGAAGGAGCCCGTACAGAACATCCTGTACTTCCGCTTCGCCAACTCCTTTCTCGAGCCCGTCTGGAACCGCAATTACGTGGCCAGCGTCCAGGTGACGATGGCGGAGAACTTCGGCGTGGAAGGTCGCGGGCGCTTCTACGAAGAGGTCGGCGCGTTGCGCGACGTCGTGCAGAACCACCTGCTCCAGGTCATCGCGCTCCTCGCGATGGAACCGCCCGTCGGCGGCGGTGTCGAATCGCTGCGGGACGAGAAGGAGAAAGTGTTCCGGGCCATGCGGTCCCTGCGGCCGCACGACGTCGTGCGCGGCCAGTTCGAGGGGTACCGCGACGAAGACGGCGTCGCGCCGGATTCCGACGTCGAGACGTATCTCGCCACTCGTTGCATGATCGACTCGTGGCGGTGGTCGGGGGTGCCGTTCTACGTGCGGACGGGCAAGAAACTTCCGGTGACGTGCACCGAGGTGATGGTCGAGCTCAAGGCGCCACCGCAGCGCGTCTTCGCCGATTCGGAGCCACCGCCGGGCAAGACGAACTATCTGCGCTTTCGACTGAACCCTGTCGTGGCCATCGCGTTGGGCGCGCGTGCGAAGAAGCCCGGCGAGGATTTCGTCGGCGAACCGCTCGAGCTGTACGTCTGCAACGCCGGCCCCGACGAGATGTCGGCCTACGAGCGGTTGATCGGCGACGCGATGGAGGGCGAGCCGCTGCTGTTCGCACGCGAAGACGGCGTCGAGGCTGCGTGGCGCGTCGTTGACGGCGTGCTTCGCGACCATCCGGCCGCGATCCCGTACCGGCCGGGCACGTGGGGGCCGTCCGAAGCCGACCGGCTCGTCGCGTCCCATGGCGGCTGGCACGATCCCGAGGTGTGACCCGGCCATGACCGAGCCTCAAGAGGTGTGGCTCGTGCGTCACGGCACGACCGACTGGTCGCAGTCGGGGCGTCACACGGGCCGGACGGATGTGGCGCTGAACGACGCCGGGCGCCGCGAGGCCGCGGCCCTCGGGCGTCGCCTCGCCGGGAGGCGGTTCGCGCTGGTGCTCACCAGTCCGCTGCTCCGCGCACGCGAGACGTGCCGTATCGCAGGCTACGGCGACGTGGCCGAGATCGAGCCCGACCTCCGCGAGTGGGACTACGGCGAGTACGAGGGCCGCACCACCGTCGAGATCCGCGAGCACGATCCGCGGTGGACCATCTGGACCGGTCGCGTACCGGGCGGTGAGACGCTGGAACAGGTCGCCGAACGGGCGAAGGCGGTCGTGGCTCGGGCGCTCACGGTCCCCGGTGACGTCGCGTTGTTCGCGCACGGACACATCCTGCGAGTGCTCGCGGCGTGCTGGCTGGAGCTCGGTCCGGAGTGCGGTCGAGTCCTCGCGCTCGACACGGCGACGCTGTCGGTGCTCGGCTTCGAGCGTGAGACCCGGGTCGTGCGCAACTGGAACGAGGACGCGTTCCTCCTGCCGGTTCCGCTCTGAGCCGCTCGATCGCACACCGCATCCGGCAGACGGGCGCGCAAAAGCAAGAGGGCCAGGCGTGTCAAGTCCCCGACACGCCCGGCCCTCCGCGAAGTCGCAGCCACCCGATCTGTGCGCATCGTGCCGGAACGCGGCGTGACCAGGTAGGGCCGATCGGATCGTTGTGCGGAGGACCTTGGTCCCGATCGACGCGAACCGGTCAGCCCGCCGACGGCCTTCGCATGGTCCAGATCGCCGGGCCGGTGGCGATCGGACGGAGCTCCTCCTCGACGTCGAATCCGAAGCGCCCGTACCACGCAAGGTTCCGGGGGTTCGTCGTCTCGAGATACGCCGGCCACAGGTCGGCGCCTTCACGCGTCAGGATCTCCTGCAGGAGCGCGGCGCCGAATCCGTGCCCCTGTTCGGCCGGATCCACCGCGAGCAGGGCGAGGTACCAGTGCTCCTCGAGCGGGTGTGCACGTTCCATCGCGATCATGGCGCTGAGTCCGGCGGGAATGGTCCGCGGCGTCGCCGCCAACGCCCGCAGCGCGCCGAGCGCCTGGCGGGCGCGGCGCGAGATGCTGAGGGGATAGGTGCCCGGCGACAGCCACGCCGCCACGCCGCAGACCACTCCGCTCCTCCGGGCGACATAGGTGGCCCGCCCTGCGAGCCCCGATTCCAGAACGGCGCGGAGGAACACCGGCAGCGCCCGGCGGCGCCGCTGCGCGTCCTTCGAGAGAAATACGAACATCGGGTCGTCGTGCAGGGCGCGGGCCGCGACATGGGCGGCCGCACCGATCTCGGTCGCGCCGATGACGTCGACCTGCGAATTCCCGGGTAACTGGGGGCGGACGGCATCCGACATGGCCGACATCGTCGCGTATTCCCAGTACAAGGCGCGCGGGACGCCCGCGTATCGGCACCCGATCGACCGGGTATCGGAATGGGGACGCCGTGCTCGGCGTTGCAACCACTCCGGCATCCGAACCGAGAAGCGGAGCAACCAGATGGCCACGATCGAGATGACCAAGGACACGTTCGAGTCGACGATCCGCGACAATGACACGGTCCTCGTGGACTTCTGGGCAGGATGGTGCGGCCCGTGCCGCATGTTCGCTCCGGTGTTCGAGCAGGCATCGGAAGACCACCCGGATCTCGTCTTCGCGAAGGTCGACACCGAGGCCGAACAGGAGCTCGCCGGTGCGCTCGGGATCATGTCGATCCCAACGCTGATGATCTTCCGGGAGGGTGTCTTGCTGTTCGCGCAACCCGGTGCGCTGCAGGGGCCCATGCTCGAGGAGCTCATCACCAAGGTCGCCGAGCTCGACATGGAAGACGTGCACCGCCAGGTCGCCGCGCAGGCAAGCTGAGCTGCTCGTCGCCGCGCACGAACGCGCGTGCTTCGCCGGCACGTGGTTCCATGGCGCGGTGCACAACCTGCGTGAATGGAGCACGGGCCCGCTCACACGCCCCTTCCGTCTCGCGCTGGTGCTCGCGACCGCAATGGGCTCGGTCGTACTCGTGGCCGCGAGCGAGCGGGTACGCGGCGGACCGGGCGTGGCGCTCGTGCTGATGACCACCGCCGCGGCCCTGTGGATCGGTCGATCCGAATGGCGCAACCCGACCGTGCCGGGCTGGGTGGTCGCGGCCGTCATCGCGACGCTCGTGGTCGTGGCGATGGCCACGCCACCCCACCGCTCCAACGACCTGTGGTCGTACGAGATGTACGGCCGCATCGTGAGCGTGCACCACGCCAACCCGTGGGTGCGACCACCCTCGCACTTCGCCTCTGACCCGTTCCTCGCGCGCGTCAGCACGGGCTGGCGATCGACGCGCAGCGTTTACGGCCCGGTGTTCGTGACGTTCGCCGCGCTCGTCGCGATGGTGGCGCGGTCATCGGCTCTCGTCGCGCGGCTCGGCTTCCAAGGCGCGGAGGCCGTCGCAGTGCTCGGCACGCTCCTCCTCCTCCGCCGGCTGACGCACTCGAACGGCGCGGTTCTGTGGTTCGGGCTGCAACCCGTCGTGTGGACGAGCGCGGTCAACGGAGGCCACAACGACGCACTCGTCGGCCTGGCATTGCTCGGCGGTGCCGCGTTGGCGTGGCGCCGGCGTGCGGCGGCGGCGGGCATCGTCGTGGGCTGTGCGGCGCTCGTGAAATTCACCGCGTTGCTCGGCCTTGCCGGCGTGGTCGTGTGGATGCTCGTGAACCGGCGCCGAAAGGACGCGACGCGCGTCGCGGTCAGCTGCCTCGCGGTGATCGGCGCCGGAGTCGCATTCGCGCCCCGATCGATCGGCGTGCTGCTCTCGAGCAACCACAACGTGAGCCGAGCATCCGTGTGGAACATCTTCAACACCTATCTCGTGCCCGGGCACGTCCGCGCGCACGGCGGTTGGCAGATCGACGTCGTCATCAGCGCCGCCGTCATCGCGGTGATCGGCCTCGTCGCGTTCCTCGCGACACGCCTACGGAAGTGGCCTGATCCGTTCTTGCCGGTTGCCGCGACGACCGGCGCGTACACCGCGGCGAGCTCGTACGTGCTGCCGTGGTACTCGTTGTGGTCGTTACCGTCGTTCGCCGTGGACTGCCGCAACCCCCTGGCGACAATTGCCGCGGCGATGAGCGGAGTGGTGCTCGCGTCGTACGAGCTGCCGCAGTCACATCCGCAGTCGGCGTGGGACCCGCTGTGGCGCGACCTCACGACGGTCGCCGCTCCGGTCGTGCTCTTCGCCGCCTTCCTCGGCACGGTGTTGCTCCTCGCGCGCGGGCGCACCATCGCGACGGGCACGGAAGTGTCGGCTCCTGCTTGACCGGTACCCCACATCGATGTGCGGCGTGCGGTCGAAGCATCAGACCGGTGTGACCGCGACCTCCGCCCGGACGCAGAATGCGACGTCCGACCCGAGCACTTGGGAGCACCGATGAACCGTCCTGGGACCGCCGTCGACGGCCTACTGGTGAACAACGAGCGCTACGCGAACGCAGCCTCGGGCGAGCATCTCCCGTCGAAGCCCGCGACCGGCGTCGCGGTCATCACGTGCATGGACGCCCGGGTCGACCCGGCCCGCATGCTCGGCCTTGGCAACGGTGACGCGCACGTGATCCGCAACGCCGGCGGCGCGGTCACCGATGACACGATCCGGTCGCTGCTCATCTCGCAGCGCCTGCTCGGCACGACCGCGGTGATGGTGATCCACCACACCGACTGCGGGATGCAGACGTTCACCGACGACGAGCTCAAGGCCCGGATCGCGGCCGAGACCGGCCTCCGGCCGCCGTTCGCGCTCGAGGCGTTCCCGGATCTCGACGACGACGTGCGCCAGTCCGTTGCCCGCATCCGGTCGAGCCCGTTCGTCCCACGGAAGGACGACGTGCGCGGGTTCGTGTACGACGTCGACACCGGCCGGCTCCGCGAGGTCACGTAAGTCACGTCGGTTGTCCCCGCTTTGACCTGGTCTCCGAGATTGTCTACTTTGTCGACTTGTTTAGTTGACTACGACTCGGGAAGGACCCTCCAGTGCGACACCTCTCGCGGCGGGGAACCGGTGTCGCGGCGGTGCTCGTCGTGGCGTTCGTTGCGCTCGCCGGCTGCGGCGGCGGCTCCAGTAAGGCTTCGGCCGGCACCGACAAGGTGACGCTGCGGCTCGGCTACTACCCGAACGTCACCCATGCGACCGCGCTCGTCGGTGTGAAGGACGGCATCTACGCCCGTGACCTCGGCGCGAACGTGACGTTGAAGACGGCCACGTTCAATGCCGGCCCGGACGCGGTGAACGCGTTGTTCTCCGGCGCGATCGACGCGACGTACGTCGGTCCGAACCCGGCGATCAACGCGTGGCAGAAGTCGAAGGGCACCGCGATCAAGATCGTGTCCGGTGAGGCATCCGGTGGCGCGTTCCTGGTGGTGAAGGCGTCCATCACGAGCGCGACGCAACTGAAGGGCAAGAAGCTCGCGTCGCCCCAACTCGGCAACACGCAGGACGTCGCGCTGCGGTCGTGGCTGAAGTCGCAGGGCTACACGACGACGCCCGAAGGCGGCGGCGACGTCACGGTGGTGCCCCAGGACAACTCGCTCACGCTGCAGTCGTTCCAGACGGGTGCGATCGACGGCGCGTGGGTGCCGGAGCCGTGGGCGACCCGGCTCGTGAAGGAGGGCAAGGGTCACGTGCTCGTCGACGAGCGCACGCTGTGGCCGGATGGGAAGTACGTCACGACGTTGCTCGTCGTGCGGGCCGCGTTCCTTCAGGCCCATCCCGACACGGTGAAACGGCTCGTGCAGGCTCAGGTCGACGCCAACGATGCCGTGAACGCAGATCCGGCGCGCGCCGCGAGCATCGCGAACGAGGCAATCGGCGCGATCACCGGCAAGACCTTGAAGCCCGAAATCGCGAGCACGGCGATCGGGAACCTCACGTTCACGAACGATCCGATCGCGAGCTCGCTCGCGCAGTCGGCGAAGAACGCCGTGGCGATCGGGCTCCTCCAGCCGGTCGATCTGAAGGGCATCTTCGACCTGTCGTTCCTGAATCAGATCCTGAAGGCGAAGGGGCAGCCCCAGGTATCGGCCACGTGAGCGTGATACCGGCCCGGCTCGCACGTTCGATGCCGTCCGCTTCGTCGCCCACACCGGCGGGCGCGGAACCGGCGATCTCGTTGCGCAACGTGTCGAAGTGGTTCGGCCCGGTCCAGGCGCTCGACGACGTGGGGATCGACGTCGCACGGGGCGAGTTCCTCTGCCTCATCGGCGCGTCCGGCTGCGGGAAGAGCACCCTCCTCAACCTCGTCGCGGGCCTCGATCGTCCGACGGCCGGCTCGGTCACGGTCACCGTTGAGCGGCCGACGCTCCTCTTCCAAGAAGCCGCGCTGTTCCCGTGGCTCACGGCCCGCGGCAACGTCGAGGTCGCGCTGAAGCTTCGGAAGGTGCCGAGGCGGCAACGGCGGGCGGAGGCGGAACGGCTCCTCGCAACCGTGCGCCTCCAAGGCTTCGAGCACCGGCGGCCGCACGAGCTGTCCGGCGGTATGCGTCAACGCGTCGCCCTCGCGCGCGCACTCGCGCAACAGCCCCAGCTGCTCCTGATGGACGAGCCGTTCGGCGCGCTCGACGCGATGACGCGCGACGTGCTGCACGACGAGCTCGAGCGGCTGTGGCAGGAGACCGGTCTCACCGTCGTGTTCGTGACCCACAACGTGCGTGAAGCCGTTCGCCTCGGAGACCGCGTCGCGCTGCTTTCGAGCCGGCCGGGGCGCGTGGTCCAGGAGCAGCGGGTGGACATTGCGCGGCCGCGGCGGATCGAGTCGCACGACGTCGCCGACCTCGCCGCCACGCTGACCGACCGTCTGCGCGAGGAGGTGCGCCGCCATGGCGACCGATGAGCTGAGCCTCGCGCGGCTGGAGTCGGGGCTCGACGCTCTCGAGCTCGGTGAGCCCCGTCCGACAACCCGAGGGGCGCGCATCTGGGCCGCGACGTGGCCCAAGCTCGTCGCGATCGGCATCGTCCTGCTCGTGTGGCAGGTCGTCGTGTGGAGCGGCTGGCGACCGACCTATGTCTTCCCGGGCCCGGCACCGACGTTCAGCCGTCTGTGGAGAGATCTCCTGCACGGCACGCTGCTCGACGCCATGTTGGTGACCATGCGCCGCGCGTTCGGGGACTTCGCGGTGGCGCTCGTGATCGGCGTGGTGCTCGGTGTCGCGGTGGCCCGAAGCCGCGTGTTGCGCTCCGGGATCGGCTCGATGGTCACGGGCCTGCAGACCATGCCCTCGATCGCGTGGTTCCCGCTCGCGCTGCTGCTGTTCCAGTCGTCGTCGGAACGTGCGGTCCTTTTCGTGGTCGTGCTCGGTGCCGCGCCGTCGGTCGCGAACGGCATCGTGGGTGGTGTCGATCACATCCCGCCGATCCTGCTGCGCGCCGGCAAAGTGCTCGGTGCGCGCGGCTTCGCTTCGCTGCGCCACGTCGTGCTCCCGGCCGCGCTGCCGTCGTTCGTCTCGGGCCTCAAGCAAGGATGGGCGTTCGCGTGGCGCAGCCTGTTGGCGGGCGAGCTCCTCGTCACCATCGGCCACGTCAACTCGCTCGGCTCCCGGCTGAACTTCGCACGGGAGCAGGCCGACGCCGAAGGCCTCCTTGCCACGATGGTGGTGATCTTCGTGATCGGCGTGGTCGCCGACGCGTTGATCTTCGGGAGGCTGGAGCTCGTCGTCCGCCGGCGCTACGGCCTGGTCGACACCGCCTCGGCCTGATTCGCTTCGCACCCGTCTGGGTGCAAAGCCGTGCGCGACGGCGCCGAGTTGCGCCACAATCGTGCGTTCGGTGCGGCGTTGATCCGCGCACCGGGGCGAACGAAGGCAGGGGCGATGCGCGATCCGTTCACGACCTGGATGATCTCGGCGACGACGGCCGCGCCGCCCGAGCGGGTCTGGCAGTGCCTCACCTGCGGCTCGGCGAACGCCGGCGTGCCACGCGGGCTCAATCTCACGTCGACGTGGCGTCCGGGAGACGCCGTGCGCCTCGAGCCGGGTGCGGAGCCCGGCACGACGACGCCGATCGTTCGCTCCGACGGCGAGGTGCTCGCGGCCACGCCGCCGGTCCGCCTCAGCTACACACTCGGTGCACGGGCCGGAGGTGCGGATCCGACCGTGATCGTGACGTGGGACATCGCCGCCGATGCGGGCGGCAGCACCGTGGCGCTCACCATCGACGACCTCGCCCCGTGCGGGCCCGACGACCACGAGTTGCGGGACGCTTGGGAGCAGGTCGTCGCGTCGCTCGTGCGGGCGCTCGACATGCGATCCCGCACGGAGGGCACCGCCACCGAGTTCTGATCGGCGCGGCGCGGCCTGGATACCGTCACCGCGGCGTGCGAACATACGTTCGTGCGCGGCGAGGCGACGATCCTGCACGCCGATCTCGACTCCTTCTACGCGTCGGTCGAGCAGCGCGACGATCCCCGTTTGCGCGGGCGGCCCGTCGTCGTCGGCGGGGGTGTGGTGCTCGCGGCGAGCTACGAGGCGAAGGCGTTCGGCGTCCGCACGGCCATGGGCGGCCGTGAGGCGCGGCTGCTCTGTCCGCACGCGGTCGTGGTGCCGCCGCGCATGTCCGCCTACTCCGACGCGAGCAAAGCGGTGTTCCAGGTGTTCGAGGACACGACGCCGCTCGTCGAAGGCCTGTCGATCGACGAGGCCTTCCTCGACGTCGGCGGTTTGCGGCGGGTGTCGGGCACACCGGTCGAGATCGCGCAGCGCCTCAGGCGTGAGGTGCTCGAGCGCGTCGGCTTGCCCATCACCGTCGGAGTCGCGCGAACGAAGTTCCTCGCCAAGGTGGCGAGCGCGGTCGCCAAGCCCGACGGCCTTCTTGTCGTCGCGCCCGACCGCGAGTCGGCGTTCCTGCACCCGCTTCCCGTGCGGCGCCTCTGGGGCGTCGGGGCGAAGACGGCGGAGAAGTTGCACAGCCGCGGCATCACGACGGTCGGCGAGGTCGCTCGTCTCGGCGAATCGACGCTCGTCGCCATGCTCGGACGCGCGTCCGGACGCCATCTCCACGCGCTCGCGCACAACCGCGACCCGCGGCCCGTGCAGCCAGGTCGCCGCCGCGGCTCGATCGGATCCCAACGCGCGCTCGGGCGCTCTCGCCGGCCATGCGAAGAGGTCGACGCGATCGTTGTCGCGCTCGTCGATCGGATCACGAGGCGCATGAGAACGGCCCGGAGAGTCGGCCGCACGGTCGTGCTCCGCTTGCGCTTCGACGATTTCGGGCGCGCCACGCGCTCGCACACCGTGCCCTGGCCCACGGCCGAGAGTCACACGATCCTTGCCGCCGCCCGCGTCCTCCTCGCGACCGCTCGACCCGTCATCGATGCGCGCGGCCTGACCCTCGTCGGCCTGTCGGTCGCGAACCTGTACGACGACAGCATCGTGCAACTTGCCCTGCCGTTCGATCGCCGCGACGGCGGCGCTCTCGACGTGGCGCTCGACGGTGTCCACGAGCGGTTCGGCTCCGACGCGGTGAAGCGAGCCGTCCTGCTCGGCCGCGACGAAGGCCTCTCGATGCCGATGCTCCCCGACTGAACATCCCCGTCGTCGACTCGTTCAGACGTGCGCGCGGCGCCGGCGAACGAGCTCGCGTCTGGTCGCGTCGTCGGCGCCGCCCACGGAAGATGGAGCGAGCACGAATCCGACAGCCCGAAATTTCCTTCGTATCGCTGTCGATTCGGGCTGCGGCGTTCGTGGACGTGGCGTGCGGCCGCACGAGGCGCCGCCGAAACGAAAGGAGCCACGATGTCCGTCACCACGCCGATCCTCACCGGTTCGACATCCGTCCACCGACCGGCCGGCTCGCTGCGGCGCACCACCGTCGTCGTGGGGCTCGCCGCGGCCGCGGTCACGAGCGTGGTCGCCGCCGCAATGCACGCCGCCGGCGTCCCGCTCGCAACGGGCGGCAAGATGATTCCCATCGCAGGCTTCGCACAGATGACGTTCCTGGGCGCGGTCCTCGGCGGACTGCTCCTCGCCGTGCTCAACCGGCGCAGCACCACGTCACGGAGCCGGTTCGTCCAGATCACCGCGGTGCTCACCGCCCTGTCGTGTGTGCCCTCGGTCGTGTTGCCGCCCGACACCGCCACGAAGGTCGCCCTGGTGGCTCTGCACCTGCTGGCCGCGGCGATCATCGTTCCGGTGCTCGCGCGCCGAGCCGGCGCCTGATCCCCCGCCCGCACGTTCGTTTACGAGAAGGAGACTCTCACCATGCCTCAGTACCTGCTCTCGGTCTGGCACGACGGCCCGTACGACGATCTCGACTACTCCTCGGAGGACATGCAACGCATCGGCGCACAGGTCGGCGCGTACAACGCCGCCCTGGAGCAAGCGGGCGCATGGGTGTTCGGCGCCGGCCTGCACCCGGCGTCTTCGGCCACGGTGGTGCGAGCCACCGGCGGCGAGGTCTCGATGACCGACGGTCCCTACGCGGAGACCAAGGAACAGATGGGCGGCTTCTGGATCATCGAGGCCGTCGACCTCGACGCCGCGCTCGACTGGGCCGGCAAGGCCGCGGCCGCGTGCGAAGGACCGGTCGAGGTCCGACCGACAGATGCCTGACCCGCTCGAGGAGGTCTTCCGTCGGGAGGCCGGCCGCTGCACCGCCACGCTGATCCGCGTCCTCGGCGACATCGACCTCGCCGAGGACGCGGTGGCGGAGGCGTTCACCATCGCCGCGGAGCGGTGGCCGTCCGACGGTTTGCCGCCGAACCCGGGCGGCTGGATCACGACCACGGCGCGCAACCGGGCCATCGACCGGTTGCGGCGCGAAGCGACCCGCACCGACCGCTACATCGCGGCGCACCGAATGCAGGCCGATGAGCGCGACCCCCGCCACCGCGCCGAGCTCGACGACCTCGACTCATTCGTCGACGTCGTCGCGGACGACCAGCTCCGCCTCATGTTCCTGTGTTGCCACCCGGCATTGGCGGCCGACACCCAGGTCGCGCTCACACTGCGGCTGCTCGGCGGTCTCGACACGCCCGAGATCGCGCACGCATTCCTCGTTCCCGAGCCCGCGCTCGCGCAACGGATCGTGCGGGGCAAGCGCAAACTGCGCGACAACCATGCGTCGTACCGCGTGCCCCGTCCGGCCGAGCTCCCCGAGGGCTACACGCAGTGCTCGCCACCATCTACGTGATCTACACGGAAGGTCACACCGGCACTTCGAGCGACACCCTCACGCGCGTCGACCTGTCGCGTGAAGCGATCCGCCTCGGACGGGTACTCACGGAACTCATGCCCGACGAGCCCGAAGCGGTCGGCCTGCTCGCGCTCATGCTCCTCACCGAGGCGCGACGGCCGGCCCGCACGAGCGCCGACGGCTCGATGGTGCGGCTGGCCGACCAGGACCGCACACGCTGGGACGGCTCGCTCATCGCCGAAGGACACGGGCTCGTGCGCGCCTGCCTCCGCCGCAACCAGCCCGGACCGTTTCAGATCCAGGCCGCGATCGCCGCCGTCCACGCGGACGCCGCCAAGGCCGAGGACACCGACTGGTCGCAGATCGTCGCTCTCTACGACCATCTGTTCGCGCTGCGCCCCAACGCGGTCGTCGCGCTCAACCGAGCCATCGCCGTCGGCGAGCTCTACGGGCCCACCGACGGGCTCGCCGCCCTCGCGTCGCTGGATACGGCCCGACTCGAGACGTACCAGCCGTACCACGCGGCCCGCGCCGACCTGCTCGCCCGCGCGGGTCATGTCGATGCAGCCATCGCGGCCTACGACCGCGCCATCGACCTCACGTCGAATCCCGCCGAGCGCAATTTCCTGCTCGCGCAGCGCGCGGCCTGGGCGACACGAGACCGCGCCTGACCGTCACCCGGTCAGCGTTCGGCGACGCGTTTGAGGTTGGCGAGCGTTTCTTTGATGCCGTCGCGGGCCATTTGCGCCATGCCGTCGACACGCGCCTTGACATCGAGGTTCGGATCACCAGCCGCGACGAAGTCCGGATACGCCGGCAACACCTGCCACGACTCCGTCACCCGGCTGCACTCACCGACGGGCTCCAGCGTGTAGCGCCAACGCACGAGTTCGAACTCGCCGTTCGGCCCGTGGTTCACGAAGGTGAACTCCCGGCCCGGCTGGGCAACGACGACCTTGCAATGCGTGTCCCAAGTGAACGAACCGATTGCGTTGTGGCCCGTGAACCACGCGCCTTCCTTGCCTGCCTGGGCCGGATCGTCCCACGCGCCCGACTGGCATACGGGGCTGAGTTCGCCGATGCGGCTCACGTCGCTCACGATCGCATAGACATCGTCGGGCGAAGCGTTGATGGTGATCGAGTCAGAGTGGTTGTAACCGGAGACGTCCATGCTTCGTGACTCTACGACCGGTTACGCCGCCTCGCGCGTGGGGAGCGGTTTCCGACCGGCGGCGACATGAGCGGTAGGCGTCCCGGTTGAACACCACCTGACGGGGCATTGAAGGATTCGTTTCCGTGCGGTCGCCGGATCCATTCCCGTGTGACGCTGACAAGCGCGGGCAGCTTCTGCGGTCTCGTCGCTCGCACCCTTCAGCCGACGGACGAGGCCACGCTCTGTGACGTCTCCCGGGAGGATCCGAATGCATCGATTTCGCCGCTGGTTCGCCAGTGCGGTGGCCGGCCTCGTGCTCGTGGGCGGGCTCGCCGCGGTCGCGTCTCCGGCGTCCGCCAATCCGTCCGGGCGTACGCGCCATGTGCTCCTCATCAGCGTGGACGGCTTCCACGCCTTCGACCTCGCACAGTGCGAGGCCGCTGGCGCCTGCCCGAATCTTGCGAAGCTCGCCCATTACGGCACGACGTACACAAACGCCGCGACTTCCAAGCCCAGCGACTCCTCCCCGGGCATCGTCGGCCTGACCACCGGAGCAGATCCCAAGCTTTCGGGTGTGTACTACGACGACTCGTACGACCGGACGTTCTTCACGGCTCCGGCGCAGCTGGCTTCGGGCAAGCAGGACTGCACCCCGCCGGCGGGAGCCGAGGCGCAGTACTTCGAGAACGTCGACAACGGTGCGCCGACGTTCAGCAACCCGAACGGCACCCGCACGATCCTCAACGAGGGGGTCGACCCGGCCCAGCTCAATCGCGCCGTCGTGAATGGGAAATGCGTGCCGGTCTTTCCCAACGACTTCAACCGCGTGAACTCGATCTTCAGCGTGGCGCACGCGGCCAAGCTGTACACCGCATGGGCCGACAAGCACCCGGCTGCCAACGGGCTCGTGGCCGGTCACGGCACCCCGAACGCGGTCGACGACCCGTTCCAGACCGAGATCAACGCCGACATCATCCCGCCGACACTGAAGACGACCCGGGTCGGAACCACTCACATCGTGAGCTTCCCGCGGGACACGACCAAGTTCCCGGGCGCGGCGATCACCGACTCGGTCGGCGACACCGAGTCGTACGACCAGGTCAAGGTCGACGCGATCCTCAACCAGATCGACGGCTGGAACTCGGTCGGTACGAACCACGCTCCGGTCCCGGCGATCTTCGGGATGAACTTCCAAGCGGTGAGCGTCGGCCAGAAGCTCGTCGACCCGAACTTCTGCGACTGGAACACGACCTCCAAGCAGCGTCCGATCCCGTGCCAGGCCGGCTACACGCCGGGCGGCTACATGCCCGGCACGCTGACCTTCACCCCGCAGCTCGAGGGCGCGATCGGTTTCGTCGACACCGCGCTCGGCTCGATGGTCGACGAGCTGAAGGCGAAGCATCTGTTGTCGTCGACGCAGATCATCATCAGTGCCAAGCACGGGCAATCGCCCATCGACCCCAAGCAGCTGCACATGATCGGCAGCGCCGAAAACGCGGTCCTGACGAATGCCGGCGTCACCCAGCCTGACTTCACCATCGACGACGACGTCTCGCTGATGTGGTACCAGCACTCCGCCGGCGTGGCGCCGGCCGTCGCGGCACTCGAGAAAGATCGGAAGGGCGCCAACACGGCCCGGATCCAGACGCTGCTCACCGGCGAGCCGCTCGAGGATCAGTTCGGCAACCCGGCCACGGATCCCCGTACGCCGGACATCATCATCCAACCAATCGTGGGCACCATCTACTCGAAGAGCGTGAAGAAGGTTGCCGAGCACGGTGGGTTCTCCGCCAACGACACGCATGTCGCAATGCTGGTCGTCGACGGCAGGCGCTTGGCCGAGCACGAGGCACAGGCTCGGACCGTGGACCAGCCCGTGCGCACGTATCAGGTCGCCCCGACGATCCTGACGCTTCTCGGACTCGACAAGAACACGTTGGACTCGGTGCGCGTGGAGCACGTCCGCGTGCTTCCGGGGCTCCGGGAATTCGACCAGCACTGACAGCCAGAGCCGACGAACGCGGAGGTCCGCCGGATCCCGCGCACGCGATGAGCACCCCGTGTCGAGATTGCTCGGCACGGGGTGTCTCGCGCGGTGGGAGCGAAGGCTGGACCGCCGAGTGGCTGTGCCTCGTGGTCGGCCTTCTCCCTGACCTGAACGACCTGTCCACGATGTCTCGCGACATCACACTCGGTGGGCGAGGGGGGACTTGAACCCCCACATCCTTTCGGACACAGGAACCTGAATCCTGCGCGTCTGCCAATTCCGCCACTCGCCCACGGCGCGCGGCTGGGCCCGCACCGGGGGAGGAAGGTTAGCAAGGGCCCTGATCGGCCCCTCTGCCTGGCCCAGGACGCCGGCGGGACGCCGGTACACTCCGGTCGCGATGGGACTCCAGGGGTTCGAGCGGAGGCTCGAGCGGCTCGTGGAAGGCACCTTCGCGAAGGCGTTCCGCAGCGGTCTGCAGCCCGTGGAGATCGCCCGACGGATGGTCCGCGAGCTCGATGCGCATCGGACAATCGGCGTCCGCGGCACTGTCGCGCCCAACCATGTGAAGGTGTTGCTGGCCGAGGAGGACTACGAGCACTTCGAGTCGTTCGCCGACACACTGATCCGGGAACTCGAGGACGCAGCGCGCGAACATGCGCGCGATGAGAAGTACCACTTCCTCGGCCCGGTGCGGGTCGAGATCGCGGTCGGCGAACGCCTGCGGCGGGGCGAGTTCCACGTCGACGCCGCGATCGTCGAAGGCGTGCACGGCAGGGCCGGATCGCTGGTGCTCTCCGACGGCCGGCGGATCGCGCTCGACGAAGGCACCGTCACGATCGGGCGCCTCTCCGACTGCACCGTGCCCCTGCCCGACCCCCAGGTGTCGCGGCGGCATGCCGAGATCCGCCCGGAAGCGGAGGGCTACGTGCTGCACGACCTGGGGTCGCTCAACGGCACGACCGTGAATGGCCAGCCGGTGAGCCAGCGCCTGCTCGAAGACGGCGACGTGATCGGCGCGGGCGCGGCGACGATCCGGTTCGAGGCGTCCTGAGACGATGACTACCGAGAACCTGCTCACCGTCTTGAAGTTCTGCTTCCTCGCCCTTCTCTACCTCTTCCTCGCGCGTGTCGTGCGGGTGGTGGTGCTCGAGATGCGCGCGGCCAAGGACGTGGACCTCGCGGCCGACGAGGTCGTGCCGCCGCCGAAGCCGAAGCCGAAGTCACGCGATCGGCGGCGGCTTCCGTCGTTGCACATCGTCGAGCCCGTATCGCTCGCCGGCGAGGCATTCACGCTCGATCGCGAAGTCACGGTCGGACGCGGAGGCGGATGCCAGATCGTGCTGCCCGACGACACGTTCGTGTCGCAGGTCCACGCGCGTCTGTTCCAACGAGACGGACGCACGTACGTCGAAGATCTCGGCTCCCGCAACGGAACCTACGTCAACGGCAAACGCATCGAAGGCGCCACGCGCCTACGCCGCGGTGACCGCATCCAGTTCGGTCAGACCGTCACGGAGGTGACGGTGTGAGGCTGCTCGTGGGCTCCGCCAGCGACGTCGGCCGGGTGCGGGAGGGCAACGAGGACGCCGTCCGTGTCGACGAACGACTGCACCTCTTCGCAGTCGCCGACGGCATGGGCGGCCACCGCGCCGGCGAGGTTGCCAGCGCGACCGCGCTCGAGGCGCTGCGGGCGGCCGTGGCCGCGGGCCGTCCCATCTCGGAGGCGATCGAGTCAGCCAACACCGCCGTGTTCGCGAAGGCCCACGACGACGAGAACCTGCGTGGCATGGGCACGACACTCACCGCCGCCGTCGCGACCGACGGCAACTCGATCGTCATCGGCCACGTCGGCGACTCGCGCGCGTACCGCTTCCACGACGACGAGCTCGAGCAGATCACCGAGGACCACAGCCTGGTCGAGGAGCTGGTGCGCGAAGGCCGGCTCACGCCCGAGCAGGCAGTCGTGCACCCACAACGCTCGATCATCACCCGCGCTCTCGGCGTCGACGAGAGCGTTCTCGTCGACGTCTACCCGGTCGACCTGGACCCCGGCGACCGGGTGCTCATCTGCTCCGACGGTCTGACCACGATGGTGCGCGAGGTCGACATCGCCCGCATCCTTCGCCGCGAGCACGATCCGCAGCGCGCCGCGAACATGCTCGTCGACGCGGCGAACGCGGCCGGGGGTGAAGACAACGTGAGCGCGGTCGTCCTGGAGGCCGCGTCCGACGATCCACCGCGGGGCGAGCGTGCCGACCTGACCACCGCCACGCCGCTCGTCCCCACGACGCCCGCGGCCGTCGATTCCGCGGAGGCCTCGGAGGCGGAGCCGCAGGCCGACCGCGCCTCGGACGCCGTCATCGACGAGGACCTCCCGAGACCGATCCGGCTCGCGCCGCGAGGTACGACACGGCGGCTCTTCCGATTCCTCGTGTGGCTGCTGCCCGTCGCGATCGTGGTCGGGGTCGCGGTCGGTGCGGTGGCCTGGTATGCGCGCAAGGCGTTCTTCGTGACGTTCGACGCCGGCCGGGTCACCTTGTTCCGGGGTCGCCCGGGCGGTGTGCTGGGATTCGAGCCCACGGTCGAGCGGCGCACACCACTCCGTGTTTCCGACCTCACCGAGGCCGACCAGGCCGACGTGCGGGGCAAGAAGAAGTTCACCGACAAGACGCGAGCGCTCGAGTACCTGTCCGCGCTGCAGCGCAAGGCCGACGAGCGCCGAGCCGTTGCCGCCACGACCACGACCACGAGTCCCGCACCGCCGGCTGCACCGCCACCGAGCACACCGATCGGACCATGACCGGCGCACCGGCATGAAATCTGCTGTTGCGCGCCGTCGCCGCGGGTCCGAGCTCCTGCTGGGCCTGCTGGCTGTCGTCATCGTCGTCTCCGGCTACATCCTCGTGCAGCTCTCGAAGCAGCTCGACCTGCCACCGGACCTCTGGGTGCTGCTCGCGGTGATGGTCGGGATGTTCGCCGTCGCGCATCTCGGCGTGCGTTGGTTCGCGCCACGAGGCGACGCAACCTTGCTCCCGCTCGTCGCGCTCTTGTGCGGCATTGGGTTCATCATGATCTCGCGTCTGAATCATCACCTCGCGCGCACACAGGCCGTGTGGACCGGCGTTGGTGTGGCGTGCTTCGTCGCGACACTCGCGGTCGTGCGGCGGCCGCGCGCGCTCGAGCGATACCGCTACACGTTCGCGTTGCTCGGCTTCGCTTTGCTCGTGCTGCCACTCGCACCGGGTATCGGTGCCACCATCAACGGCGCGCGGCTCTGGGTGCACCTCGGCCCGGTGAACTTCGAGCCCAACGAGATCGCGAAGGTGCTCCTCGTCGTCTTCTTCGCGTCGTACCTCGCCGACAAGCGTGAACTGCTGTCGGCCGGGAGCCGGCGGATCGGGCGGATGATGGTGCCCGATCCCAAGCACCTGCTCCCGCTCGTGCTCGCGTGGGGCTTCTCGCTCATCATCATGGCGGGGCAGGGCGACCTCGGTTCGTCGATGTTGTTCTTCGCGGTGTTCGTCGGGATGCTCTACGTCGCGACGGAACGGTCGGCCTACCTGATCGGCGCGGCCGGGCTCTTCGCGGTCGCGTCGGTGTTCGCGTACAACGCCGTCGGGCACGTGCAGGTACGCGTGTCGACGTGGATCAACCCGTGGCCCGTCGCTCAAGGAAAGGGCTACCAGCTGATCCAGTCGCTGTTCGCGTTCGGCAGCGGCGGCTTCGGCGGCACCGGCCTCGGTCTCGGGAGCCCTCAGAAGATCCCGAACGCGGCCACCGACTTCGTCTTCGCCGCGGTGGGCGAGGAGCTCGGCCTGCTCGGCACCGTCGCGGTCGTCATCGCCTTTCTCATCGTGGTCGGAGCCGGCTTCCGCATCGCCGTGTCGAGTGACCGGCCGTTCACGAAGCTCTTCGCGACCGGCCTCACGGGCCTCATCGGTATCCAGGCGTTCGTCATCATCGGCGGGGTCACGCGACTGATCCCATTGACGGGCATCACGCTGCCGTTCGTCTCGTACGGAGGATCGTCGCTCGTCGCGAACTTCGTGCTCGTCGCGCTGCTCCTGCGCATCTCGGACGAGGCTGCGGCCGACGCCGAGGCGTACGCGCGAACGTCGGCCATCGCGGTGGCATCCCACTCATGAACACGATGGACCGCATGATCCGCCGGTTCGGCATCACGGTCGTGGTGCTGCTGCTCGCGCTCGTGGGCCAGCTCACCTACTTGCAGGTCGTCGACGCGAAGAAGCTGGATCACGATCCCCGTAACGTGCGGCGGCTCGTGCGCGACTACTCGCACCCCCGGGGTGAGATCATCACGGCCGACGGCAAGGTTGCGGCGAAGTCGGTGGCGTCCAACGACCTCTTCAAGCTGCAACGCGAGTACCCGCTCGGGGACCTGCTCGCACAGATCGTCGGATATCAGTCGTTCGTCGTCGGCAACACCGGTGTCGAAGCGACCTACAACGATGCGCTCGCGGGCCACGATCCCGACGTCGCCCGGTTCAACTTCCGGAACATCTTGTCGACCAAGGACCAGTACGGCTCGGTCGTGCTCACGGTGCGCTCCGACGTGCAGGAGGTCGCGCGTCAGGCACTTGGCACGCAGCGGGGGTCGGTGGTCGCGCTCGACCCGCGTACGGGCGCAATTCTGGCGATGTATTCCAACCCGTCGTTCAACCCGAGCGGGCTCGCCGCGCACAACGGCACGTTTGTCAACACCTACTTCACCGGGCTCAACAACGATCCGACCCACCCGAACCTCGCGCGCGCGTACCGCGAGATCTACGCGCCGGGCTCCACCTTCAAGGTCGTCACCACCGCGGTGGGTCTCGGCACCGGCAAGGTCACGGTCGATTCGACATTTCCGGTCCGCACCAGCCTTCAGCTGCCCGACTCGCCGCGCACACTGGCCAACTTCGGCAACGAGAGCTGCGGAGGAACGCTGACGGAGAGCTTCACCGTCTCGTGCAACACCACCTTCGCCGACATCGGCATCGGTCTCGGCGACCTCTTCCCGCCCGGTATGCACGCGTTCGGCGTTGGTGAGCGACCGCCGCTCGACGTCGCGCCCGGCGCGGTCCCGTCGACCGACATGGACGGCAAGCCGTTCGCGACCAACAAGGCGTTCTACGGTCTCGCGGGAATCGGCCAGGGCTTCATTGCCGTCACGCCGTTGCAGATGGCCCTCGTCGCTGCGGCGGTCGCGAACAACGGTGTGATCATGGAGCCGCACGTGATGAGCGAGATCCGCGACGCGCAAGGTGGGCTCGTGCGCCGCTTCGAGCCGAAGCAATGGAAACAGGCGATGACGCCCCAGGTTTCCGCGACGCTCACAACGCTGATGAACGGGGTCGTCGCGAACGGCACCGGCACCCCCGCCCAGATCCCCGGCGTGCCCGTGGCCGGCAAGACAGGCACCGCGCAGGTCGGCGGTCAGCAGGCGCCCAACGCCTGGTTCATCGCCTTCGCGCCGTCCGACGCGCCGCGTTTCGCCGTGGCGGTCATCGTCGAGCACGGCGGCAACCAGGGCAGCGACGCCACCGGTGGGCGGGTGTCGGCACCGATCGCACGTCAGGTTCTCCAGAAGCTGCTGCAGGGCCCATGACCGCGAGATCTCGACATTTCCCGGAGAGGACGCGCCTCATGACCGAACCGACGGACCAGTAGGGTTTCTCGACGCATGGCAGCGGATCCTCGCTCCTTTTCCAATCGCTACGAGGTCGACCGCGTGCTCGCGCGCGGTGGGATGGCCGAGGTCTACCTCGCGCGGGATCAACTGCTCGACCGTCCGGTGGCCGTCAAGGTCCTCTTCCCGGAGTACGCACGCGAGCAGAGCTTCGTGGAGCGGTTCCGCAGAGAGGCCCAGGCCGCCGCCAACCTGAGCCACCCCAACATCGTGGCGATCTACGACTGGGGCCAGGAGGACAACACGTACTTCATCGTCATGGAGTACGTCGACGGTCAAAGCGTGCGCGACCTCATCCGCTCACGCGGCCGGCTGTCGCCCCACGAGGCGGCGCAGATCGGCGCCGACATCGCGGGCGCGCTCGGCTACGCGCACCGCGCCGGCGTCGTGCACCGCGACGTGAAGCCGGGCAACGTGCTGATCACGCCGAGCGGCATCGTCAAGGTCACCGACTTCGGGATCGCCCGCGCCGGCACGAGCGAGGGTCTCACGCAGACGGGCTCCGTCATGGGTACGGCCACGTACTTCTCGCCCGAGCAGGCACAGGGGCTGCCCTGCGACGGGCGCTCCGACGTGTACTCGCTCGGTGTCGTGCTCTACGAGATGGTCACCGGAACGCCGCCGTTCTCGGGCGACACGCCCGTCGCGGTCGCGTACAAGCACGTACGCGAAGACGTGCAGCCGCCGTCGCAACGCGTCGGCGCGTTGCCACCCGACTTCGAACGCATCGTGTTGACCGCCATGGCGAAGGACCCCGACTCGCGCTACCAGTCGGCCGACGATCTGCGAACGGACCTCTTGCGCTTCCAGCGCGGCCAGCCGCCCATCGCCGCGCCGGTCACGGCAGAGGTCGCGGCGATCACGGGATCCATGACCGCGGTGCAACCGACCGCGGCGCAACAGACCGTCGCCGCGGCCCCGGTGCCGTCGACGGTCGCGCGCCGCACCGTGGAAGAGGAACGACGCCGGTCACGCGGGCCCATCCTGGCCGTCATCGCGGCGCTCCTCCTGCTAGGCGCGGCCATCGTCGCGTTGGTCCTGCTCCTCGGGAACAGTGGCGGCAAGACGGTCGCGACGCCGAACGTGGTGAATCAGCCGGAAGCGACCGCGCGTTTCACGCTCGTCGGTGCGGGCTTCAAGGTGAAGACGGAGCCGGTGACGAGTGACACGGTCCCGGCCGGCAACGTCGTCAGCCAGAGCCCGACTGCGGGCACGAAGATCCACAAGGGCGACACCGTGACCCTGCGCGTCAGCAGCGGCGCGGGCCCGTTCGCGCTGCCCGACGTGACGAACCAGACGTTCGACCAGGCGAACCTGACGCTCTCCGGCCTCGGCCTGAGGGTCAACAAGCAGACCACGCCGAGCGAGAACATCCAGCCGAACGTCGTGATCAGCACCGACCCGCCGCCCGGGGCCCAGGTGCAGAGGGGTGCCGTCGTGACGGTCATGGTCTCGGCCGGCCCCGCTCCGGTGAGCGTGCCGCAAGTGCAGAACGACGACCAGGTGACCGCGACGCAGACGTTGACCGCGGCCGGGTTCAAGGTCCAGCGCGTCAATCAGCCGAGCAACACCGTGCCCGCGGGTCAGGTCATCGGCACGGACCCGGCCGGCAACACGCAGGCCGCGCGCGGCAGCACGGTGAAGCTGTTCGTCTCGACCGGTCCGCAAAACGCCACGGTCCCCGACGTGACCGGCACCACGCAGTCGCAGGCTCAGGCGACCCTGAGCGCAGCCGGGTTCAAGGTGCAGGTCGTCACCGTTCCGTCGACCGCGTCACACGACGGGCTCGTGCTCGCCCAGAATCCGCAGGGCAACATGCAGGCGCCGCAGGGCTCCACCGTCACGATCACGGTGGGTCAGTTCAGCGGGTCCTCGACGACCACCACGACGTGAGCGCGCTCGCGCACTGGTACTTCCGCCACGGCCGTCACGATCTTGCCTGGCGGGCGACGCGCGACCGCTGGCCGATCCTCGTGTCGGAGGTGATGCTGCACCAGACGCAGGTGCCGCGGGTCGCGGCGGCATGGCCCGCGTTCATCGACCGCTTCCCCACGCCCGAGGCGACGGCCGCCGCGGGCCCCGGTGAGGTCATCGAGGCGTGGGGCCGGCTCGGTTACCCGCGTCGGGCCCGCCGCCTGTGGGAGGCGGCGACGGCGATCGCGGCGTCGGGATGGCCCGACGATCTCGCGACCCTGCCCGGGGTCGGGCGGTACACGGCCAACGCGGTGCTCGCCCAGGCCCACGATGCCGACGTCGTCGCGGTGGAGGTGAACGTGCGTCGAGTCGTCGAGCGCGTTCGTGGCATGCGACTCACACCGCGAGCCGCGGAAGCGGCGATGCGCGACGTTGCCGGTCCGCTCACCGGACGCGACCGGCTGCTCGCGCTCATGGACGTCGGCGCGTTGCTGTGTCGCCCGCGTAATCCGCGCTGCGAGGAGTGCCCGCTCGCGCGGGCCTGCACGGCACGCGGCCCGCTCGCGGACGAGACACGCGCCGCGCCACAAGGCCGGTTTGCAGGCTCGTTCCGTCAACGGCGCGGCAACGTTCTGGCGACGCTTCGCGCCGCAGCGGTGCCCGTCGCCACCGTCGACCGCGAAGCGCTGGAGTCACTCGTCGCCGACGGGCTCGCCCGGGTCGACGGCCGCCTCGCGCGCCTGCCCTAACGAACCGGGTCGGCAGCCCTCGCGGCGAGGAAGTTCCGCAGGAGATCGCGACCGGCGTCGGTGAGGATCGACTCCGGGTGGAACTGCACACCCTCGATGGGCAGCTCACGGTGCCGCAGGCCCATCACGACGCCGTCATCCGCCTCGGCGGTGATCTCGAGACACGAAGGCACCGAGCCGGGTTCGACGACGAGCGAGTGATAGCGCGTCGCGGTGATCGGGTTGGGCAGCCCGGCGAACACGCCCGTGCCCGCGTGACGGATCTCGGACGTCTTGCCGTGCATCACCTGCGGCGCGCGCACCACCTCGCCGCCGTAGACCTGGCCGATGCACTGGTGCCCGAGGCAGACGCCGAGCACCGGGATGCCCCGCTCGCCAAAGTCACGGATCGCGTCGTTGGAGATGCCCGCGTCCTCGGGCCGGCCGGGCCCGGGCGAGACGAGCAGTGCGTCGGGCTCGATCGCGCGCAGCTCGGCGAGCGACAACGCGTCGTGGCGGTGAACGATCGGGGTCGTGCCGAGCTCGCCGAGGTACTGGACGAGGTTGTAGACGAACGAGTCGTAGTTGTCGATGACGAGCACCCGGGCACCGGTCACGCCACGACCGTACCCGCGCCGATGTGGCACGCCGCACGGATATCCTCGGCCGCGTGCCGCAGCCGAAGAGCAAGTCGTCGCGGACCACGCAGCCGAAGCCCAAGCCGTCGCGGTACACGCCGCCGTCCCCGAAGAAGGCGCCGGCGAGCCCGATGTGGGTGCCGACCGCGATGTTCTGCCTCCTGCTGGGCGGCTGCCTGGTGGTGATCACCAACTACCTCGGGCTGCTCCCCGGAGGCGCCCACAACCGCTATCTGATCCTGGGGCTGGTCGAGATCTGCGCCGGTTTCGTGTTCGCGACCCGGTACCGCTGACGCCGGTTACCAGAGCGTGAACAAATACCAACGGTGTAACTTCCCACAGGCTTGTCCCCAACCTGTGGATTGCGCCCTCGAGGGGGAACTCCGGGCGCCCACCTGGGAGTTCAGCCGTCCGTAGCCTCTACGACGAGGGCCATGTCCTCACGGCAGTGCCGCGGCGGCTCCGGCACCTCGTCGCCCGGAGCCGCCGTCATCGTCACCTCGGCGCCGCACACGACGCACCGGTAGCGATAGTCCACCGGGCGCAGCTCGCCCGGCTCGGGCTCGGCCGGGGGCTCCGTGTTGAACGACCTGATCATCCCGGCGGCGATGACGTAGATCGTCAAGGCCGCCAGGATCGCGATCAGGATCTTGAGGTACAGCAAGTGGTCAACCCAGGCGTTCGATGATCGTCGCGTTCGCCATACCGCCGCCCTCGCACATCGTCTGCAGGCCGTAGCGGCCGCCAGTGCGCTCGAGCTCGTTGAGGAGCGTGGTCATCAGCCGCGCGCCCGAGCATCCGAGCGGGTGGCCGATCGCGATCGCACCACCGTTCACGTTGACCTTGGTCATGTCGGGGTGATGCTCTTGCTGCCACGCCAGGACGACGGGCGCGAAGGCCTCGTTGATCTCGATCAGGTCCATCTGGTCGAGCGTCATCTTGGCCCGCTCGAGCACCTTGGTCGTCGCGGGGATCGGGCCCGTGAGCATGAGCACGGGGTCGACGCCGGCCAGCGCGAACGAATGGAACCTGGCGCGCGGCCGCAGGCCGAGTTGGTTCGCCTTCTCCTCGCTCATGATGAGCAGCGCGGCGGCGCCGTCGCTGATCTGGCTGGAGTTGCCGGCGGTGACCACGCCGTCCGGCTTGAACGCCGGCTTGAGCGACCCGAGCTTCTCGAGCGAGGAGTCGCGCCGGAAGCCCTCGTCGACCTTGAACTCCGCGGTGCCGTCGTCGGTCGTGACCGTGACGGGAATGATCTCCCTCTCGAAGCGGCCCTCGTCGGTCGCGCGTGTCGCACGCCGGTGGGACTCGAGTGACAGCTCGTCGTTCTGCTCCCGCGTGATACCCCACTTCTCCGCGATGAGCTCGGCCGAGATGCCCTGCGGCACGAGGTTGTAGCGCTCCATCATCTTCGGGCCGAACGGCATGCTGCCGGAAATGAACGAGGCGCCCATCGGCACCCGCGTCATGTTCTCGACCCCGGCCGCGATGACGACGTCGTACGCACCGGCGATCACACCCTGCGCAGCGAAGTGCGCCGCCTGCTGCGACGACCCGCACTGACGGTCGACCGTCGTTCCGACGACCGACTCCGGGAAGCCGGCCGCCAGCGCCGCGTTCCGGCCGACATTGACCGCTTGGTCGCCGACCTGCATGACGCAGCCCATGATCACGTCCTCGACCTGCGCGGGGTCGACACCGTTGCGCTCCACGAGCGATCGCAGGGTCAACGCCGCGAGATCGACCGGGTGGGTGTCCTTGAGCTTCCCGTTGCGACGCCCGAGCGCGGTGCGGACCGCGTCGACGATGACAGCCGTGGCCATGAGATCCTCCCGCGAAACTTGACCGACCGGTCGAGTGTACGCCCGCGCGCCCCGTCCGCCTCAGGGCCGCAGACGTGCGTAGATTGGCCGGTCGTGCGGAACATGGACTCGCAGCTCGGCGACGGCGGCATGCCGCTCCTCGCCGCCATCGGCCTCGCGTTCGACTCGTACGGCGATGGCTGGTGCTCAGCCGTCTGGAACCCGACCACGATGGCGTGCAACCCGTTCGGGATCGTCCACGGCGGGGTGTACGGCGTCACCCTCGACGCGGCCATGAACTTCGCCCTGAACGCCGCGCTCGACCGCGGCGACCGCGTGTCCACGCTGCAGATCGACTACTCGATGCCCCGTGGGGCCAAGGAAGGTGACGGTCTCACCGTGCGTGGCGAGGTACAGCGCCTCACCCGCAGCGTGGCGTTCGCCGAGGCCTGGGTTCGTGACGCGGAAGGCGAGGTCGTGGCCCATGCAACCGCCACGTTCGCGGTCCGCCGCCGGGACCAGTAGCACCGCAGCAGTTGGGGTAGTTCCGAGGACAGGCCGTCGCTGGCTCTAGCCTGAAAGCTTCCATGCAAGCCGCAGCCGTACCCTTCCCCGTGCCGCCGCCGCGGCCGCAGGACGAAACACCTGCGCCGCCCGAGCCCCGCGCGCCGTCGAGCCGGCGCCTTCGGTACGGGTGGGTGCTCGAGATCGCCCTCGTGTTCGCGGTGTACTACGCGTACGACTGGCTGCGCGACAAGGTGCAGGGCCCGCAACACCTCGCGTTCGAGCACGCGAAGCAACTCGTGCACATCGAGAAGGCGACCGGTCTGTATGTCGAGCACGGCCTCCAGCACTTCTTCCTGAAGTACCACCCGTTCATCTCGTTCGAGAACATCTGGTACGGCAGCATTCACTTCGTCATGCCGGTCGTCGTGCTCGTGTGGCTGTACCGGAAGGCGCCGGCGCGTTACGTGCGCTGGCGCAACGTGCTCTTCGTCGTGTTCGGCCTCGGTCTGCTCGGTTTCTGGCTCTATCCCGTGATGCCGCCGCGCTTGATGCCCGGCAACTACGGGTTCGTCGACACCGCGGTGAAGTACTTCGGCCTGGGCAAGCCTCCGAGCGGCAACGACAAGGACGCCTTCGGCAACCTCTACGCCGCGGTACCCAGCCTGCACCTCGGATGGTCGTCATGGTGCGTGTTCGCGCTGTACCCGCAACTGCGTCGCTGGTGGTCACGCGCGCTGCTCGTCGCGTACCCCTTCACCATCACGCTGGCGATCGTCGTCACCGGCAACCACTGGATCCTCGATGCGGTGTCCGGTGTCGTCACGACCGGGGTCGCGTACGGGATCGTGCGGGCGGGCGAAGCCGTCACGCGGCGCTCGCGAGCGAGGCGGTTCCGGCCGGACGATGCCGGCACGGCGGCACCGCTCCCGCGGCAACGACGCCAACCCGGGCCGGTTCGCGTTCCCGGCTGAGCCGCGGTTCAGACGGCCTTCGCGTGCGTGCGTCCGTTCGTGACCGCGACCTCGGGAAGCTCGCGGGCGCGCCCGAACATCGCCTGCCACCGCGGCCGGAAGGGGCCGTCGGGCACGAAGAGCCGGCAGACCCAGCGCCCGGCGCGCCGCGGGACGAACCCGGCGGCGACGAACCAGACCACCCGCTTCAGCCGCGCCCGGCGTGACAGATACGGGTGCCGGAAGCTCGCCACGATCCCCCGGATGGTGAGGTCGTGCACACGGTCGCCGCGCAGCGGGTGCGATGCCGGGTCCATGCGCAACGACGCGAGACGTACGCCGAGGTACGCCATGTCGTCGAGGTCGGCGACGTCGTCGGGGAACGAAGCCAGCGACATCCCGAGCTTCCGCGCGGTCTGGCGCACCGCCTCGTGACCCGCGTCGACGAGATCGAGCTTGTGGTGCAGCCAGGCGACACCACCTGCACTCCCCGCGAAGTCGTTCGCTCCGTGCCAGCGGTACTTCGCACCGACGTGCGGGATCGACCGGATCGGGCCGCACAAGGGAACCGTCTCGGCCAGATAGCAGTCGGTGTCGCCGCGGTAGATCTCCTCGGGTATGGGCAGCACGATTTCGAGCGCGGCCGACGAATACGCGTTCGCGCTGCTCGGCGGCCACGGGTAGTTGCGGCACCGCAGCACCCGGTCGGAGAGGTCCCCACTCGGGAAGTGCGTCCCCGGCCCCGGGATGCAGCGGCCGGTGGAGATGCCGCTCGCGTCGACGATCTCCATGGAGAACTGCACCTTCGCGAGCGACGGATCCTCCGCGAACGCGGCGGCCGCGAGCGAGACCGTGCCCGGTGTGAGCATGTCGTCCGCGTCGAGGAAGAACAACGCCTCACCCGTGGCGGCGGTGAACGCCGCGTTCACCGCCGAGCCCTGTCCACCGTTCGCCTTGCGGATCGTGCGCACACGCGGCGCGTACCGCTGCGCCACCGCGAGCGACGCGTCGGTGCTGCCGTCGTCGATCACGATCACCTCGAGGTTCGGGTGGTCCTGATCGAGTGCGCTCTCGATCGCGTCGGCCAGGTAGCGCGCGTAGTTGTAGTTGATGATGCAGACGCTGACCTTCACGTCGGCGGGATCGCGACGGCTCATGACGCGACCCCACTGACCGCGACCGGCAGCGCGTGGCCGGTGAGCGAATGGTCGGGTGGCCGTTCGAGCAGTGTGAGCAGTGTCGGTGGGAGGTCGTACGCCGAGCGCACGCCCAGGTCGCGACGCGTGATGCCCGGGCCGGCGACGAGGGCGAAGCCGTCGGGGCTGTGCTCGCCGGTACGGCAGAACGGGAACGGACCGATCGTGCCGAGGTGCGGATGCTCGAACGCGTCCGCGGCTCCGGCCCACGTCAGCACGAGGTCGGCGGCGGGGCCGTCGTCGTGCGGGCTCGTACGCATGCGCACCGCGTCGGCGAGCACCGGTTCACCCGTGCGCGGGTCGCGGCACGCGGCGACGAGCTCGACCACCGCGTCGCAGGCGGCAGCGAAGTCGGCCGGGTCGACGATCCCGTCGTGCTCACGACCGCGTACGTTCACGCGCACGTGCCCGTCGGAGAACGACGGGAGCGCGAATGCCGGCATCGACGGCCAGTGCCGGCGATACCGCCACACGATCTGGTAGTCGGGGTCGCGGGCGCCGAGCCCCAGCGCCGACGGCTCACGTCGGTCTTCCGCGGGAATCGCGGTCACGAGCGGGCCGAGCCGCGGATCAGGCCGCCCGAGGGCGCGACGAGCCGCATGCATCACACCGTGCGGCAGCACCTGCTTCGCGACGTTGCGCACGCGAGCGGCCAACGTGTCCGCGAAGCGCGACGCCATGTAGGCGATCCACTGCTCCGATTCGTCGGGGACGATCGGCTGCATACCGGAAGCGCGCCACCGGGCCGGATCCGGATCACGAAGCGCGGCACGCCCGACATGACGCCGGTGCAGCAGTTCGGGAAGCAGCACGAGCGACGGAAGGTCGTTGCCGTTCGTCTGCATGCCGTGCAACGCGAACACGACGACCGTGGTTTCGGGGCCGGCGAGGCTCACGAACCGGCCGACGCACTCGTCGAGCGTCCGGTACAGATCGACGAGGTGCGCTGCGGCGACGGCTGCGCTCGGGGTGCCGGCCAGCGGATGACCCGCGTCGGCGCCGTGCCAGAGGTGGTGGCCACCGGAGTGCGGCTCCGACATCGTGGCGAGCACGAAGTCGAACGAATCGTCCTTCTCGAGGAGCCACTCGAGGATCTCGATGCGGCGGCGCGCGCCCGCCTGCAACGAAGCGGTCAGGTTGGCGAGATATTCGGGGGAGTACCAGCCCGGGTCGGAGTCGTTCGCGAACGCAGGATGAGGCCCGAACCTGTCGTCGATCGAGGTGAGCAGGCCCTGGGGCATCGAGGCCCTGGGGTACTCCGGCGAGTGCGCGCCCCATGCGGTGATCTGCACGCCCGCCACGTCGGGACGCAACACGGTGTGCGGAACGTCGAACACGAGCGATCGCAGGTCGGGTCGGGCCCAGAACGGTGCCGCGTCGAGCGCACCCGCGACGACGGCGCGGTAGGTCGCGGGATCGAAGGCGACCGTGCCCCAGTACCCGAGATCGTCGGCGCGCCGGCCCGTCGCGAAGAGACTCCACGGCAGCTCGGACCGATACGTGACGACGTTCTCGAGCCGGCACTCGAGCGCACGGGCTCGCAGCTCCGCCAGATGCGGCAGTTCACCGCGCGCGAGCAATCGCTCGATGAACCCGAACTCCGCAGCGTCGAGTCCGAGCGCCGCGACCTTCACCATCTCTTGCTCCCTAGCCCCATCGGGATGCCCTGCCGCTGGCGACCGCGCGCTGCGAATGGGCGCCACGGACCGTAGCAGAAGTTTTGCCAGATCCTAACGTTTCCTTTCCGTTACCGTTCGGCAGGCACGGCCCGGAGTTGAGGGGACGGATCGGAAATTTCGTCCCGGTCAGTGCGCAGCGATGAGCGCCAGACCGACCAAGGCGACCAGAAGGCCCACGCCGGGCCGCGCCCTCACCCGCTCGTGCAGGAAGATCCGGGCGAGCACGACGGTGACCGCCGGGTAGAGCGCAGCCATGGGAGCGACGAGCGACAGCATCTCGCGGCGTACGGCGACGACGAGCACCACACTGGCCGCGGCGTCGAGAAGTCCCGACACCACGACCAGCGGCACGTCACCGCGCGCCGGCAACAGCGGTCGGTCCCGGGGCACGAGGGCGGCGACGAGCACCGCGACCGCGGCGGCGCGTCCGATCACGACCGGCCAGAAGCCGCTCGCCCCCGTCGTCTCCGCGATGAGCACGAACGACGCGGCGAACCCGAGCGCGGCCGCAGTCGCGAACGCCAGCTCCCGCGCGAAGGTGATCTCCCGGTCGTCGTCGGCCACCGCTCCTGCGATGACGACGACCGCGGCGAGCAGCAGCACGCCGCCGGCGACCACGGTGCCGCCGGGTCGCTCGCCCCGCCCGACCCCCCACCCCACCTCGAGCGCCGCAGAGCCGGCCGCGCTCAGTGGCGCGACCACGCTGATCCGGCCCAACGCCAGCCCGCGGTACAAGTAGGCGAGCCCAACCATCGCGCCGATGCCCGCGGCCGCGCTGAGCACGGCGTCGCCGGCGGGCGGAACGGTGGGATCGACCAGCAGCACGAACACGAGCCCGAGGACGAGGCCCGAGAGCTGTTGGCCGAAGAGGATCGTCGGGACGGGCGACCGCCTGCTTGCGAGCGCGCCGAAGAAGTCGGCCGATCCGAACGCGCATGCGACCGCGAGTCCGAGGAGCTCCCCCACTCCTCAGACCTACCGGCGCCGGACGAGCCTCAACCGGGAGCGGGCACCATCCGGATCCGAGGGTCCGTGCTGCCGCACGCACACGGGCGCTCGATGACCTCGCCGTGCAACCCCGTGGCCAAGTCGACGCACGGCGTCAGCCGGGGCACGGTGGTCGTGACGAGCAGACCGCCGTCCTCGGTGGTCATGACCCGCACCCGACTGCCGTCGACGTGGACACCGTCGCGCTCCGCACACTCGAACCCGCTGACCGGCCCGAGCTTCAACCACCGTCGCGGCGCGAGGCCGGCACCCTCCAGCGCTTCGCGCGCGTCTTCGTCGGCCGCGACCACGACCTTCACGGGTCCGAAGACCTCGCGAAGGTCACGTCCGGCGCCACGAAGCCCCGTGACGACGTCGCGGTTGACGCCGATCACCGCGACCGGCGACACCTGGCTGACCATCGCGGCCGTGCGGAACGCGTCGAACTCGGTCGCGTCGGTCGACGAATAGCGCGCACCGACCGCGTTGGCCGCCTGCTCGAGCGGGAACACGTGAATCGCCTCGGACAGCAGGGAACAGATCACGACGACGTCGCCCTCGCCGACACCGAGACGCCGCATCGTCGCGACGTGCGAGTCGGTCTCGTCGTCGACATCGGCATGGCTCACGGGCCAGGGGATCATCTCGCCACCCACGGCGACGCGACCGACGCCCCACACATCCGGCGGCGGCATGCGGACCGTCGAGCTCATTGCTTCGTCACCCGCGGAATCTTGTGGGGCGGCCCCTGACGGAGCAGCACCTCGTTCGGCACGAGCTCGACGTCGGGCACGAGGCCGACACACGCCTCGACCGCGTCGATCACGCGATCGCGGACGTCGGCGAGACCGTGCGGTCCCTCGCTCGCGAAGCCCACACGCAGGCGGAGCCGGTCGAGCTCGCGTGCCGGCCGTATCACTTGGAACAGCGCCGCTTCGGTTTCGGCCACGCTCTCGATGGCCGGCCAGACGTCGCCGGGAAGCACCGACACACCGTCGACGACGATCTCGTCGCTCTTCCGGCCGACCGGCCACATGCGCGCGTGCGTTCGCCCGCACGCGCACCGCTCGCGAGTGACGCGCACGAGGTCGTCGCTGCGGTATCGCACGAGTGGCGCGATCTTGTCGACGAGCGTCGTACCGACGAGCTCGCCGCGCTCGCCGTCGGCGACCGGGTCGGTTCCGTCCGGGTCGAGCACTTCCACGAAGGCGATGTCTTCCCAGATGTGGCAGCCGTCGTGCTCACGACACTCCGTGGCCGCGCCGACGTCGGCCACGCCCGTGTGCACGAAGAAGTTGACGCCCCATTCGTCGAGCAGCGCACGCGCCCGTGCTCCCAACGGCTCACCTGCGTAGATCACGCCCTTGTAGCTCGCGAACATGTCGCGCGGGTCGATGCCCATCGCCGGCGCCATCTGCTCGAGCGCGAGAATCAACGGCGTCGACATCGTGTACCAACCCGTCGGCCGCAGCTCGCGGCTCAACCGGTAGACGTTGGGGAACTCGAACGGCGAGTGGTCGACGAACACCGGAGTCGCGCCAATGCCGCGGATCGTATGGTGGATGCCGGGCCCGCGGTACGTGAAGAGCATCTCGACGAAGTAGTCGCCCGGCCGGCACCCCATCTCCCAGAACTCGCGGGTCAGAATGCTCGGCCCCGACGTCACCGACGGAACGAGGGTCGGGTCGCCCGTGGTGCCCGACGTCGAGAACACCGCGGTGAACGGGCCGCCCGCGCGCAGCGGATCGACGCACAGCAGGCCGCCGTAACGGTCGTTGCTCGTGTCGCGGAAGCGCCGGATCGCGTCCTTGTCGACGAACGGCGCCTTCTCGCGGAAGTCGTCCATCGACGTGACGTCGTCGATCGACACTCCTGCGGCATCCCATGTGGCCCGCACGAGCGGTGAACGCTTGTAAGCCCACGGCAACAGGTCTCCGAGGAGCTTCTCCTCCTGGAGCTCGTCGAGTTGATCGCGCGGCATCGTCTCCGCGTCGGGCTCGAAGTAGCGATCGCTCATGGGTCCGTGTGCCGGATCGTCGTCGGGTAGATGGGACTGGGCGCGATCCCGCGCCCTGACTCCATCCACGTGGCGAGCGCGCCGCCGGCGCGCCAGCCCGCGCAGATGCCGGTGCGGTGGTCGTCGGGCGGCATTGCCGGTGTGCCGCCGTGCTCACGCTCGTACGCGCGCAGCGTGATGTAGCCGTGGAAGAGCGACGCGATCGACAGGTCCGAGATCAAGGAGTTCATGTGCGTGCAGCCGGCCTCGCCCTGCAGGCGCTCGAGCGCCTCGGCGGTGAAGCCTGGACGCAGCGTCAACCCGACGAGCCGGCCGATGTTGCCCGGCGCCTGGAAACACTCGCCGTACGGGAGATGGATCGGGTCGATCCGCGCATCCGCCACGATCATCGTCTCGCGATCCACCCACAAATCGAGGCGGTACTCGTGCAGCACGGTCTCGTGACGGTCGGGGTCCGTGTAGCGATCGCGCAGTTGGCCGCGCACGCGCAGGGTGCCGCCCTCGTACCACATGCCCACCGACTTCTCGCGCTGGATGCTCTCCGGCGGCAACCCGAGATCCATTTCCATGGCTCCCTCCCGCTGCGCCTCCCGGGCGTCCGCCCAAGGCGCAGCGTCGTCCGCACCTTCCCCGGCTCCCTCCCGCTGCGGCGCCACTTGCTAGCATAACTTTCGTTATGGAGTCGAGGGAGCAGCTGCTCGCGGTCGCACTGCACATGCTCGCGGAGCGCGGGTATGCGGGCGTCGGCCTCCGCGAGCTGGCGGCCGAAGCCGGCGTGACGACCGGCTCCATCTATCACCACTTCTCGTCGAAGGAAGACCTCGTGCGCAGCGCGGTGGACCACTACGCCGACCGCGTCGTCGAGCAACAGCAGGACCTGCTGGCGAGCGACGCAGGGGCGGCGGAGCGGCTGTGGTCGGTGGTGGAGTGGCTCGTCGCCGGTGAAGCCGACGCCGGTTGGCGGCGCGACTTCAGCCTCGTTGCGAACGTCGAACTGCGGAAGCTCCCGGGGTTCGACTCGACGTACCGGCGGCTCCGTGCGACGTTCTTCAAGCTCGTGCGCGAGCCCGTGCGCAGAGGCATCGCCTCCGGTGAGCTGCGGCTTCCGGAGGGCGCCACGGTCGAAGACGTCGTGAGCCTGGTGATCGCCGGGATCGTCGGCAGCCTCGAGATGCACGCGCAACGCGCGTTGCGAGTTCCCCTCGATCGTCAACTCCGCCTGCACATGGCGACGATCCTCCAAAGCCTGCGCCCTGTACCGGGCGCGGCGACCGGAGCGACGGAGGAACGCAGGTCGCTCGCCGGGGAACGAACGACGCGGGCGGCGCACGGTGCAGCCCGGAGCCGTGCAGCAAGGGAATGAGCGAATGTTGAAGGACAGGGCGGCGATCGTCGGGGTGGGCGCGTCGCAGTACTACAAGCGGGGCCAGTCACTCCCGCAGACGAACCTCGAGCTCGTCGGCAAGGCCATCCTCGGCGCGCTCGACGACGCCGGCCTGACGGTGCGCGACGTCGACGGGTTCGGTCTCTACAGCTTCGGTCTCGATCCCGCGCTCGTCGCGCAGACGTTGGGCATCCCGGAGGTCCGCTTCAGCGGAATGCTGACCGGGGGCGGCGGGGGCGCGGCCGGATCCGTGGGGCTGGCGGCCGCCGCCATCGCGAGCGGCATGGCCGACGTCGTGGTGAGCTACATGACGCTGCAGCAGGCCGGCCTGCGCCGGTTCGGTGCGTCGTTCGCCGGCAGCGCAGGCGGCGGGGGGCAGTACTCCGCGCCTCCTTCGCCCGAGGGCGACTTCGTGCGTCCGGCCGGGCTCCTCGGCCCGGGCCAGATGTTCTCCATCCTCGCCCGCCGTCACATGCACCTGTACGGCACCACGCGCGAGCACCTCGCGGAGGTTGCGATCTCCACCCGCAACAACGCGATCCCGCGGCCGAGCGCGCTCATGCGTGCGCCGCTGACGCTCGACGACTACTTCGACGCGCGCATGATCTCCGATCCGCTGTGCCTCTACGACTACTGCCTCGAGTGCGATGGCGCGGTTGCCGTGGTCACGACGTCGGCCGAGCGCGCCCGCGATCTGCGCCAGAAGCCGGTGTACGTGCTCGCGACCGCGAACGGGGGCAACGGCCGCTGGGGACAAGCGATCACGTGGATGAACATGGACGACGAGTACTTCGCGTCGTCGGGGCACCGCCCGGTCGCACAACGCCTCTACGAGATGGCCGGCGTCGGCCCGGCCGACGTCGACGTCGCGGAGCTGTACGACCACTTCACGCCAATGGTGCTGATGCAGCTCGAGGACTACGGGCTGTGCCCGATCGGCGAGAGCGGCCCGTTCGTCGAAGCGGGCAGCATCCGGTTCCCTACGGGGTCGATGCCGGTCAACACGCACGGCGGCAACCTCAGCGAGGCCTACATCATCGGGATGACGCACGTGAAGGAAGCTGTCGAGCAGCTGCGCGGCACCGCGGTGAACCAGGTGGCCGACGCCGAGATCGCGTTGGTCACGGGTGGCCCGGCGTCGATCCCGGTGAGCTCGCTCCTGCTGCGGAGGTGAAGCGATGACCGACACGCAACCGGCTCCACGCTCACGACCGGGCGGCGCGCCCCCGGCTGAGCTCGCGGTGCTCACACCGGATTCGTGGACGGAGCCGTTCTGGATCGCGGCCGCCGAGCACCGACTCGTCGTGCCCCGCTGCACGAACTGCGGGACGTTTCGCATGCCGCCGAGCCCGTTCTGCTACGTCTGCCAGGCTCAGGGCATCGACTGGGTCGAACAGACCGGCGACGGTCGCGTCTACAGCTACACCGTGATTCACCACGCGGTCGTGCCGTTGATGCGCGACGCGCTGCCGTACGTCGTCGTGGTCGTCGAGCTGCCGGATGCGGGCGGCGTACGGCTCGTGTCGAACCTCGTCGACTGCGAACCGTCGTCCGTCGAGGTCGGCATGCCGGTGCGGCTCGTATGGGACGACGTCGCCGACGACGTCGCCGTACCGAGGTTCACCGCGGCACGTTGAATCGCCGGCGCACCATGCGCCGCGCCGGAGGCGGCACCGGAATCCCGCGCGGCGCCGTCTCGTCCGCGTCGTCCTGAGACTCGGAGCCGGGCGAGAAGCCACCGATACGGGGATGGCCGTCGGCCCACACGAGCAACGGTGGTAGTACCACCAGCGCCACGAGCAATGCGACGAGCGTGTTCAAGGCGACGATGATCCCGAAGTCGCGAAGCAGCGGGAACGCCGAGAGCGCGATGACCGCGAAGCCGCCGACGAGCGTGAGGCCCGACGCGACGAACGCTCGGCCGATGCGGACGATCCCGATGTCGACCGCGTCCTCACGCGAGCGCCCTCGCTCGCGCTCCTCGACATAGCGCGACATGATGAGCACGGCGAACTCCGTGCCGACCGCGATCACGAGCGGGCCGGCGACACTCGTGAGCGGGCTCAACTCGAGCCCGGTCGCGAACACGACGACCGAAGACAGCCCGACCGCGAGCAGCACGGGCACCAGCGTCAGCACGACCTGCACGAACCTGCGGTAGTACAGGAGCAGCCAAAGGGCCACGAGCGCGAGGGCGGCCAGCGTCATGACCGTCCGGTTCGCCTGCAGCGCCTTCACGAGGGCGACGCCGACGACCACGAGGCCCGACGGGGTCGCGGCCACACCGGCCGGCGGATGCGCGTCGCGCTTCATCTCGGTGAGCAACACATCGCGCTGGTGCAAGGAGATGTCGGTGATCGGGAACAGGAGGTTGGCCCGCTTGAAGTCCGGCGTCACGAAGGCGGTCCTGATGTCGGGCGGTGCCACCGAATAGATCAGGCGCAGCTGCTTCTCGGTCGGTACGCCCTGGGTGACGCTGCTGACGACGCCGCCGAGGCTGGCGTACTGCACGAACTCGTCCTTGTGCTTCGCGAGCTGCTGGCGCGCGTAGCCGTCCATCCATCCGGCGACCGGGTCCGCGAGCACGTTGGGTGCTTCCACCATGAAGTCGACCTCGCTCGAGAAGCCGGCTTGGGCGCGCAACTGTCGGAGGCTGCGCTCCGTACTTCCGTTGGGCGGGATCCAACGCTCCGGATCGGTCTGGATCGTGAAGCGACCCTCGACCGCCAGCCCGGCCGCGACCACGAGCGCGCCGATGACGACGATCGGGAGCACCCGGGCCCGACCCACCCGGGCCAGGCCGCGAACCGTGCGCTCGAGCAGCGGCGCACGCGACCCTACGGGTGTCGTGCTCGAGCCCGCGTCGCCTGTGGTGCGACGGCGCTCGCGTCGCAACAAGAACGCCAGCGGCACGAACAGCACGACCGCGAAGATCACGCCGACGCCGAGGATGAGCATCGCGCCGAACTGGCGGATCATCGGCACACGCGAGATCTGCATCGCAAGGAAGCCCAGGCCGGCCGCGACCATCGCGACCACCAGCGCGGGCGCGAGACGGCTGATCACCCGCGTGGCCGCTCCGGCCGGGTCATGGTCGCGCGCGAGCTCCTCCTCGAAGCGGCTGTGCACCTGGATCGCGAAGTCGACCCCCATGCCGAGCAGGATGGGCAGGCCCGAAATCGTCACGAGGTTCAGTGGGAGCCCGACGAGGCCCATGATCCCGAAGGTGCAGACCGTCGACACGAGCACGCACCCGAGCGACAGCAGGCGCGACCGAACGCGGAACACGAAGAACAGCAGCACGACCATGACGAGCACGGCCAAGCCGCCGAGCGTGACGATGCCGTGCTGCAAGTAGTCGTTGATCTCCTGGAGCAACACGGGCGGCCCGGTCGTCAACGTCGTGAAACCGTCGAGCGGGTGCCGCGCGACGACCTGTTTCACCGTGTCGGCCGCCTTGCCCATGCGGTCGATCGGATCGTTGCCTTGCAACCGCACGATCATCAGCGCGTGCTGACGGTCGACGAACGTCGTCTTGAGCGCCGAGCGAATGTTGCCGTGCTCGTCGTAGAGCAGGAAGCGCACGAACGACGGATTGTCGAGCGTCTGCGCTCCCTGCACAGCACCGATCCGCTTCAGCTCACTGTTGAGGATCGCGTCGTACTTCGCCGCGTTCGCGGGGTCGCTCGTCTTCGCCTCGGCGAACAACTGCGCGCCCACGCCGAGCTCCGCCTGGGCGAATCGCATCGCGGTGAGCGGGCTCAGCACGAACTTGTAGAGGTGGGTTCGTTTGAGATCGTTCTCGAGCGCCTCCATGCGAGCGATGTTCTGCGGCGTGAAGAGCCGCTCGATGTCTCCGTTGAAGACGGTGAGCATGGAGCTTCCGCCGAACGCGTCCTGGTAGCGGCGACTCTCCTGGGCGACGCGCGACCGGCCGCCGATCAGCGCGTCCTGGCTCGTCTCGAACTTCAGGAGTGAACCCGCGCCGCCGAGTAACAGGACGAGCGTGGCCGCAACTGCGAGCACCGTGATGGACCGCCGGCGCACGAGCGCCGCGATCCCCGCCCACATGCGACCCGCCCGCGCATGCCGATCCTCGATCACGGGTGCTGTATCGCCCGGGAAACCGAGAGACTTGACGAACTCGCTCTCCGCGCGGGCCAACCGGGCGCAGGGCCACGGAACGCGCGAGCGAGGGCGCTACGAAAGGGGGAAATAGCCCGGAACGTCGGCGTGCGGCGTGTGGAGATACACCTTCGCCTCCGGCGGGCCGCCGAAACGGCCGTGGCTCCAACGCACCTCGACCCGCCCGTCGACCGTCACGTCGTCGCGGTCTGCTCGCCGGCGGACAACAGCCCGCCACCCGACCATCGGCTGCCCACCGGGGCGCGCCTCCACCTCGAAGGTGCGCAACTCGAACTGCTGACGCCAGTCCCACGGGGTGGCGATCCGCAGCCGCAGCGACCCGCGAGGCGAGCTGCCGAGCACGAAGTACGGCGCGCTCCCGATGCGAAGGAGACGCCACAGCATCCGTTCGCGATCGCGCGTGCGGTCAAGGGCAGCACTCCAGACGCGGGCCGATCCCCGGGCCACCGCGTCGACGAACGCCGCGTACGTTCCTTCCAACGTCGGGGGCCACGTGCGGCGCAACGCCTTCCGGAGGAGCGTCCGATCGCCCGACCCGAGATCGGCGACGAGCCCGGGCAGCGCGCCGGCTCGCAACTCGTCGCGCGTTGCGTCGTACAGCGCTTGATACTCGGCCGGCGCGATCTGCTGGTACCAGTCGCTGCCACGGGTTCCGTGCCCACCCGCGAGCAGCCGTTCAAACAAGTGAGCCGGCGACGCGTTGATGACGATCTGCGACAGGTACTTGCAGCTCACCAGATAGACGTGATCGACCCGGAGATCCGCAGGGACAACTTCGTCACCCGGCGCACGATGTGAGCCCTTCCATTCGATGATCAGCGGCTCGCGACCGCGCAGACCATCACGCGCCTCGAGGAAGCGTCTCCCATTGGTCCACGCCGCGACGAACGCCTGTCTCTGCGACGGTCGCGACCAACCCTCCCCCAGCTGGTCCCAGAGCTCCGGGCTGACGTCGACGAGCGAACGCGGCCGCGCGGCAAGCGCGTCGTCGATGTCGTCCAAGCCCGTCATCCCGAGGCCGGTGACGACCTCTGTGATCGTGGTGCGGAGATCGGCCAACGTCGCTCGGTGCCGCTAGGAAGGAAACGCGCCGTCGAGCTCCTGCTGCGACCAGAACCCGGCGGCGGGGCGCGTCGTGTGATTGCCCTTCGCGTACACGCGCAGGCGCTGCACGGCATCGTCGGAGCGGAGGTCGACCACGTCGAAACAAGCCCCCGCACCCGCGCGCAGCGCTCGGTCGGCTTCGCTGGCGCGGCGTGGGACGTCCGTCGTCAGCAGCACGAACGGGCGGTACTGCTTTTGGGCGAGCACGTGCGCGCGTCCGATTGCGCGGAACACGGCTTCGGTTCGGAACAACCCGCCCCGGTTCACCGTGAAGGCTCCGCTGACGTCGAAATACCACGCCACGCCGTCGGCGTCATTGGCGACGATGCTCACCGCAACGCCGGTGCCCGCGAGACGCTTGGCCCGGCCGACCACGTCGAATCCGGCCTGGCTGACAAGCTCTTCTGCCACTGCCGTCGCCGGCGCGTAACCCGGCGTCGCCGGCTCCTCGCCGCCCTCGCTCTCCACGCGCCCACGGGCGATTCGGGCGTACTGCGGATCGAGGTCGTAGCCGACGTACCGACGCCCGAGCCGGGCCGCGGCGACGAGCGCGGACCCGGAGCCCATGAACGGATCGAGTACGAGGTCGTCGCGATACGTGTAGAGGCGAATCAGCCGTTCAGGCAGCTCGACGGGGAACGGCGCGGGATGTTGCACGCGGCGCGCACTCTCGGGCGCGATGTCCCACACGTCGAGCGTCGCGGCCATGAACTCGTCGGCGTCGAGATCGGGTTGGTGCGGGAGCCCGACGCGGCGACGTTCCGGGCCCGCCAGCGCACGGTCGAAGCGGCCCTTGCTCGCGATCACAATGCGCTCGGTCACGTCGCGCAGCACCGGGTTGGCGGGGCTGCGGTACGAGCCCCACGCGCAGTTGCCGGTTGCCCCCTCGCCCTTCCGCCAGATCACCTCACCGCGAACGAGCAGTCGCAGTTCGTCCTGGAGGATTGCAATCACGTCGGCCGAGAGACTCCGGTACGGCTTGCGCCCCAGATTGGCCACGTTCACCGCGATGCGACCACCCGGTTCGAGAGTGCGCTTGCACTCTGCGAACACGTCAGTCAACAGCTGCAGGTATTCGCGATAGGAGCTCGGGATGCCCTCGCGTTCGAGCTCTTGTTCGTACTGCTTCCCCGCAAAATACGGCGGTGACGTAACGACGAGCGCGACCGAGTTGTCGCGTACGACCTCCATGTTGCGCGCGTCCCCAACCTGGAACGGATCGGCGAGTTCGTACCGCTCCGCTACGGCCGCGTCGGAACTGAGCTCCGGCGGCTCGAAACGCTCGTAGAACATCGACGCGTCGTGGCTCTCGCGCCGGCCGACGCCGAAATTCGAGGTGGCGGTGGGGCGCCGCGCCGGCCCACGACGCTTCCGCGCACCTTCCGCGCCCGCTCCCGATCGCACCACCCGCCGAGCGTACGCGACCAGTGGGACAAAGTGCGGACGTAGCGGCGCCGCGGACGTATCGGAGGCACGGCGAACGGGGACGGAGGCGTCATGGCCGCCTCAGTCGGAAACGGTGCAATGACCGGTTGCCCGCTCGGGAGGCTCGGCGTGGCGCCGAAGCAACTCGTACGCGAGGTAGCAGGATCCCGAGACGCCGATCCAGGCACCGAAGGACAGCACGAGCGCGAGTGCCGGGGCAATCGTGGTCAGCAGTGCGCGAGCCGTGAGCGCGAACGCGATGAGCCCGAACCCGCCGAACACCGCGCCGGCGACGTTCTCCGCGGCCTCCGGCGTGCCCTCCTTGTGCTCGATCAGCGTGACCGACGCCGGGAGAATCGCCGGGAACGCGAGGAACATCCCGGCGGCCCTCGGGCCGAACGCGCGCGAGATGAGACCGATCACGACCGAGATCGCGGCTCCGAACACGAAGCGGAGAGCGATCTCGCGCGGCCGGATACGCCGCAACCGCCCGGTATCCACGCGTGCGAGCGGCTCGTCGGTGCGGCAACTCATCGCACGACCGTGAAGTAGGCGGCCTCGGCGACGACACCCCACACGCACCACACCACGAGCGTTCCTCGGATCGCGCGGAAACGACGAACGGCGGCGAAGCCCGCGCTCGCGGCCACCGTCATCGCTACGGCGCCGGCGATCATTCCTTCGACGTCGAGCGCCGCTTCATGGCGACCCTTACTGGCCGTGATCACGAGCAGGTTTCCGAGCGCAACCGCGGGGCTCGCCGAGAAGAGCCCCGCAAAGCGTTTGGGCACGAGCAACTCGGCGACCACCGCGAAACCGGCCACGAACAGGCCACCGGTCAGCGCCTTGAAGGCGAGCAACGCCGTGTCCGACATCGCCACGGTCCCTTCCCGCCGCGGAAGCAAGTCACTCCGCGTGCGGCCGCGGCGCTCGGGACTCGTCAGTTCCCGGGGCCGTAACCGCCGTTGGCGCTGCGGTGCGCCCCGTGTCCGTTGGGCTGCGACGCAGGAGGGACGAAGGGTGCCGTCGCCCGCTCACGAGCGTGCGAGTAGAGGTCCTCGACTTCCTCCGCGGCGACTCCCTGAGCGCGGTGCACGCTGCCGTTCTGCCGCGCCTCGTACACGCCGCCTGCCGGTGCTGCCGGTGCTGCCTTTGCCGTCGGGACCGCCGACGGCGCCGGAACGGTCAACGGCTCGTAGTACTCGACGCGGGCTTCGCGGCGCCGAGGGTCGACCGCGTGCGTGCCGGTGCCCTCGGGTTCCGACACCGGCACGCGATCCGGGGCGCGGCGCATCGCGCCGACCTCACGCCCGAGCGCGAACGAGAAGGTCTTGGCGTAATCGACGCGCGCGGCGCGTGTCCGCAGATGGATGTCGATCGACAGGCGGGCAACGGTGAGCGCCGCGTCGGCCGCCTTCACGCCCGCGTGCATCGCGTCGTTGTGCCAGTTGAGCACCAACCCGAGGGTCCCCCGCATCTTCCGCCGGCGGATCTGTGTGTCGACGATCGTGAGCCGTCGAGGCCGCGGCGCGGGAACATCGGCGTCGCCGCCTTCGGCGGCCTCCGGGGGCCGGCGCACGACGCGGTCGCGCGGTTCCTCGAGGCCCCGGGACGGTTGCTCGGGCTCGACCACCGGCGCGGGCGCGGTCGCGGGCGGCACGAGGCGAGCGTGCGAGAAGATGCCCTCCAGCTCGTCGGACGGCCGGCGAACTCGCGTGTCGACGGGCTGGTCGTCGAAGAGCACCGCTCGCGGTGCGACGCGCTGCAGCTCGGGCCCGGATCCACCGCCATTCGACCGTGTGAGCGGGGCACGACTCGGCTGTCCCGCGCCGGCGGAGGCAGCCGGCGGCGCGGCGACCGCGCCGACGTCGTCACGTGCGGGGGCACCGACTCGTCCGACCATGCCGGGACGTCGCGGCGCCTCGGAGCGATGCCCGAAGCGCACCTGGACGCCCCAGCGGGACAGGACGCCCTGGACGATCGAGCGTGCGGAAACCCGCAGTTCCTCCACCCCCTGCCCCATGGGCGAATCGTAACGGTTGTCCGCTGAGCGAGGAAAGAGGCAGGCGTCGGTCGCGCACGTGCGGTGCGGGCAGGGACAGCCGTGGGTTCTCTGCCGCGGCTGTCCCCACCTCAGCGCGGCACCGAACCCACTGGGCAGGAAGGGTGGTGTGCACGTCGGTGCCCCGCCGAGTATGTCGGCGTGCTGACCGATTGCCTAGGCGGACATAGGGCTTCTATGACGCATCACGTACTCGCGGTCACCACCCAGACCGATCGCGAAACGCGCACCTCGCCGTGCTCGACGCGGTCGCGCAAGGCCGCCTCCACCGCTTCCACCGCGCGCCGGCGCGTGTCGTCCCCGGCGTCGCGGAGCGCCTCGCGTGCCGCGCCCACCTGCGTGCCGCGCCGGGCGAAATCGGGGATCTGGTCCTCCCTCGTGACGACGGCATCCGTGTGAGGCACCACGTCGATCCCCTCGAACCCGGCCGCGGCGAGCACGGATCGCACCCGGTCGGGATCCGCCAACGAGAACGGCCCGGGCTGCCCCGGCTCGGGCATCGGAGGCGGCGAGCCGGTGACCGACATGACCGCCATGGTCGGCACCAGCATCCACTCGTTCTCCAACGCGTTCTGCCAGCAGACGAACGCCAGCCGGCCGCCCGGCCGCAGTGCGCTTCGGATGTTGGCGAACGCGGCGACGACGTCGGAGAAGAACATGACACCGAAGCGCGAATACGCCGCGTCGAATGCGGATTCACCGAGACTGTCGAGCTGCGCGTCGGCGTGGACGAAGTCGACGTTGCCGGCGCCGAGGCGCGCCGCGCGTTCTCGTGCGTACGCAAGCATTTCCGGCGCGATGTCGACGCCGGTCGCTTTACCGCTCGGTGCAACCCGTGCCCCCAATTCGAGGGTGGTCGAACCACTGCCGCACCCGATGTCGAGCACGCGCTGACCCGGCGCCAATTCGAGCCGGTCCATCGCGATCAATCCTGGGAGCTTGCTGATCTCCTCGAGCTCGCTCTCGAACCGAATCCATGTGGGAGCAAGGTCGGACCAGAACCGCGCCTGTTGGTCGTTCACGGAGCTCACCTAACCCCCCGCCATCGCACCGATCACGAAGAACGGCTCCGTGCCCGCCACGACCGCCGGAGGCAGCGGTGCGTCGGGCGACTCGTGGGACAGGTCGTCCTCGCACGCGAAGAAGCGAACGAACGCGCGGCGCTCCCGCGTCTCGTGGTCCCGGATGGTGCCACGCAACACCGGGTACCGCCGCTCCAGCGCGTCGAGCACCGTGCGCTGCGTGACCGGCTCGTCGACGTCGAGACGCACCTCGCGGTCGGTGTGCGCGAGGGTCCGCAGATGCGGTGGCAGCACGACACGGATCACGGCAACGTCTGCACCTCCACCGACAATACGGCCGGCAGGTCGCGGACGATCGGTGCCCACGTGTCGCCGCCATCGGGCGACGCGTAGACCTGACCGCCGGTGGTGCCGAAGTACACACCGCACGGGTCGAGGCTGTCGACCGCCATCGCGTCGCGCAGCACGTTCACGTAGCAGTTGCTCTGCGGCAGCCCGTTGGTGAGCGGTTCCCACTCGTCGCCCCCGGTCCGGCTGCGATAGACGCGGAGCTTGCCCTCGGGCGGATAGTGCTCGGAGTCGCTCTTGATCGGCACGACGTAGATCGTGTCCGGTTCGTGCGCGTGCACGTCGATGACGAAGCCGAAATCGGTAGGTAGGTCGCCGCTGATCTCATGCCACGACTCGCCCGCGTCGTCACTGCGCATCACGTCCCAGTGCTTCTGCATGAACAGCACCTCCGGCCGCGACGGATGCAGGGCGATGCGGTGAACGCAGTGGCCGACCTCGGCATCGGGGTCGGGGATGCCTTCGGAGTGCAATCCGCGGTTGATCGGTCGCCAGCTCTCGCCGCCGTCGTCCGAGCGGAACACGCCGGCGGCCGAGATGGCGACGTACAGACGGTTCGCGTCGCGCGGGTCGATCACGATCGTGTGCAGGCACATGCCGCCGGCACCGGGCTGCCAGAACGGCCCGGAACCGTGACTGCGCAACGCCGGCAGCTCCTGCCACTTCGCACCGCCGTCGTCGCTCTTGAACAACGCGGCGTCCTCGACGCCGGCATAGAGCGTGTCGGGATCCGTCGCGGAGGGTTCGAGGTGCCACACGCGCGCGAACTCCCATGGGTGCGGCGTGCCGTCGTACCACTGGTGGGTGCCGGGCACGCCCTCGTACCGGAATTCGTTGCCCACCGGCTCCCACGTCGCCCCGCCGTCGTCGGAGCGCTGGATCAACTGACCGAACCAGCCCGTCGACTGCGACGCGTAGATGCGGTCGGCCAGCGCGGGAGAGCCCTTCAGGTGGTACATCTCCCAGCCGCCGAAGTGGGGGCCCGCGACCTCCCAGTCGGTGCGCGTGCCATCCGAAGTGAGGATGAACGCGCCCTTCCGGGTTCCCACGAGCACCCGCACGCCGCTCACGCGACGAACCCCATGTTGTTGCGCGCCACGAGCGCCTCCTCTCCGGACCGACGACGGCTCGTCGCCTCTCGCTGGTTCGACGTCGCGGCACTCCGAAACTCATCGCGGCATCGCGGCACCCGACCTCCGGCCGGGGACGAGCGAAAGCCAGGGCCCCGGCGCCGAATACCACCACGCGGGATGGTTTGCCGCTCACCGTGGTCGGGTATCCCTCACGCCGTCCGGGGCAACGAAGCCCTGAGCGGAGGGAGACACACAATGGGCATCGGAGTCGGTCTCGTCTTGGCGGCGATCGGCGCGATCTTGACGTTCGCCGTGCACAAACATGTCAACGGCCTCGACATCCAGACCGTGGGCGTGATCCTCATGATCGTCGGCGGCGTGGGCGCGCTCCTCTCCGCGCTCTTCTGGAGCAGCGTGTCGCCATATCGCCGGCGCGAGCGAGTCGTCTACGAGGACCGTCGCGATCTGCTCTAACCCGCACGCGCCGGGCAGGTCCCGAGAACGCCACTGCGGCGGGCACCGGTTGAGACAACGGGTGCCCGCCGCGGCGTCAATCTCTCCGAAGCCGCCAAGGCGTCGCCGTTGAGGCCCCGCCGAATCACGGCTAAGAATGCCCCCGCCGGGCGGACCAAAAAGGGCGGGGAGCGGGGCTCATGGAAGCGTTGCGTAGCCCGCGGCAATCGGGGCAGCTGTTGCTGCATTTCGGGATGGCACTCGCGACCCTGGCTTTCGCCTCCTGGTGGACCTCACACACCATCCTCGACACGTCGCGGACGCGACGGGTCACGACGGCGGTGCTGGAGAGCGCGGACCTGCGTCATTATCTGAGCCGCGAGATCGCGCCCGTCGTTGCCTCTGCTGTGGGTCAACCGTCGTTGAACGTGGCAACGGGCGCGCCGCCATCGGCGGCCGCCGCGAGCGCCAGCACCAATGCGCTGATCCTCCGAATGACCGCGGTGCTCGACCGGGCCGACATCCGGGCGAAGCTGGAGCAGTTCATCGTCGCCGCGCACGAGCGTCTCATCGGTCAGGGCACAGCGCCCGCTGTGCTCGACAAGCCGACGGTCGTCACGATCGTGAACGCGGCCGCTCCGACCCTCAGCCTGCAGGACCTCGGCAAGATTCCACCCGTGACGATCAACGTCCCGCGCGTCACGCCACTCGCTGCCGGGCGGAAGGCGCTGCACAACCGGTTTCCGCTCTACGCGTTGGGTGCGCTCGTCTTGGTGGCAGCAGCCATGGCAGTCAGCCGGGACCGCAAGACGACGGTGAAGGTCGTGGGCCGATGGCTCCTCGGCATCAGTGCCGCGCACCTCTTGGTGCTCTGGATCATCCCCGTGCTGATCGTGCCGCAGGTGAGTCACAGTCCATGGGCCAGCCTGATCGCCGCGGTCGCACGTGCGCTCAACGCCGGCATCCTCACCGGCCTGATCCTGCTCGCGCTCGCGGGCGTCGCGTTCCTCACCGTGGATCGCTTCGTGCCATCGGTTCGTGGCACCGGGGCACCCGTTCCGAGCGAGGCGACGGGCGAGCTCTGATCACGCCGGGCACCGTGCCGCCGCGGGCGCGATTCGTCACACCGCCTCGCATTGCGACGTACGGGAAGCCTCTCCGATCTGGGTTCGGGTTGGTATCTCGGTGCGGCTGAGCCGAAGGTTCGTGGGCACGAACCCGAGGCGGCGCTGGAAGTACCGCAGGCCCGGCGGGAGCGTCACGGCCGACTGCACGAACACGTATCGAACGCCGAGCGCGATCAGGTACTCGAACACGTGCACATACAAGAGATAGCGGGCCTCCGCGGACCGCTCATCGTGCGGGTCGCTCACGAACCACCCGATGTGCGCCCATTCCTGATCGACGGTCACGGCTGCGACGACGAGCGTCGCGTCGGTGCCGTCGACGGCGGCGAAGAACTCGTCGATGCCGGCGTCGAGACGCTCCCGAGCGACGTCTCTGATCCTCGTGGCGTCCTCATCGCGTGTGGCCAACACGTCAGCCACCCGCCGTGCTTGCTCCGCACGTGTCGAAAGGCGTGTGCACTCGATGCCCTCCGCCTTCGCGCGAGTGATATTGGTCCTGACGGCCTGCCGGGGCCGGCCCCTCAGGAACTCGTCGATCTCGCCGGGAAGGGCCGCGACCGCGACCGCGTTGCGGCGGCGGGGCACCCCCACGAAACGCCGTCTCACCAGTGAGCGGAGGTGGCGACCCTGGGGCGAGGTCGACAGAGTCACGTCGAGCTGTGGTAGCGCGCGGATCACTCGCCACGCGCCAATGAGCGCGCGCACATTCCGCAGCGCGAACCCGGCGAGCAACAACGCATGACGCCGACGCGCCAGGAGCGCGTTCAAGACGGCAGCGGCCTCGTTGAATTCCTTCTCGCGCGTGTGCTCACCCGCGTCAGACCGCAACCCCACGATGTCTTCATCGACCGCTACGCGCGCTTTCTGAGTGATGAGAGGAATCTCATGAACGCCGCGCGCCGCGAACGGCATGCCGAGCCGCCCTACTGTCGAACGGCATGGGACGGGCTGCTCCACCTGAGCACGATGACCTTCGAGGTTCGGTCATACCGATGAGGCACGCACGCGTGACGCGTCAGCGTCGGAGCGCAGCGTTCCTGGTCGTCGCGGTGGTCGCGGCGGCGAGCTGTGGTGGCGGAGGCTCGAAGCACGCGCAACGCCGGTCGCCCACGACGACGTCCAACGGGACCACGGCAACCACGGCGGCGCCGCCGACCGCGCCGCTGACCGGCGTCCCGGATCCGAGCGGCGCGTATCAGACCCGGCCGGTGCTGAACGTCAAAGTGGAGAACCTCGACGTGTATGCCCGGCCGCAAGCGGGGCTCGAGAGCGCGGACATCGTCTGGGAAGAGGTCGTCGAGAGCGGCATCACCCGCTTCCTCGCCATGTTCCAGTCACAGGTGCCGGCCGTCGTGGGGCCGGTCCGGTCCGTGCGCCTGACCGACCCGCTGATCGTGTGGCCGGTCGGCGGCATCTTCGCCTATTCGGGGGGCGCGGCCTACGCCAGCAACGCGATCAACGTGGCCCCGGTGCACGTCGTCGACGAGTCGGGCGCCGGCGCGGCGATGTTCCGCGACCGTCGCCGCTCCGCCCCGCACAATTTGTACGGTCGAGGCGCGCAACTGTTCGCGTTGGGCGGCAAGCCCGTCCCCCCGCCACCGCTGTTCCGCTATCTGAATCCCGGCGAGACGTTCGCGGGCTCGCCCGTTGCGGCGGTCAACATCGGGTTCCAGCCCGGCTACGACACGACGTACACGTGGGACAAAGCGACGAGCCGTTGGCTCCGCAGCACCGCGGGCAAGCCGTTCCTGACGGTATCGGGCCAGCAGATAGCACCGGCGAACGTCGTCGTCATGGCGGTGCAGTACACCGGCGGCGTCGGGAACTTCGGTTCGGAGGCGGCGTTGATCGGACAGGGCGACGTCTGGGTGTTCGCCGGCGGGAAGCTCGTCAAGGGCCACTGGGTCCGACCCGACAAGGCGAAGCCCGCAGACCTTCTCGACCCCACCGGGCAGCCGATCCGGCTCGTCCCGGGTCCGACGTGGGTCGAGCTCCCCGACGTGAGCTATCCCGTCGGCGTCATCCCCGCGCCACCCACGCCCTGACTGCGAACAAACCTCGACGCTCGACACTGCCGATACAGTCGCCTCGGCGATCCGCGTCGCGCGCAAAGGGGGCTCGTGAAGCGTGCACTTGTCGTATACGCGATCGCGCTCGTCTTGTTCGCCGGCTGCGCGTCGTCATCGACGACGACACCCACGACGACAGCCCACACCACGCCGATCCGAGCATCGCCGGGAGCCGCACCGGCGTCGCAATCCGTTCCTGTGGCGGCATCCTCCTGCGTCGAAGCGAGCGGCCATCAAGACGTGCGTTGCACGCCTGGTGCGGCGGACCCTCGGGTGATCCAGGCAAACATCGACTCCACGATCTGCGTCACGGGGTACACGCGACGCGTCCGCCCCACGCAGGCGGTGACCAACCGGATCAAGCTCGAACGGATGAGGGCCTACGGGTTGGCGGGCTCGCCTTCGCTCTACGAGCTCGATCACCTCATCCCGCTCGAGCTCGGTGGAGCCCCTGATGACGTTCGGAACCTCTGGCCCGAGCCGTGGCCGGCCGCCAACGTCAAGGACAGACTGGAGAACCGGCTCCACGCGCTGGTCTGCACTCACCGACTCAGCCTCCTCGAGGCGCAACAGCAGGTCTCCAGGTAGACGACGAGCGCTGGCCCGTAGACGTGCTGTGATGGCGGGATGCGTCCCGACGAAGCGTCATCGACCGCTCGCGGCGTCGCCGTGCTGCGCTCCATGGTCGGCCGCCCCGAATGGGAGACCGGCGACGGCGCGGCCGACGACCGGCTCGTTGCCTCCTTGGCAGCCGAGTTGCGCCACGAGCGCGGCGACTGGAGCCGCCGCGCCGACAGTGAGTTCTTTGCGTCGTTCACCGTTCGGACGCGGTTCTTCGACGCGGCAGTGGTCCGCGCGCTGCGCGACGGTGTCGACCAGGTCGTCGTGCTCGGCGCCGGCTACGACGGACGCGCGCTGCGGTTTCGCACGCCCGGCGTGCGCTTCTTCGAGGTTGACCACCCCGCGACGCAAGCCGAGAAGCGACGTCTCCTGAGCGATATCGATGCTTCCGTCGACGACATCGCGTTCGTCACGGCCGACTTCACGAAACCGGGCCTGGCAGACGCACTCGATGCCGCCGGTCATGATCCGCAGCAACGCACGCAATTCCTGTGCGAAGGCGTGTTGCGGTACCTGCCCGAAGAATCGGTGCGTGAGCTGCTGCGCGTGACGGCCGCGCGCGGTGCACCCGGCAGCGACCTCGCGGTCAGCATCTCGACGCGAGATCGCGAGGCCACCGAAGGGGAACGGGCACGTGAACAGGCGCTTGCAGAGTCGGGTGAACCGGTGCTCACGGTGCCGCCGGCCGACGTTGCGCTCGAGTGGCTCGCGGCCGCGGGTTGGACGGTGGCATCGATCGAGGACACCGCCGACCATGCTCCGGTGAGCCGTCGGGG